>NZ_PNFF01000001.1:605145-952791 GCF_028888695.1 Bacillus methanolicus | reverse complement strand
TGAACATGTAAATATTAGTCTGATTCATTAGTACTGAATAATCATCAAAATCTCTAAAGCTAGAAACCAAATATTGTTCTTTTGAATTCTTAACAGGATGTCATTATTGCTCCATCTTGTAACGATTTGAGCATTTTCAAGTGTTTTTAAGGTTTCTATATAACGTTTTACTTAGAACCCTTGCTGTTGTCCGAAAGTCCTTGTGTGATTATAATTAAGATATTCGTGAATGTATTCATGTATGCAAGTATGGATTTTACTACTTGCATTATTTTATTCCATAGAGAGTCTTTAAGCTGAATGATTGCAGTTATGTATATAATCATAAAGCCATTTATAGGGGTTTTATATGGTCTCTTCCTATTTCTTCCCCTGTCCTCTAAGTTCTTCTTACGGCTTATATCACTTTTTGCTTTGGCATATTTTTCCCTCCTCCTTTTTACGAAAGTATACCAAACGGTGTAAGAAAAGTACACCAAATAGTGCGAAAAATTACACCATTCAAAAACTTCATAAACTTATTTCTATCCAAATATGAAAATATGTACGTTTGGTCATGCAGGAGACGGAATTTACATCCAATATGCTTAACAGATGCTATGGATAAAGAGGAGATTCAATGTGTGGAGCAGGTATTTGAAAAATATTCAGAAATCGATTGAACTAGGTGAAACAATTACCGAATAGCATGGTGTTGGCATAATGATATCACCTTATTTGCTAGGAAGATGGGAGATGAAGGGTTAATCTTAAAGTCTCTTCACCATATTCTGTGATGTCCACACAATTCCTGAAATAAGTTAGCTAGATTGGTACTCAATCTAGAGTAGCCCCTTCATCAGCTTAGTGACCACTTAGTTGGTAGAAAGGAAGCTGTCAAGTGCTTTCCTTGACGGCTTCCTTTCTACCAACTACACTGTGGAAAGCTGATGAAGGACAAGGTCAGGCAGCCTGATTTTTATAAGTTTTACCTGTACATTCTAAAAATACACGGAGTCTAAATCTGTCTAAATTCCTAAAACCAAATGCACGTCTTTTGATATTCTTGATTTTATTGTTTGTGCCTTCAATCCGGCCATTTGTAAAGGGTGTAAGAAAGTATTGCAAAATTTGTGCTTTCCAATTTTCTAAGGTCTTGGCTACTTGATGGAATGACGGAAATGGGCTGCTCCATGCAAGTTGGATCCATTCTTCCAAGAGTGAATCAGCTGTATCAAAGTCCGGTGCTTGGTAAACTTCTCTAAATAGCTCTTTTAGAAAATAGGCATATGACAACTCTAGGTGCTCTTCGAGCATTTCGTCTAATTGTTGTTTTTCATTAGCCGTTAGCTTTTCAGAACCTTTCAAGAGCTTAAACCGTTCTTTTTTCAGGCCAGGAATATTCTTCCTTACTTGATCAAGTGCTTGGGTAACTTTTTGCACTACATGATACTTATCAATGACGATACAGGCCTCTGGAAATACGGATTTAACAGCTTTATGAAAGGGATCCCACATATCCATGACAACGGTTTGAACACACTTATTAGCCAGGATCTCCTTGGAGAGTAAGGTTAGAGTAGAATCATAACTACGTTGATGTTCCATACCAAGAACACTGCCGGATTGGGCATCCATTAGAACGGTTTCATATCGGTGACCCTTTCGAACAGCGACTTCATCAAGGCTAAGGACTAGTTCATTGTTTTCTAAAGCACTATCAAGATGTTCTAAATGCTCCATTTCTTTTTCTTTAGCGATGGAATAAAAAATTCTTTCTACTGTCGTATAAGGAACTTTTTCCTTTCGACTTACTTCTTGAATAGTGGATCCATTGCACATTTGATACAGATATTCTCTGTATCGATTGGTCTGATGTTTTTTAGGGCTAATCGATTCAAATGTTTGGGAAAATACCTCATTACAGTTGTGACAACGGTATCTGTTCACTCTGACAAATAAGAAAAGGGGTTTGCCTAATATAGATAGATCACGAACTTTTCTTGTCCGCCAGTCGTGGACATTACTGGTAAAAAAGCCGCAAAAAGTACAACGTTCTTCCATCGTATTTTTCTCAACATGTAACAGATTGCAATCTTCAAGAAATACTTGTTTAACAACTTCAAATTCTGGCAAATCTAGTGATACAAAAAACACTTACAGAACCTCCTGTTATGTTAAGTAGGCGCTAACATTATTGCCAGGAATCTGTGAGTGTTTTCATTTTTATTGGTTAAATCACAAAATGTGGTGATGAATCATCTTAAATAAAAGAAAAAAATAGCATGTCCGATTAAAAGACAATGCTCTTTGCAAAAGTATTAAAATAATTTCTGAAGGCTCTTTCTATTATTCTATTATTCTATTTCCAATCTTCATACACAATGTTTCCGCCTGTTAAGTCTATTTTGTTGTTTTCACCTTTATAAAAAATTTTCCCATCTTCTTTCACAATTAAGTTCTCATATGTTAACACTTCTTTTCCGTTCGGAAGCTGGATGATCACTTTTCGTCCGTAATCTTTTTTCGGAGCTTCAACTTTAATTAGGCTTTGCGAAAAAAAGTAAAGAGCGGTGACGATCGCAACACTGAAAATGACAAACAGAGCCATTCCTTTCCAAAAAAATGATTTCGGATGTTGATGAAATTTTTCCGTCCTTGTCATCTTAATCCCCCATTTCTACTTTATTTCATCTAATCAGCAGGAGACCCAGTCCTCAATTGGGCTGGGAGGAATGTGCTTCGGATGCGGGGCGGTTTCTGCCGCCTCAAGCATCCGACATTCGCTTCTTTTCCCTTCTTTCTTTAAGTTAGTTTAATCCACTAGATACTATGATATGATTATCTTTTTAATGAAAGTGAGGTGATCATGATGCATTTGACAATTACAGCAAAAGTTAAGATCAACCCGATCCTTGAGCAAATCGGATTGTTGCAGGAAACTTTGAAAGCTTACCGTAACGGTTGTAATTTCGTATCTCAAATTATTTTTGAAACAAAAGAGCTTGTTTAGGCTAAGTTATATAAGATGACCTATAAAACGTTACGTTTTGACTTTTCTTTACGATCTCAAATGGCGCAGTCCGTAATGAAAACCGTGATCGCTCGTTACAAATCAGCGAAAACGAATGGCCATGATTGGGGTACAATACGATTTAAGAAACCTGAATATGACCTTGTTTGGAATCGCGACTATTCTCTAACTAAAGGACTGTTTTCGATCAACACGGTTAATGGCAGGGTGAAAATGCCATTTGAAACGAAAGGTATGGAACAATATGTTGATGGTTCTTGGACTTTTGGTACAGCGAAACTTGTCAAAAAGTACGGCAAGTTCTTTTTGCATATCCCAATGACGAAGGAATTTCCAGAAGTATCCGAACATACTGTCAGTCAAGTAGTTGGCGTCGATATGGGTATTAATTTTGTCGCGGTCAGTTATGACTCTGACGGAAAATCCTTGTTCTTCAACGGAAGACCCATCAAGGACAAGCGTTCCAAGTACAAGCACATGCGCAAGCAATTGCAACGATTGGGTACGGCTTCCGCTCGCCGGAAATTGAAGCGAATCGGACAAAAAGAAAACCGTTGGATGACGGACGTGAACCACTCCGTTAGTAAGGCACTTGCCCGCCGATATGGAGCAAATACCCTGTTTGTTGTAGAAGACTTGACAGGTGTTCGTCATACAACCGAACGTGAAGAGTCAAAGACCGCTATGAAACCGTTTCTTGGGCATTCTTTCAGCTGAGACAAATGATAGAATACAAAGCTTGTATCGTCGGGTCCAAGGTAATTGCAGTTGACCCATGCTTCACTTCTCAGACATGCCCGAAGTGCGGACATGCCGTGAAGGCGAACCGTAACAAGAAAAAGCATATATTCTGTTGCAAAACATGCGGATACACATCAAATGATGACCTTATAGGTGCTATGAATCTTCAGCGAAAAGGAATTGAGTACATTGCTGAAGTGACTGCACAAGCATGACTTGTGTAGTTGGGTAGCTGTCAACCTGCCTAAAGTAACACCAAGCTAAGGAAGGAGCCTTGCGGCGTTTGCACTTCCGGGTAGTTACAAGCCCCCACCTCTAAACGCTAGCGTAGGTGGTGGGTTGTTGTCGTATACAATATGCAAGTAGTCATGAAATATTTCCAGTCAAAACACTGATTTTTTAAAATGTTTGGGGTCTGGCCCTCATTACTTTAAAGCGTTAACGCAGTGCGGGCCTGGCCCTCATCGCTTTAAAGTGCTAAAAAAAGCCGCAATGGATTAAATTGGTCTCCATTGCGGCTTTTTTTCTTATTTATCTTTTTCAACATAAGGGTCATGCTCATACGCCGGCAAGTCTCCGAACGATGTCATAATTCCTTCTTCATCTAATTCTTCTTCGTACCTTTCATGTTGGGGATTCGGATAAACGGTAATGTTTTTTCCTTGTATATCGGTACCGATAAAATTCTCATAGTCCTCAACATACCCAATATTTTCATATGATTCAATGTTTACATCGTTATAATGATCCGCCGGTTCGATATAGTCTGACGGAGTTTCAGACGTTCCCCACTCTGCTACCTCCTGCCATGAATCCTCAGCATCATAAACTACAGACTCATCTTGTTCGTCCAAATCAAATTTACCAAACGGAGGCATTAAAACTCCTTCTTCAATCGGTCTTTGACGCGATACAACCTGATCCGGACTGTGTTCTTTACAATAAGTTGTTGTCGGCAAAGCTTCCAGCCGCTCAACCGGAATGTCTTTTCCGCAAACTTCACATTTTCCATATGTTCCTTTTTCAATTGCATGTAACGCCTTTTCGATGTTTTTTAATTCAAGTTGATAATGTTCATTTAAGGCTATGTCTTTTTCTCTTTCAAATAATTCCGTACCATCGTCTGCTGGATGATTATCGTAACTTGACAGCTCTCCCATTGATTCATGATCATGCCCTCTAGTTAAACCAAAATGATCATTTTCCCGGTACCGCTTTAAATCTTGCTTCTGTTCCTGCAGCATTTGTCGGAAGCCAGATAGCTGCTTATTGGTGAGCACAAGAGACACCCCTTCCAAAATCGGTTATTTTGGATCATGTATTGAAAATAAAATTTTTGAATACGCTACTATTATTCGAAGATAAAAATTCATTTATGTAGGGAAAGTACATTTTCCAAAAAAGATTGCTACAATAAAACAATGAACGACCGGAATTAGTTAGTTTTTACGTGGAATTATGAAAAAATTTGACGGAATTCATTCTAATTTTCACGGAATCACCAATATGAACAAATCTATACTGTTTTAACAAACTCAAAAAACCCGCGTTATGCAAGAGCAACTGCGGGAAGATCAACTTATTTTATTTTTTCAAGCGAAGCAACCAAGACTTTTATAAGAAAATCTAAGTCAGCTTCCGGAATATTTAATGGCGGGGAAAGCGTCAGGACATTATTATATCCGGCAACAGTCATTCCATTTTTGCCAATTAACAGGCCTTCCTGTTTACAAAGATCAATTACTTCATTTACTTTGCTCGTATTCAGCGGTTCTTTCGTTTGTTTATCTTTTACAAGTTCGATCCCGATTAATAGTCCTTTTCCGCGTACGTCACCGACGTGAGGATGATCCCGGAGCAGATTTTGAAGTTCAGTTAGAACCTTTTCACCCAAATCCCCGGATCGATCAAACAACTTTTCCTCTTCCAATATTTGAATGTTTTTGATGGCAAGAGCGCATGCAGCGGGGCTGCCCCCAAACGTGTTCACATGGCGGAAGAATTCGTATTCGTCGTCACCCTTGAAGGCATCGTAAATTTCTTTTTTCACAGCTGTTGCCGAAAGCGGCAAATAGGCGCTTGTGATTCCTTTCGCCATTGTGATGATATCAGGTTTTACACCATAATTCATAAAACCGAACGGCTTTCCTGTACGGCCGAAACCACAAATCACTTCGTCAACAATCAACAGAGCTCCATGTTTCTCACAAACCTCTTTTGCAGCTTTCATATAGCCTTCCGGCGGTACAAGAATTCCTCCTCCCGTTATAATTGGTTCCATGATCATCGCAGCAATCGTTTCACTCAGTTCCCATGTCATCACTCTGTCAATTTCCTTGACAGATGACAGCTGGCTTGGATCGCTGACATTTATCTCATCCCGGTAACTGTCAGGCGGAGCTACATGGACAAATCCAAATGCCAGCGGCTCATACTTATATTTTCGCTGGGCCTGCCCGGTTGCAGCGAGAGCTCCCATTGAATTGCCATGATAGGCACGGTACCTCGAAACAATTTTATAGCGATTATGATCTCCCTTTTGCTGATGGTATTGGCGGGCTATTTTAAATGCTGTTTCATTTGCTTCAGAGCCGCTGTTGGAAAAGAATATGACATATTCGTCTTCTAAAAGTTCGTTCAGTTTTTCCGCGAGCTGAATTGCCGGGACATGGCTTTGGGTGAGGGGATAATATGCCATTTCTTTTAATTGCTCATATGCTGCATCTGCAAGTTCTTTTCGCCCGTAGCCGACATTCACGCACCAAAGTCCTGCCATTGCATCTAAATACCGCTTCCCGTCGATTGTCGTGATCCAAGATCCTTCTGCCTTTGTGACTACAATGGTGGCATCAGGATTATAAGGCTTCATGGAATGCCAGATAAATCTTTCATCCGGATCTTTCAAAGATTGTAGTGAATGGTTTTTTTTCACCATGTAAATGCCCCCCTTGATTTTGAAATCAAGACACGATGTAATCATTTTTTGTGGACGGTCTTTATAGTTAAAATAGGATTGGAAAATGGACCAATCATTTTTACTACATTATTATGGTTAAGAGTCTAAATTCATGATAAAACTAACAAGTTATTTTTCATTTCTCTATTTTATGAAGCAAATTTTAAAAAGAAAAAGAACCCGAATCATTATTATGAATAATGAAACAGGTTCTATAGGTTAAGAACAGATCGATTTTTTAAAATAAATAAACTTAGTCGTTGGAAATAATGACTTTTATGGCTTTTTCTTTTGCTGCATTTCTAAAAACATCATAAGCCTTCATTATATCTGAAAAAGGAAAGCGATGAGTAATTAATTGTTCCGGCTGCAATTTTTTTGACTGAACAGTTTTTAATAACATTGGTGTAGAGGTCGTGCTAACAAGACCGGTTGTCAATGGAATGTTTAATGTCCATAATTTTTCTATATGAAGATCGACACTTTGCCCATGGACACCAACATTGGCTATACGGCCACCCGGTTTTAAAATTTCTTGGCAAATATCGAAAGTTACAGGAAGTCCGACCGCTTCTATCGCGACGTCTACACCTTTTCCGCCGGTTAATTCCATAATTTTTTCAACAGGATTGCCGTCGCCACTGTTAACCACTTTCGTTGCACCAAATTTTTCCGCAACTTCTAACCGGTTATTGTCTAAATCAACCATTATTAACTCCGCAGGTGAATAAAATTGAGCGGTTAATAGTGCTGCCATGCCTACGGGACCCACCTATAATTGCAACTGTTTGCCCTGGCTGAACCTTTCCGTTTAATACGCCAATTTCAAAACCTGTTGGAAGAATATCACTAAGCATAACGAGAGCCTCTTCATCTGCGCCTTCCGGAATATGGAAAAGACTGTTGTCTGCGTATGGAATTCTTACATATTCTGTTTGGGTTCCATCAATTAAGTGTCCTAATATCCAACCCCCATCTTCACAATGAGCATACAACCCTTGTTTGCAATTTTCGCATTTTCCGCAGGAGGTAATACAAGAAATCAGTACATTGTCACCTTTCTTGAAATTTTTTACACCTGAACCAACTTCTTCAACAACCCCTACACCTTCATGGCCTAAAATACGACCTTCTTCTACAGTAGGAACATGTCCAGCAAGAATATGCAAATCCGTACCGCAAATAGTTGTTTTTGTAACTCTTACAATTACATCCGTCTCATTTTCAATTTTCGGTTTTGGTTTTTCCATTACTTCTATTTTTTTGGTCCTAGAAATGTAACAGCCTTCATTTTGGTACCTCCCTCTATATACTTTAAAATTCTCCCGAATACTCACGTTTTCTCTAAATTTCATTAACACCTAATAGTTGATCCACCGAAAATCATGGTTATAAATTGAATTTATTTAAATTTCTTACAGATGGGGGGCCATCCTACCAACCAAACTGGTATTGTTTGGTAATAACAGTTATGACCGTGCGCAAAATCTCCACTCATCTCACGGTCGCTAACCCTCCCATGTATCACCGGATTGGGATCCATACATTCCTTCGTCCTGCGTATCCATGAGGTGGAGGTCGGATAAGCTCCTCAGCTGGGTCATAAGCCCGTATGGTAAAAATAAACTCCGACTCGGCACTATTGGTGTTTGTCTTTAGAAATACTTGAAGTATTCGATAGTAATTTGATTAACAAATTGGTTAATAAATCGGTTTAAGCAACTTGTAATGTAATTTGAGGCAAGCCTTGCAATAATTTTGAACCATCAAATTCACACTGTTTTTGACCAATGACAAATAAGACACGTAATAGCTTACAACACAAAGCGATGAGAGACTGTTGCTTTTTTAAAGGCCTTTCAGATCGTTTTGTATAGTATTGATGTAAAGCTTTAAAAGTTGGATTATGGGCAACGAGTGGCCGAATCGCTAGGTACAGAGCTTTACGCAGCCTGCTTCGTCCCCGTTTCGTTATTCTGGTTTGTCCTTTAAATTTTCCAGAACTATGCTCACGTAATGAAAGGCCTGCCAGATTAACTAATTGCTGAGGGTGACTGTACTTTGTGAGATCACCCACTTCAGCGAAGAATAGAGCGACTGTTGTAACACCTAACCCAGAAATATTCATCATTTGCTTAGCACCTGGGATCGTTTCTACAAGAGCTTCTAGCTCCTGATCCAACTCTTCCAACTGCGTTTGATAAAGCTCATATTGGTCAATCAGATATTCCATTTCACGTTTGGCAAACTGAATCCCGATTTGAATTCCAATGCTCTTTTTGGCCGTTTCCACTAGTTTCGTTGCTCGCTTCATTCCAACTCCTCGTTGTACAAATGGCTTCCACTTTGAGAGAATCTCTTCAGGTGTCATTTCTTTAATTTGAGAAGGAAATGGAAACAGTTTTAGCGTGCAAAGAGCTGCTTTTCCTTCCCAATCCCCGAAAACATCGAAAAACTCCGGAAAATAACGTTGAATCAAATTTTGAATACGTCCTTCTGTGATGGCAAGCTGTTGAGTGAGCTGATCTCTTATTTTGACGCCTTCTCTTAGTTCCGCGTAAATGCCGTCTAAGAGATTTGGTACGGAGTATCGGCCGTCTTTAATCAGCTGTGCAATCACTCTGGCGTCTTTTGTATCGTTTTTTGTTGGAGAGTTGTCATCAAGCTCTTTGCTTTTCTTTACATGCATCGGATTGACTAGCACAAAGTCATAGCCCTTTGCGGTAAGGAAATAAGCGAGATTTAACCAGTAGGGCCCGGTTGGTTCAACCCCAAAAATCACATGGTTCTTATCATTTTCTTTTTGGTGTCGATTCACCCAATCTAAAAGCATTTGGAAACCATGTATGCGATTTTCAAAGATCAAGCGTTTTCCAAATTCAATTCCTCGATCGTCTTGTGCCCGTGCCACGTGTTTGTCTTTGGCAATATCAATGCCGATTATTAATGTTGATGGTGTGATTTGCGAGATTTTTCGATTTTGAGTATAATTCATTATTGAGTCCTCCTTGGTAACTTATTAATTCGGGGTCAATGCATTGACACCCTGTACTATACCAAGAGGGCTCTTTTTGTTTCAAACCTCAAATTTCTTCATTACAGGAATGCTCCTCAAACAAATTTTTAGTCTTTTCTGCCTTTTTTACAGAAAATGACTTCATGTTTCATCGACTTGTAATTTTTACTTTTTTAAAATTTTTGTGGTTTTTTGTCTGTTTTCATGACTAAAAAACGGACTCTTAATGTAAACATTTCCTTTGGTTCTAGACCATTCATATTATTATCTTTATTATCCTCTTAATACATAAGCAAAAAAAAGTTTCTGTCTCCCCCGATTCGACAAAAATTCGGCGGTGACAGAAACTAATCATTTCTATTAATATCACTTATTGCAGTACAGCTTCTGTTATGCTATGATATTTTACTAAAAAAGTGATCTTCATAAAAAGTTTTTAAAGAGACGGATTTACCAATATTTTAATTTGGCTCTTGCTTTGTGTTAAAGCTTCAAATCCCTCTGAAACGATATCATCTAATGCTATTCGCTTTGCAACTAATTCTGATGCTTGGATTTGACCGTTTGCGATAAGTTGAATAACTTGTGGGAAAATATTTCGATAACCAATGATGCTAGTCATCCTGCGTTCAGTTAAAATAAAGTTATTCAAATGAATGTTAGCTGGTTTTTCCCAAATACTTACGTTGACCACGTTACCTTCTGAACGAGTAGCTTGAACAGCCGCATTAATGGTAGGTTCAATTCCGGCTACCTCAAATGCCACATCAACGCCAAGGCCATTTGTATGTTCTTTAATCGTTTGAACAGCATCGACTTCCATTGGATTGACCACAATGTTTGCACCGACACGTTTTGCAATTTCTTGACGTTCCGGAGAAACTTCAACAGCAAAGATTTTACTTGCCCCTGCAGCTTTAGCTGCTTGAATCACCAATAATCCGATAGGACCTGTTCCAAATACAGCTACAGAATCTCCAATTTGTAATCCGCTTTGACGCACAGCATGAACCGCAACAGCGGTTGGTTCCACCAAAGCTGCTTGTTCAAATGTCATATGATCCGGGATTTTATGGACCATTTTAGATGGTACAACGCTGTATTCAGCAAATCCGCCGTAACCTCCAGATAATCCAACAAACCCTAAATGTTCACATACGTTGTAATGACCTTTTTGACAAGACGCACATTTACCGCAGCTATAAATAGGTTCCACAGTTACACGATCCCCTACTTTCACATCGGTGACAGCTTCACCCACTTCTACAACCTCACCGGCAAATTCGTGACCCATTACAATAGGAGCTTTATCTTTAGATAGCGGATGAGGTTCGTTAACCGGAATAAAAATCGGTCCTGCTAAATATTCATGTAAATCCGAACCGCAAATTCCGCAAAAAGAGACTTTAATTTTCACTTCGTCTTTTCCAACTGCAGGTTCCTCGATATTTTCGACACGAATATCTTTTGCATTATGCCATAAAGCTGCTTTCATGTTCATTCTCCCACCCTTTGAAATTAATATTTTTATAAAATAACAAGTTTAATAAAAAAATACTTTTCATATTTTTCATAATGAAAAGATTTTTAATTATAATCACAATTAATATTATATATTGCTTCTTCCCAAGTTCCCACTATTTTCTATAATTATCTCTGTTTTTATTATTTTAAGATAGTTCAAAAAAATGAAAAATATTTTTGCCTTAAAGAAGTCAGCCAACGATAGAAAAACGATTTTGAGTTTGTGAACTTTTTCGCTATATCGCTTCGTTAAGAATATTCTCTAACATAATGTCATCTGTGTCGGAATTCGAATGAACGAATAGCAAAGTTTGATGATGGGAAATGTGAACGGATTCTTGAAGCACTGTCCTCTTATGTTCAGTGGGGAGAAAGTGATGTGTAATCATCATGATCCATTTGACTGGAAAATAAAAAAACAGTCAGATCCCCCCTAATACAACATATAGAAAAATTTTAATAGAATCATTCTATATATTGTCATTGATGGGAGGGAGTCTGACCCTTCTAATATGGAACTTGGGGAGTGAACACTGAGTTCCCCGCTGTCAGTTTTATTGTATTTATTTTTTAAGAGAAGGTGTGAAAATGATACTTCTTAATAAAAGAGAAGTTATTTTATGAATTCTTTATACTGCCAGTCCAGCTTCGTAACCCTCTTCCACAGCTTCGAGTGCTTTTCTAACTTTAATTGCGTCGCCTACGGTAATGATGTTATCTACCTTACCTTCGAGTTTATCTTTCAGTGCATTTTCGGATTTTGAACCTACAGCAATTACAACGTTGTTAATTTCACAAATTTCTCTCATGGAATTATTTTTTTCAATGATGATGGATCCTTGCTTGATTTCTTTTACTGTGGCAGATGTAATAATTTCCACATTGTGTTCTTTTAAATCTTTAAGAAGGAAATGTTTAACTGCCGGTTCACCGTCTTTTACGATTTCTTTTTGCATTTCAATAATAACAACTTTCTTTCCGTGATTTGCCAGGTGCGCTGCTGTCTCTGCACCTACCAATCCGCCTCCTACAACAACGACTGATTTCCCTACATTCTTTTTGCCTGCCAGTACATCCTGAGCAATCACCACTTCTGGTAAGTTCACTCCAGGGATATTTGGTATAAACGGTTTCGCGCCTGTAGCAAGAATGACAGCATCTGGTCGTTCATTTTCTACAATGTTTTCATTTAATTCTGAATTCAGATGGACATGTACTCCCCATTTATCAAGCTGATTTTTTTGCCAGATAGTAAATGTATTTAACTCCGCTTTGCTTGGAGGAACGGCTGCTAATAACCACTGTCCGCCTAATTTGTCATCTTTTTCATATAAGTGTACCTCGTGGCCGCGTCTAGCAGCGATGATTGCAGATTGCATTCCGGCGATGCCGCCTCCTGCCACAAATACCTTTTTCTTTTCTTTCGCCGGTTCTACCGCAAATTCATGTTCTTTTCCTGTTAAAGGATTGACTAAACATCTTACATCCAATCCTTTGATAATTCTGCCGATACAGCCTTGCACACAGCCTATGCATTGTATGATATCATCAAGCTTTCCTTCTTTTACTTTATTCGGAAATTCAGGATCGGCTAAAGATGCTCTACCCATGGCTATTAAATCTGCTTTTTCTGATAAAAGTACCGATTCAGCAATAAATGGATCATTAATTCTTCCAACTGCTATAACCGGAATAGAGACGACCTTCTTGATTTCTGCTGCAGAGTCGACCAAAAATGCATGTGGAACTGCCGCCGGCTGAATCACATACTGCATGGTCTTATATACACCGGCGGAACAATGTATGGCATCAACTCCATCTTGTTCGAGTATTCTTGCAATCACTTTTGTATCTTCGATTGTAAGACCGCCCTCAACAAATTCTTCAATCGATATTCTAAATAAGATCGGAAAATCTTTTCCTACCTTTTTTCGTACATTTTCAACAATTTCTACTGCAAAACGCGTTCTATTTAGGATTGTTCCGCCGTATTCATCTGTTCTTTTATTGGAAAACGGCGATAAAAACTGATTGATTAAATAACCGTGGCCTCCATGGATTTCTACCGCATCATAACCTGCTTTTTTCGCTCTTAACGCTGCATCGCCATACTTTTCAATAAATTCCTTAATTTCTGCTTTCGTCAACTCATGCGGAATTTCATCGATTGTAGGATCTTTTATTGGAGAAGGCGCTATTGGCTGCACACCTGTTATATGGCTCCCGGTTTGTCTGCCGGCATGATATAGTTGAACAGCGATTTTCCCTCCATGTTGATGGATTCTTTCTGTCAACTTTGAATGACTTTCGATTTGATCGTCAGACCACAGTCCTGCCATGTTGTGAAATCCTTTACCATGCTCATCGATTGCAGTAGCTTCAGTAATAATTAATCCCCAGCCGCCTTTAGCTCTTGCTTCATGGTACGCTATATACCTTTCTGTAGCTGTTCCGTCTGTATTACAATAGTTCATAACCATTGCAGGCACTACCAGCCTATTTTTTACTTCCAACTCCCCAATCTTTATAGGTTCAAATAGTTTTTCCATCATAGTAGCTTTCCCCTCCCAATTTATTTGTGAAACATTTCACAAATTACAATAAAAATTTTTAGCGAAATCAAGTCGCCCATGTATGAAAGAAAGATATCAAACTTTGTGAAGTTTTTCACTATCTTTCTATACAAAAAATATACTCCCATTTTTCGATCATGACAATCCAATTCACAATATTTTCATATTCTTAAGCAAAGATTTTTACAAATTTATGAAAAGGAAAAGAGCGAAACCCTTGATAGAAAAGGATTTCGCTCTATTTCACGTAAGCATGTTTTTTGTCTTACATTCCAAATAAAGATATCCTTAGTGGCTGTGGACGTGTCTTTCTTTTGATGGATTGGTGATGACAAATCCTTCTTCAGGCACATAAAAATATTGAATCCAAACGCCATCTAGAAAATCTTCCCGTTTATCTAACAGAATATCAATGTCTTTGTCTGTTTTCACGATTTCATCGTGTTCAGTAGGGGTATCAAGTTTTATATCGTAATGAGCGTGATCCCCGTGGTTTACTGTTACGTATACACGAATCATTTTCCCTTCCGCTTCTTCGCTGCTCAACATCTGTTTTAAAACTTTTGCTGCGTTTCGATTAATTTTACACTTCATGACATACTTCTCCTATTCAAATAGTTTCTTCATTATTATTCCATGATTTTAAAAAAAATAAAAAATCTTGCTTCTATGCGATGAATTTTGTCGCCATTTGGCGAAATGATTGTATGGGTAGCTGACAACTTGATCAAAAATAAAAAGGAAGATCCTTTGGAATCTCAACAAGTTTCCCGAAAGGAAACAATATTTCTCAAAGGTTCCATCGTTTCTTCCAAATGAAAACAAAAAGAGGTGATTCATGTGGTGAAAGCGATTAGCGTCGCCGATTATGATGAATTAGTTCAAAATGCATCGAAGCCTGTCATTCTTGAATTTGGGGCGGATTGGTGACCAGCTTGCCGTAGATTGAGGCCGGTGGTCTCTATGGTTGCTGAACAGGAAACTGATGTAGATTTCTATTATGTGGATGTGGATCAAGCTCCGGAACTTGCAAGCAGGTTTGGAATACTAAGCATCCCGACTCTGGTTTTAATAAAAAACGGGAAAGAAACAAATCGTTCGACCGGATTTATTCCTGAGGAAGCAGTGAAAGAATTCGCTCACTCTTAAGGAATTCAAGCCTTTTAGGATTCTGACAACTTCCGTATTTCCAAAGGCAAGTTCGTGAAAATCGATTCGTTTAAGCAGTTTGGAATTTATAAAAAAAGTCACCCCTATTTGGCGAGTGACTTTTTTTAAATTAGCCTTCTACTTTTCTGAGTCAACCTCAATTAATTCTAATTTAAAGTCGGCAACAGAATTTTCATCAGAAAAATCTCCGCGGGAGGTAAAATATTTGTTGATGGTTCCTCTAAATTCTAATTTTTTTTCAGGAATTTTTACATCGAATGTATTCTCATATAAAAACTTAGTAACTTCGTGGTATTCATTTCCACCTTTGACTTTAAAATCAAAGCTAACTTTTCTTAAATCGTTACCAGTATTTTTATTTTTCTCAATTTCTTCTTTATAGTCAGTTACTTTGAATGTAAAATCATTCAAAATGACCTCATTTACCATATGAACATCTCCCTTAATGGTTATTGATCATGTGAATCATATCACGATTAATTCACAATCACAAATAGTCTGCCTCCAGAAAATAAAACTACTATTCATAAGCAGTATTTTTGAAAATGTAGTAAAATGTAACTGAAAGCGGATTACATATTCCGTTTTCAAAGTACATGCTTTCCAATTCTGCTAAAAAAGAAAAGGAGTTATTTACATGACCGAATCATTTAAAGCACTGATGGTAAATAAAACAGAAGATGATTTTTCGGTTGGCATCAAAACGATTTCTTTAAATGACTTGCCGGATGCCGATGTTTTAATCAAAGTTTCATATTCAGGCATCAACTACAAAGATGGTTTAGCAAGTATTCCGAATGGAAAAATTGTAAAGTCTTATCCTTTTGTACCCGGTATTGATTTAGCAGGGGTCGTAGTGTCTTCAAAAGATCCTCGTTTCAAGGAAGGCGATGAAGTCATTGCAACAAGTTATGAAATCGGTGTGTCCCATTTTGGGGGCTACAGTGAATATGCCCGCATTCCAGGAGATTGGATTGTACCTTTACCAAAAGGCTTGACATTGAAAGAAGCAATGGTATTTGGAACGGCTGGATTTACAGCAGCCCTTTCCATTCAGAGACTCGAAGATAATGGATTAACACCTGATAAAGGTAAGGTTCTTGTCACAGGAGCTACCGGTGGAGTCGGAAGTTTAGCTGTATCCATGCTTGCAAATCGAGGATACGATGTCGTTGCAAGCACCGGAAAAGCTTCAGAGCATGATTTTTTACATAAGCTCGGTGCTAAAGAAATTCTCTCCCGGGAAGACGTGTATAGCGGAAAAATTAGACCTTTAGATAAACAGCTATGGGCTGCTGCGATTGATCCTGTAGGAGGAGAACAGCTTGCTTCTGTTTTAAGTAAAATACAGTACGGCGGATCTGTTGCTGTAAGTGGATTAACAGGCGGATCAGACGTACCGACGACTGTGTTTCCATTTATTCTTCGCGGCGTCAATTTGCTCGGAATTGATTCTGTATATTGCCCGATGGATATCCGAAAAGAGCTTTGGAATCGGTTGTCTTCCGACTTAAAACCGGCTGCTCTAGAAGATCACATTCAAAAAGAAATTACGCTCGAAGAATTGCCTGAAAACTTACCTACGATCTTAAAAGGACAAGCACGAGGAAGAATCATTGTAAAGCTATAAGAAAAGTTTTAAAAGCCTCGGTTTGAAAGTTTCTAAAAAATACTGCAAAAGGCTGCTATTCGTTTAGCAGCCTTTTGCGTCAAATTTCCCAATTCTGGTATTACTGATTGGGTAATCATTATTTTTTTTTGCGTTCTCCTTGGAAACTTTTCCATGTGAGTTTAATTTTGTGGATAAATCATGAAACCACTGCTCGTCTTTTGTTAATAACGCCAGGTCAATTAATTGTAAAATTTGTTCCTCATTTATTTCAGTTGAAACTGGAAGCTTTTCAACCCAATTGATTAACACACCGACCGTTTTTCCAATTGTTTTTTTATTATCAGATTCAATCACATGTACTTTTACTATCCCTTGTAAATAATCTACACTTTCAATATAACCGCGAATCAGTTCACCGTTTCTCGTTTTCCCCTTGACCCAATCTCCGCTTTCCAATCGATTGTTGCCAGGCATCATCAACATTACTTTTCACCGTCCCTTACTATATATTATTTTATGACATCGCAGAAAGTTCATAGCACCGTACATCAAACCAAAATAGCAAACTATGAAAATGTAAAAAAAATCTGTGTCACTTTTAGAAAGTAATTGTAATTTTATTGTTTACAGTTAATATTGTCAACAAAAGTTACTTACAAAGAGAATTATTTTTGATTGAAAAAATTATCCAATATTGATCAGGCACTAATAGCGGACATCATCATGTTTTATTTAAATTATAACGGAAAAAAGCAGTTCAGTGCATATAATCCGCTTTTTGTTTTTTTAAAATTCGCAAAATTATTTTTCCTTTTCTAGCAAAGACTGAATATAAACATTTATGCTCAACTAAACTTTATTTACTCAGTATCAAATTCGTTTCATGACCCACTTCCCTTTAGTTTACATAATATTATTATTTTTAATAAAAATGATCCTCGATCAAAAAACGAGGATCATTTATTAATGAATTTTTTCTACCACCAAATAAATCCGTCCTCTTCCAATAATTTATGAGAAGCCTCCGGTCCCATCGAACCTGATGGATAGTGATGGAGAGGAACGATATTTTCTTCGAATGCTTCTAAAATTGGCTGAACCCACTTCCAAGATAATTCAACTTCTTTCCAGTGGGCAAAGTATGTTGAGTCGCCGCGCAAAGCATCGTATAGTAAAATCTCATAGGCTTCGGGGGCATCTTTCCTTCTGGCCGAGAAGTCGACCTGAACAGGCTCGATCTTTCCATCTAAAGGATTCTTACTATTTAATTGGAAAGAAACTTTTTCGTTCGGATTGATCTCGATAACCAAAAGATTTGGAACCGTTTTCATATTATCATTAATATATAAATCCTTCATTGGATTTTTAAATTCAATCACAATTTTTGTACACTTTTCCCTCATTCTTTTTCCCGTACGGATATAGAATGGCACCCCGCTCCAAAAAGGAACATCAATCCATAATCGGGCAGCTACAAAAGTATCGGTCGTTGAAAAAGCATCAACTCCAGGCTCTTCTCTGTATCCAACAACTGGTTCACCATTGATTTCCCCAGGGCCGTATTGACCGCGAACGATATGTTTCGCGACATCTTCTTTCAGCAATGGCCGAAGAAATTCCATGACTCTTATCTTTTCATTACGAATGTCTCTTGAGCTGATTTGTTCAGGCATTTTCATGGCTGTCATCATCAATAATTGCAGCATATGATTTTGAAACATATCGCGAATTGCACCTGCATGGTCATAATAACCCGCTCTTTCTTCAACTCCGACCGTCTCACTAGCCGTAATTTGTACATTGGCAATGTATTGGTTGTTCCATATTGCTTGAAGCACAGGATTGGCAAATTCCAAGGCTTCCAAGTTTTGCACCATCGGTTTACCGAGATAATGGTCAATCCGATAAATTTCATCTTCTTCAAAAACTTTTCTTAATGTTTCGTTTAATTCTTGGGCAGATTTTAAATCATTACCGAACGGTTTTTCGATAACTAGACGCTTCCACCCTTTTGTGGCGCCTAATCCACTTTTTTTGATGTTCGAGGCAATCACACCGATAAATTCTGGAGCAACAGAAAGGTAAAACATTCGATTTTCCGGGATATTCAATTCTTCCTCACGTTGTTTAACGAGCTCTAACAAATCTTTAAACCCGTCAGAATTATTTACATCTAATCGGAAGAAACGAAATGCACTCAAAAACTTTTCCATTTTGGATGAATCAATGATGCTGCGTCTGGAAAATGTCCTTATTGATTGCTCTATGCGCTTCTGAAATTCATCATTCGACCAATCTCTTCGCCCTAGGCCAATGACGGAAAATGATTGAGGCATTTTTTGATCCAGAAATAAATTATACAAAGCAGGATAGATTTTCCTTTTAGCTAAATCCCCTGTCGCGCCAAACAAGACAAAGGTCATCGAATCCACTTTTCATACCTCCACATTAACATTTGTTGCGGCAAATATTAGTATAATATGTATATTTTTTATATGTAAGTACGCACTTATTAATCTTATAGTTACAATTTTATATATAGTATAAATAATATACCTTAAAATGTCTATGGAAAGAGATGGATGATCATTTCTATTTTTGCATGTTTTGTTTACATTTTCCATAGTAATTTTTCTTAATAGTATACTTTTTATACTATGTGTTAATAAAGTGCGTACTTTTAAAAAAAACTGATAGATAGTATATTAACAGTGTACAGGCAAAAGAAGGAATAAAATACAGCCGCCTGTACAAATTAAGTTACATAAGTGTAACAAAATAAAACTAAAAATTTTGAAAAGGAGTGCATAATGTATGGAACTACAATTAGCTCTTGATTTAGTAAACATCGAAGAAGCAAAGCAAGTAGTAAGTGAGGTACAGGAGTATGTCGATATCGTAGAAATCGGAACTCCGGTTATTAAAATTTGGGGTCTTCAAGCTGTAAAAGCAGTTAAAGACGCATTCCCTCATTTACAAGTTTTAGCTGACATGAAAACTATGGATGCTGCAGCATATGAAGTTGCTAAAGCAGCTGAGCATGGCGCTGATATCGTAACAATTCTTGCAGCAGCTGAAGATGTATCTATTAAAGGTGCTGTAGAAGAAGCGAAAAAACTTGGCAAAAAAATCCTTGTTGACATGATCGCTGTTAAAAATTTAGAAGAGCGTGCAAAACAAGTGGATGAAATGGGCGTAGACTACATCTGCGTACACGCTGGATACGATCTTCAAGCAGTAGGTAAAAATCCTTTAGATGATCTTAAGAGAATTAAAGCTGTCGTGAAAAATGCAAAAACTGCTATTGCTGGCGGAATCAAATTAGAAACATTACCTGAAGTTATCAAAGCAGAACCGGATCTTGTTATTGTCGGCGGCGGTATTGCTAACCAACCAGATAAAAAAGCAGCAGCTGAAAAAATCAATAAATTAGTAAAACAAGGGTTGTAATCAGCATGCTGACAACTGAATTTTTAGCCGAGATCGTAAAAGAATTAAACAGTTCGGTTAACCAAATCGCCGATGAACAAGCCGAAGCACTGGTAAACGGAATTCTTCAATCAAAGAAAGTATTCGTTGCCGGTGCGGGAAGATCCGGTTTTATGGCAAAATCCTTTGCAATGCGTATGATGCACATGGGAATTGATGCCTATGTCGTTGGCGAAACCGTAACTCCTAACTATGAAAAAGAGGACATTTTAATTATTGGATCCGGCTCAGGAGAAACAAAAAGCCTTGTTTCCATGGCGCAAAAAGCAAAAAGCATTGGCGGTACCATCGCGGCTGTAACGATTAACCCAGAATCAACTATTGGGCAATTAGCAGATATCGTTATTAAAATGCCAGGTTCGCCTAAAGATAAATCAGAAGCCAGAGAAACAATTCAACCAATGGGTTCCCTTTTCGAGCAAACCTTATTACTGTTCTATGATGCAGTCATTTTAAGGTTCATGGAGAAAAAGGGCTTGGATACAAAAACAATGTATGGAAGACATGCCAATCTCGAGTAGGCATGGAATTAAGAAAAGGAAAGACCGCGATGCTCTGCGGTCTTTCCTTGTTTTTTTACATTACATGATGTTTATATAGTGTCGACTAAGATCATTTCTCTGTATTTTTCAGGTATGTCCCAATCATGATATTTTCATTACTTTTATAGGATAAGATTTCTTATCAGGATTTAAACTTTTCTAATTTCTTAAGAGCTAATTCAAATTCCTCATTTGATAGTTGTTTTGTGGCTAATAATGAATATAGAACGGCAAATGCAATCGGAGTTACATCAACTTGAATATTTACGTGGACATTAACATCCGAATTACCACTATGAGCGACTTGTGATTGATTCGACTGAATCTCAACTGAAGAAATTTTATCCGGTGAAGACAAATTTCTTAGATTTTCAGAAGGGCGACTATTGTTTAATTTTTCCATCATATATCCCCACTTTAAGAATAGACTGCTACTAAATTGAGATAAGTACTATCACATTTTAGTAGCAGTTTTCATATTTTAATAATCATCTTCTATTTCTAAGTCATTTTTTGCTTTTGCTTCGTTTTCAGCTTCATTTTCTGCATCTTGTTTAACTTTTTGAGAAAGATTAATATGATTTTTGATGTTTCCACTGTGATTGATACTAGCATAGTTCTTATTCTTCAACTCAGTATCATTTTCATTATCATTATCATTCTTATTTTTAATTTTATTTACATTTACATTCTCATCATACTCATCATACTCATCATATCGATATGAACTCATTTTGTTCCCTCCATTTATTTTTTATATTTCATGCATTAATAGTATATTCAGAGTGTAAATGTCAACTTAAACATGTACACTTTTGACTGTTTAAGGATGTACATTTTTACTCATTTTCTTTTTCTAAATGATTTTTAATTCGATAGGAATCGCCAATTATATTGACGACCGTTGCGTGATGCAATACACGATCTAATATGGCATTTGCTAATTTGGAATCTTGGAATACCTCATCCCATACTTTAAAATTGGCGTTTGTTGTGAGGATGGTACTCTTTTTCTCATACCGTAAAACGATCAACTGAAAGAACAACTTAGCATCTTCTTTGTCGATTGGAAGATAACCGATTTCGTCAATGATTAATAACTTGTATTTGCCATAGTGCTTCAATCGGTTTTCTAATCTATTTTCCATTTTTGCTTTCTTCAATTGTAAGATCAATTCATTGCACTTGATAAAATAAGTACTAGTTCGCTTTTTGGCTGCTGCAATACCAATAGCGGTGGCTAAGTGTGTTTTTCCAATTTCAATGTACATCATACAACGAAAAAAAGACCGGTAGAAGTGCACGCCCTCGAAAAGCAACACTTAAAACCAGTCTCTTCCCTGCTCTCTTTTGAGAACACTCTTGTATCAAGTATACCAAGAACAGTTCATAAGGACAACGTTATAAAATATAAATCCAATCGTTATTCTCTTCCATTAGGGACTTATCGCCCAAGGGGAGACAATACGGTGTATGTAGAAACCCAAGAGGAAGAGCTCATCATAAGAAGAGAACCACATGGAGAAGTCTTAGCCAGACACCCACTATGCCACGGAAAAGGAGAATTGATAAAGAACCGTCAACATACAAGAGATCGCTCAAAAGGAATTCATGCATACAAAGAAACCGTAATTCGGCAGTTTAAGGATCAAGAAAAAGCAGAGCAGTTTATCCATGAGGTTGGAATCCGTTATCCAAGATACATTCGGGACCAACTACAAGTCATTCAATGTGCCATCACCCAATATCGACAAGATATAGATGAGGCCCTAGCTGTTTGTATCAAAGATCAGTTATGGAGTGCCAATGATCTTCGGGATATTGCCCAACATTTTACTCGATTAAAAGAAACAAAAACTTCGAAACCAAATTCAATTCAAGAACCTAAAAATATCAACCCGGCAATAAAAGCCACAGCAGCAACTAGGGAAATGGATGATTATATCAAGATATTAGGGGGTGCTTCATCATGACGAAAACAGTACAGATCCTTCAAGAGTATTTCCGCCATCTTCGGATGACGGAAACGGCTAATGAACTGCCCGCGTTACTTCGTAATGCAGAAAAAATGTCGTGGACCTATCAAGAGTTTCTACAGGAGCTCCTAATGTATGAGTTAAAACGAAGAGAAGAAAAGAATGTGGAAAAGAGATTGAAATGGGCACAGTTCCCTTATCAAAAGACATTAGATGAATTTTATATCGAAGAGCAGAAATCTCTTAGTAAGCGTCAATTAAACCAATTAAGAGAACTCAATTGGCTAGAGCAACAATACAATCTGATTCTATTAGGCCCTCAAGGGGCGGGTAAAACTCATATTGGAATTGGATTAGGGATAGAAGCCATTCATAAGGGTTATAAGGTTGCTTTTTCAACTATGGGAGAGCTTGTACACCAATTAAAAACGGAAGAGTATATAAGGAAGTCGCAAATCCAGCTTAAAAGAATAAGAGAATCAGATTTAGTCATTATTGATGATTTAATGTACATGGCTATCGATCAAAGGGAAGCAAATTTGTTCTTTCATCTAGTAAACCATCTATACGAACGTAGCTCCATTATTCTAACCTCTAACAAAGGACCAGAAGAATGGAGTGAATTGATGGGAGACCAAGGGATCATGATGGCTATTTTGGATCGTTTGCTTCATCGAGTAGAGGTCATTCAGCTAAATGAAAATGACAGTTACAGAATGAAGCATCGAACTACCATTTTTGAGAAACAAAGTGTTCAAAATTAACGAGCAAAAAGTGTTCAAAACTACTTGACGGTTACAGTTGTCTAAGGCATTAGTGGATTTTTGCATTTAATTAATACAAAAACATAGCGAAATGCTATATATGATTGGGGATAACTAAGTTGATAGCGGAAGTATCATGAGAGGAAATTAAGTGTTTAATACTGTTTGGCATAAGGGCGTAACAAAATGACTTCACCCTTTTGAATTTTTGTGGTTTAGTCACTTCAAAAAATTCTTCATTTTAGGGGTGAAGTCCTTTTTTATTGCCTTGAAATCCTTATAGCTCTAGGGCCAAAAAATATGCAAAATGCTCACATAAAAATATGTGGAATTTTTTCTGAAGACTCATATATCTATCGGGATGAAGGCTTATTTATTCGAATAAGGGCTCATAATTAGAACAAAGGCTCATATTTCATATTTCATATTAAAGGCTCATTTCACTGAATAAAGGCTCATATCCAAACAATAACTACTCATTAACCAGCTTAAACTGGTAAACAATATGAATTTCTTGTGGATGTTGAGTGATCAGCAGAGCTCTTCCGATCATCACCAACTTACATTAAACTTGTTCAGATAAAACTTCATTTGCAATCAGTTTATAAGATTGAATACGATCTTCATAACTATGTGTAATGGTAATAATCATAATTTCGTCTGCTTCATATAACGTTTGTAATTCAATAAGCTGTTGCTTCACTTCGCGCGGATTTCCAATCACCATTTTGTTTCTCATATTTTTGATCTTCTTTTTTTCATCGCTATTATATGAATACTGTTTTGCTTCTTCCACTGAAGGTACCCCTTTTTTTCCTGTTCCTTTTTCAAGTTGTATTTCCCACAAAAGATTACTTAAGGCAAGTTCCTCTGCTCTTTCTGTTGTTTCGGAACAAATCGCGGATACAGCGACAATTGATTTAGGCTGTTGCAACCTGCCATTGGTTTTAAAATTTTTCAGATAGTTTTTCATAATGCTCGGTCCTTCTTTATCACTCATAAAGTGTCCGAATGCATATGCAGTTCCGGTTTCCGCTGCAAGAATCGCACTTTTTTCACTCGTTCCGAGAATCCAAGGTTCAGGCGAGATCTCGGGTACCGGGGAAGCAGAAATTTTTGAGAACACATGATCGGAAGGAAAATCGTTTTGTAAAAAATGGAGGAGATCATTGAAAGATTCAGGCATGTTCCGAACTTGTTCCAAAAAGTAATCTGAAAGAGCCATCGTTGCTTCAGCAGTTCCTCCCGGAGCTCTTCCAATCCCTAAATCAATGCGATCCGGAAATAAGGTTGCAAGCATATTAAAAGTTTCGGCAATTTTATAAGGTTTATAATGCGGAAGTAAAACAGCTCCAGCTCCAATACGAATTTTTTCTGTGTTGGCCCCAATGTATCCTAACATGACTTCAGGGGCAGAACAGGCAAGTCCGGGGAGATCATGGTGCTCCGCAATCCAATAACGAGTATATCCTAATTTTTCTCCAATCTGCGCTAGTTTCATTGATTCTTGCAATGCTTTTGCGGCTGTTGTTCCGGAAGAAATTGGGGATTGATCTAGAATACTTAATTTCATAGCATAATTCCTTCTTTCTGAATGATAACGAACTTTACATAAATTTTAGTGCTGAAGTTCCTCTCATAAAAGGGGCTGACTCGATTGAAGGGGGTTGGCCCTTTACATTTAAGTCAGCCTCTCTTACACAATATTGTTATTTTATCCTTGTAACGTTTGTTTTACAACTTCTTTAAGCGAAGTCGGGGTTCCAATTAGATTTGTTAGATCATCGGATGTTTTTGCTGTCTCACCTTCTGCTACTCCTTGATAAATACCTGCAGAAAGCTCAGCGACAGGTTCCGGGAGTCCGGCCTTTACAAGGTATTCCTTCATTTCATTATATGAAACAGATCGATGCACAACATTCTTACCTGTTACTTCAGTGATGATTTGTGCAAGCTCATCGAAGCTCCAAGGCTGCGGGTTTACAAGATTGTAGCTTTTGTTTTCATGACCTTCCTCAGTAAGAACTGTTGCAGCAGCCAAAGCAAGATCATTGCGAGTCACAGCATTAAGTTTTCCATTTCCTGCATTTGTAACTAATTCTCCACTTTCTATTGCTGCATTGAGTCCAGGATTTACAAAGACTTCCATATAAAGAGAATTACGAAGGAAAGTATAAGGAATATTCGTTGTACGAATTGCATATTCCGTAGCCATATGGACGAATGCAAGAGGCACTTGAGATTGTTCACCAAACGCATAACCCGTATAGGCAATATGTTTTACCCCCGCATCTCTTGCAGCTTGAACGACATTCGCATGCTGGCGGACACGAAGAGTATTATCAGTATCCGGGCTTGAGATAAAGAGCACCTTTGAAGCTCCTTCAAACGATTTCTTCATAGACTCCATATCCATATAATCCCCATGACGAACTTCCACGCCAAGATCGGCAAGATTTGCAGCTTTCTCCACATTTCGAACGCTTGCAATAATTTCTTTTGCAGGCACTTTTTTAAGAAGGTGTTCAATAACAAGACCTCCTAAAATGCCTGTAGTTCCAGTCACAACAATTGACATATACGATCCTTCCTTTCAAACAATTTTCTCAAGAGGGTTTAGATGTAACATAATCAGTTACAACCATTTGAAAAAAATAAAAGCAACTAATTACCACTCATTTCCCTTCTCGATGTAACCATTATAGTTTCAACAGAAAATGAAAGTCAAGGAAAGTGCATCAAAGGGTCAGTCCCACGCCGCTTTACTGCTTTAACGCATTGAGGGTCTGGCCCGCATCGCTTTAACGCGTTAAACGATTGAGGGCCAGACCCCTTTTTTATTGCCAAATTCGTTTGTTCTCGACTCGTTTTGTGTGTCCGAATGCGTCGAGGCGCTCAAGGAATGGGATCATATATTTGCGCGATAAGTTTAATACTTCTTTCGCATCGCCTATTTCAAATTCTGTTCCGGTGTGTTCTTTAAGCCTTTTTACTGCTTCATTGAAATGATCGCTATGCCAATAATACTGATCATTTAGCGGTACGATAAATCCCTGTTTTTCTAAATGCTTTTTCAAGTCGTCAATTAGGCTGTCCGGAATGCCGGCGCCCGCAATATAATCCGTTAAATAACGGACCTTAAAGCCATCTGTTTTCAATTCCTCAAGCATATTCTCTACCCGCTTTTGCCAGTTTTCAGGTATATGCGGAACGAACTCTCCAAGAAATACAAATTGCTCGCGGCGGCCAAACATACCTTTCTCAACTCCCCTTTCCAGCACATGCTCAATTAATGTACGAGGGAAAGTTTTTTGCAGCATTTGCAGCAATTCAGCTTTATTTATCCCTTGCTTCATCGGAGACGCCGCGTGAAATTCTTTCAAACGGCCGTAAACTTCTTCTTCAATTGCATTCACAATTGACGCTAACGTATATTCTTTTCCGTTATAAAGAACAAATGCTTCATCTTCCAGTACATGTATTAGCGTTTCTTCATCAAGGGAAGTCTTCTTCGCAAGCTCCTGGAACACGGCACTTGTTGCATCGGTTAAAGCTCTTATTACTCGTTCTTTAGGAGTTCCTTCCTTCTTCTTTTCAAGCTCTTCAATTGTTTTCAGTCCAAACCGATATTTTTTCCCGTTTGGATCAATGACCCAGCCTCCGCCGATTGTTTCCTGCGGGCTCGGCCGCCTTAAAATAAATCGGTCGCCCCGTTTCGCAACAATCTCTTCATCAAGCCGGAGTTGACAAAGAATTTCGCCGTTTTCCTCCTTTAGTTCGTTCCGGTCAAAGAAAACGATTCGTCCCATCACTTCGGCCGTACCGATATGGCATTTGATCGGCATTCTTTGCTTCACTTCATATTCAAGATTTTCAACAATTCGAATCGCCACATCGATCGTTTTTGTCACGGTGAAATGCTCAGATGATACAAGAACATCTCCCCGTTCTAAATCTTCCTTTGAGACCCCGGAAAGGTTAATGGCCGCACGCTGCCCTGCAAATGCTCTTTCAGCAGGCTGGTGATGCACTTGAATCTGGCGGGCGCGAACTTCAATTCTTTTTGGCAGAATCATTAAAGGCTGTCCTTCTTCAACAGTGCCTTCATAAACCGTACCCCTTACAACCGTTCCCTGGCCTTTTACGGTAAAAACCTGGTCAATAGGAAGGCGGAAAGGTCCTTTTGCATCCCTTGTTTCCTGCTCTTTTAACGTATGTATAATCAAACCTTTCAGCTCATCAATCCCTTTTTTCGACAGGCTGTCAACCAATACGAACGGAGAGTTTTCAAAAACCGTCCCTTTTAACTCCTCTAAAATATCATCTTTGACAAGGTCAATAAACTCTTCCTCAACCCGGTCAATTTTTGTGATCGCAACAATCCCGCTCTTGATTCCGAGAAAACCAAGTATATCCAAATGCTCCCGCGTTTGCGGCATGACTCCTTCATCAGCTGCCACAACAAGAACAACTAGATCAATTCCGGCAACTCCGGCGATCATTTGGCGGATGAACCGCTCGTGTCCGGGAACATCGATAACGGATATTTGAATTTCTCCATCATCGTATAAAGGTGCAAAACCAAGTTCAATAGAGATTTGCCGCTCTTTTTCCTCTTTCAGACGGTCTGTGTCAACATTTGTAAGAGCTTTCGTGAGTGAAGTTTTGCCATGGTCGATATGCCCTGCCATTCCAATTGTAAAAAACCTTTTGTTCAATGGCGCCACCTTCTTTATTTTTTGCTGTGGAAAAGGGGCGGAGCTACGCTAACAAAGATAGAAATGGGTACTTATCTTTAGCAAGATACTTGTTTCGCTTTGTAATATTTAGAGCTTGGCTTCGCTCCACCGCCTTATTTTGTTGGTTTTGTCTTAAAATGAAAGCTATGTCCATGTTAGGGTTGGGAGTTTAAAACTCATGAACGTTTTCTGAAAAAATAAGACGATCTCGAAAAGATCGCCATTTTAAGAATTTCATCATGTTCATTACACACTATTATAGCATTCACTTCGCCGCTCGAACAAAAATATTTACAAAAGCAAGAGCGCACCGAGCGCACCGGCATATTCTCCATGATCTAAAAACACATGTTCAATTCCCACCATCTTTTTATAAGAAGAAAGACATTGTTTTAGTGGTTCATTCCCTGCAAGCGTGCTGCCGATATAAACAAGACGATCCGCACCATGGGCTGATACTGCCTGCATGCTCAATAAAACAAGGGTTTCCCCAATCATGTTAATGACAGCAGCTGCCTTGTCTTCTTTTGAACTATTTTGATTGACTACACCCTTGGCAAAATTACTGGCAGTCAAGTTCCCGTCAATTGGGGGTTCCTGCGGATAATAGATGTCTTTAACTAACATATCAACATTTCCTTTATTTCCATTAGATGCTAATTCAACCAATTTGGAAAAATCCGTTTCGCCTGTGAGCAAAGCACCAAGTCCCATCAACGTTCCGCCGCCGATTCCACTCCCAAAAATGCGAGTGTAATTATTTTTATCTGCGACAAACCATGAAGTTCCCGTTCCGATATTTACAATAATTATTTTATTATCAGTATCGATTCCAGCCTCATTTAATAAAAACATGGCTCCCGCACAAGTAGATTCGAATTCGGGAACAATCTTACCTTCAGAAAAAAATTGATCTTTCATAATTGAGGCTTTTCCCCCTGTCAAAGCCACTTTTGCATTTGGTGCAACTATTTTCAGCCATTCAAGAGCAGATGCAAGCTCGCTAATCGGATATTTTTTGTAATGAAAGACACCGCTTTCTTCATAAGTGATTTTCACTAAAGAACCGCCGGCATCAATCCCAACTTTTTTTATATTCATTCTTGTCCCCCTAGATGGTAAATTCCCTTACATTATAAGTAAATATTATTTATAATGAAATAACAATAAAGATCCGAAAAGCATGGAAATAGCGAGTATCTTTCTAAAATCTAGCGGCACTTGAATTCCGCCTAACAAACCGAAATGGTCAATAACCGCACCAATCAGCAGCTGTCCTGCTATGACAGTAATTGAAGCTTTCGTCACGCCTATTTTTGGAACAACAAGAACCATGATAAACACATATAAAGCCCCGAGTAAACCGCCAACCAGCTGCCATTTTGGAACATTGGAGACGGCAGAGATATTACCTTTTCCGAAAAAAATCACGACAAAAAATAATGCGAGGGTTCCGATTGCAAACGAAATAAAAGCCCCTTCAACTGCACCGACTTTTTTCCCGAGTCCGCCATTAATAACAGCCTGTAAACCGATTGCGATTCCCCCAAGCAATGCAAGAAATGAAAACAGCCATTTCATTTACGATTTCTCCCCTTTTTACACAAAGTCCGCTCATAATACAGACCCCGCTTAATAAAAGACTATGCTTATATTCAATTTTTATTTATTAAGACTCCATCTTCTAATTCAAGCCTGCTCGAATGGTCGTAAGAAATGACTTCTCCATCGTTTACTTTGATTATTTTCTTAAATAATGGACCATCATAAACAAACGTATGATATTCACCCGCTTCCCCCATCGGGCAAACATTCTTCTTCACGATGTCATGAAGAAACCGGCCATTTACCTCTCTTCCGAGCCATGAATCTTCCAGCATATCTTTCCGCACTCTTATCACTTTTGCTTTATAGCCTGATTGTACAAATGCTTCTAATGCAGCTAGAGCTTCCGATTGTTTCATCCACAACGGATAGATCGCTTCTAAACCGCTTGAGTGTGCTGTCTTTTCTCCCCACTCGCGGTGTTCATCCAAATAAAGATCACCAAATGCAATGCCTTCTAAATTGTACTTCGTTTTAAGCATTTTTAAAGATTCTATGAATCTTTCGGTATAACTTTCAAAGGTGCATTCGATAAAATGAACAGGGACATCCAATGCTTCCCCTTGGAGCGTAATCAATTCCCTTTTTTCCCCGTGACCAAACGTCCTCCCCATTTCTTTCGGAACCGTCGTAACAAAACAAGAAATTTTATAGCCTTGCTTAACAAGCTTGTCTAACGCCATACATCCATCTTTTCCGCCGCTCCAGGAAAGAGCAATGTTTTTACACATTTTATCACTCCTATATTCAACATCAAAATTCGGAATAGAAAAACAGAGCACGCTTGATCTGTAATATTTGCGTGCCCTTGTATCCTAACTTAATTGACAAACTGAAATTCGGTTGTGCTTCCGCTTTGGGTTGCAATGACTTCCAGTCTCGCATCGATCCGTTCTTTCAGCTCGGGTACGTGAGAAATGATTCCAACAAGCCGGCCGCTGTTCTGGATATCGATCAAGGCTTCTATTGCCTGATCTAAAGATTCAGGGTCAAGCGTTCCAAATCCTTCATCAATAAACATTGTTTCTATTGAAACTCCGCCGGCATAATTTTGAACAACATCAGCGAGACCAAGTGCAAGCGAAAGGGCTGCCTTAAAACTCTCTCCGCCGGAAAGTGTTTTTACATGTCGTTCTCGGCCTGTATATTGGTCAAAGACAAGAAGTTCAAGTCCGCTTTGAACATTTCCTTTTGAACGATCCGATTTCCTTAGTAGCTGATAGCGGCCGCTTGTCATTTTGGCCAGGCGAATATTTGCTTCTCTTAAAATATCGTCTAAGAAGGCCGCCAATACATACCTTTCAAATGTAATCCGGTACGTATTTTGTCCCCGTGAAATATCATATAAGTGTCCAATGATTTTATACCGTTCTTCAAGAGCCTTTATTTCCTCATTGATATGTAAAACTTTTTTCAATATTTCTTCGTTATCCCGCTTTTTCATTAAGAGATTCGTATATCGTTCCTGTAATTCTTTTATTTGGTCGTTTAATAGATTCAATTCGTTCGATAAACCGTCTAAGTCCGGTTCTTTTACGTCCTTTAACATTTCTGACTGTTCAAGGTAGCGATCGTTGACAGACCGGTACTCTTCCCAGTATTTTCGAACTTCAAGCTCCAGTTTCTTAATTTCGGTTTCTGCTTTTTTCGCCTCGCTATACTCCTTATAAGTAGCAAACCCTTGTCCAATCATGCTGTTTTTAAAAGACTCTCTTTCAGCCGCCAATTTTTTCTCTGTTTCAGCCACTTGCTTTTTCACTGTTTCAAAACGGGCGTTTTCGGTTGCATACTTTTCCTTCGCATTTTGGAATTGCTGTTGTACTTGGTCCAGCCTTTTTTGCAGTTCGTCTCTCCGGTTCAATGCACGCTTTAGCTCTGTTTCAAATTTCTCTTCTGATCGAAGATGTTCAGGAATGCTTTCCAACAGTCTTGCGAGATTCGTTTTCTTTTCAGTGAATTGAATGGTCAGCTCATGAACCTTTGATGAAAGCCGTTGAATCTCCGTTTGAATCTTTGCCTTTTTTTCTTCACATTGCTCCAATTCAGCGATGATTAGTACAAGCTTATGCTGTTGCTCTTTTAGACGCAGCTGGCTTTCAGTCAGCTTTTTTCTTTCCGATTCGAATGAAACTTTTACTGCTTCCAGCTCTTCACTTTGAAAGTCCGGGATTTCAAGTATAATTTCCGAAAGTTGTTCTTGAACAGAGTGTTCTAATGATTGAACTTGTGATTTTATTTCAAACAAGGCTGACTCAGCTGTTGATCTTTCTTTTTCAAGCAGAAGAACCTGCTGTTTTGCTGCCTTTAAATCTTTTTCTTCAGGTATCTCGTCTTGAGAGAATATTGCCGGGTTCGGATGGTGTTCCGATCCGCAAACCGGACAAGCTTTCCCGGGCGCAAGTTGTCCGGCGAGCACTGCCGCCTGTCCCTGAAGCCATTTTTCCTCTAAATACTCTGTCAAGGCTTTTGCATCTTGATACCGGGCATTTGCATGTTCATACGCCGCATTTTTTTCCTTCAATAATGCAACTGATTTTTTATAACGTTTTGCCAGCTGTTCATACTTATTCAGCCGGTTCCAAGTGGCCTCCAGCTTTTCAAGCATTCTTTCATTTTCGATATAAAAAAGCTGATTTTTTTCATATTCTTGTTTTTGTAGATTCAGATTTTTAATCTGTTCTTCTATCTTTAATAGAAGGTTTTCTGCTGTCTGCTTATCCTTTTTTGCCTGATCTAAAAGAAAATGCAATTTATTTGCTTCCTTCTCAATGACGGAGAACGAGCGGACATCTTTTTCAATATTTTGCAGGCGATTTACGAGAGCGGCAGCTTCTTGACGATCTTGTTCACGTTCTTTTTCCGTTTGAAGCTCTGCTTCTTTATCTGTTAGCTCTTTCTCGGTTGATTGCACATTCAAATGGATCTTCTCCATTTCTTGTACGAGTTGATCCAAATCGTTTTTTAATCTGTGGCAAAGCTGCTCCTGTTGGGAAAGCAAAGCTGCTTTCAAGGCAAGCGTTATTTCCTGCTCTTTTTTTTCAAACAGCTCTCTTTGAGACTCCAATTCGTTCATTCGTGCCTTTAAATCCTCTAACGATTGAAGCTGTTTCGCAATCGTTTGAGCCTCATACAATTTCTGCTGAAGCTTGTCACGTTCGGCTTGTTTTTCGTTTCCTTCTTTTGACAAACGCTCAAGGCTTTTATCCATCATTTTAATCTCATCAGTCAATAATGGGATTATGAGTTTGTCATTCACACTGTCAGCTTCGACATACTCTTTTAACTCCTGACTGTTAACTGCATGAATCGATCGAAGAACGCGTTCTCGCTGCAAGATATGGTCTTCCGCTTTGTTTTTCAGCTCAAGTGCTTCTTCTTTCAATTTTTCTTCAATTCTTTTATAAATTTCCGTATGGAACAATCGTTGAAGAATCACTTCTTTTTCTTTGCTGTCAGATGTGAGCAGCTTCCGGAATTCTCCTTGAGGGATCATGACAATTTGCCGGAACTGGTTTGAGTCTATCTGCATGATCTCTTTTATTTTTTCATCAACTTCACGGATATTTGAAGCAATCAGATGTTTTTCCCCTTTTTCATTGTAAACGTATAATTCGGCTTTTGCTCCAATAGTAGTATACCCATCACCCCGTTCCTTACGTTTTTCCTGCTGGGGTGAACGTATAATGTGGTATGTCTTTTGCCTTAAGGAAAATTCGAGCGAAACTTCTGTTAACACATCATCTTTGGCAAACTGGCTCCTGAGTTCAGGGCCGTTCCGATCTTCACCGCTCGCTTTCCCGTATATGGCATAACTGATTCCATCAAAGATGGTCGTTTTTCCCGAACCGGTTTTACCTGAAATAACAAACATCGTCCTGTTTCCTAATAATGTAAAATCAATCATTTCCCTTCCGGCATAAGGGCCGAACGCTTGCATTGTCAGCTTTAAAGGCCTCATCGCACACCCTCCTCTTTCAGAACTTTTTCGATGACGTCTGCCATAATTTCTTTTTTGTCCGGCGTAAACTCTGAGGTGGTCATCTCGTGATAAAATTGTTCAAACAAATCAAGTTCTGATTTTTTCTCTTCTCTGATTGAATTAAACGATTTTTTTATTTTCGCGTCTGTTAACTCCAGTTTTTTTTCAAGGTGCAGAACGTTCGGATAGACCTGGCGCAGTTTATTGATTGGATCGATGATAGGCCCTTCATCAAGCAAGGTGACTTTTAAATAATCATCGCACGATTGTTTTTCGTAGAAAGCCGGGTCAAGCAGCTCTTCCATATAGCCTTCGATTTCCCTCAAATCTTTCTTTGGTTTGAGTGATTTGTACCGGATTGTAAAGGATCCGTTTTCCTTCATTTCAATGATGGATACAGATTTTTTTTGGTTGGCTTCGGAAAAAGAATATTTAAGAAGCGACCCGGAATATTTTATTTTCTCGTGTTGAAGCGCATCCGGACTATGAAGATGGCCGAGAGCCGTATATGAAAAAGGTTCAAACAGTTCAGCCCCGACACAGCCTGAACCCCCTACCGATAATGCTCGTTCCGAATCAGACGTTTTTCCTCCCAACACAAAAGCATGTCCCACAAAAACATTTGGTTCATTTGGATTAAGCGTCTCTTCCATTTTGCCGATCAATGCTCTCATGGCATCATGGTGGGAATGAATCGTATCATCTTCAAAGAGCTGGCGTACAATACCGGGCTCAGCATAAGGAGCAAGATAGAAATTAACGCCGTTAATATGTACCGGCTGAAAATCATTCGTTAGTTTGCCTGTCAAGTAAAATTGGCTTTGCCTGTACCAGGAGCTTCCAAAAGACAGCCTTTCAGCACTGTCATGATTGCCCGCAACAGCCACAATCGGTGTTTTTAATTCAACATTTATTTTGAACAATATTTCATCTAATAGCTCTACTGCGCTTGTGGGAGGAACAGAGCGGTCATAAAGATCTCCTGCAATCACAACTGCATCCGGTTTTTCCTCTTCAACAAGCTCCACAAACTGGCGGAGCACCTCCCGCTGGTCTTCTGTCATATATATCCCATGCACTAACTTTCCTAAATGCCAGTCTGCTGTATGTATAAATTTCACAACTTCCACCTCTCAATCTCAATGTTATTATTATAGCAAAACGAAGGAACAAAAAACGTTAGCAAAATCAGCAAAAAGAACATTTGTTCCCTTTATTATAGCAAACAAAAATGGAAACATCTACCTCAAACCGGCCTTTTGACGAACATTTGGCTGCAAAGAACAAAAGGCGCAAGCGCCCCGTTTAGCCCCGACAAGCACAAGACGAATCACACAAGAGTCGATAGACTCTGGAGTGATTTGGCTTGTGACCTCGAGGGGCTGGGCGCTCCTCGAAAAGCTAACGCTTTTCTTCGTGCGAAGAATCGCTTCCGAAGCGTTCCTTGTGGAGCCAGATTACGACAAACTCATTTCAAAGTTATTCACAAAGATGAAATTTATAATTTCCTTAACAAAAATTAAAACAGCCCAGCCAATAATGGCTGAGCTGTTAAAGTCCGTATTCATTATCTTTTTACTACGTTTGAAGCTTGAGGCCCGCGAGCACCTTCAACTACTTCGAATGTAACTTCTTGGCCTTCTTCTAATGTTTTAAAACCTTCAGATTGGATTGCAGAGTAATGTACGAATACGTCGTTTCCATCTTCTGCTTCGATGAATCCGAAACCTTTTTCAGAGTTAAACCATTTTACTTTACCGTTTTTCATTAAAAAAAATCCTCCTATTGGCTTTCGAAAAAGCCATGTGTTAATATTAACCTGTTTACAACGTATAGCTTTACTTACATTACTCATCCAATCGTTTAAAACATTGAATAAGCTTATTGCAAAAATCTAGACATTGCAAAGGCTGACTTAAATTTACCATTATTTTTTATAAATGTCAAGTATGGTTTTGATGAGGACAATTTTTTAGTTTAAAGTCTTAAGGAAGAATCCGTCAAAACAATCGGGTACTTTTCAGCTAATTGCCGAAATTCTTTATCGGTCTCTTCTTCAAACCCAGGGATAGAAGTAGTGCAGTCTTCTAATAAGTATAAAGTATAATCTTTATGATTGATCGATTCAAAACTTTCAACAATTTGTTTAACCGACTCCAACACGCAATGGGATTTAGCTTCTCCACCAATAATAATCCGTTTATATTCGGATAAATCTTGAATGAACTGTTCATTCGTTGAATCTTCTCTGGAGCATTCCGGTTTGATAATACCATACATTTCACTGATTGGATTAAGACCTTTTGTTACATATCGGACGTTCCGTCCTTTGTATAAAGAATAAGCCAATAACACATTTGATAGCTGGGGTTCTATTGATGCTCCAAATGAACCTTGCAGACAATGAAACGGCCAGATCATTAATTGTTTTTTACCAGATAATTCTAAATCCTTCAAATACTGAATGCTTTCTTTTTCATAAAAAACTGGTTTCCAAATGCCATCTTCCACATCTTTACTTGTGATGATTGTATAAGGTTTCGGATGTTCTCCTTCGGAATTAACCCACCATGTCGGATGGAAAATTTGATTCGTGGCATGTGTATCTAAGCTCATATAAATATCATCAATCGCATCAGCGTTTTCGTAAATGAACCGTGCAAAATTCGTTACATCTGAAAAGGAATTCGGAACGGGAAGGCTGCCATTTTCTAAAAAATCATTTTGATAGTCTATCCCTAACAAAAGGACATCCTTTTGATTGCCAGATTCGCGTTTTCCGCCTATATGTTCGATCGCTAATGGCGTTGCTTGGCCAATTGTATCTTTTTGAAACCAATTTTCAAATGAACCTTTCATCATAAACACCCCTTTATATGTTATTATTTTACATTGTTTTATTTATGTCAATTTTAAAGCGATAAAAAAAAAGATAAATTAGTTGATTAAATTTGAAATATCACTAAAATATTTTCGATTTTTTTAAATTTAGAGAAAAAATTTTCATAGTATTTAAACCTTATTTTTCGAAATGACGGCTCATATATCGGAATGAGAGCTCATATATCGAAACGACGACTCATATATTCAGATAAAGGCTCATTTTTCAGAATAATGGCTCATAAACTTCCCCTGAACGTGATCCATAGCGATTGAAGCCCTCTTTTAGAATTTGAAAATACTCCTCATCCAACATTTTGTTGCAAATCCCCCAATAATAACCGAAGACGTTTTTGATCCTTGTCTTTTTAAGTTTCATGTTCCGAACGAGCTGCTTGAACGCTCTTACTGCCAATTTAAGCTTGTCTTCTTTTGTGTAATAAGAAAGGCATCGAGTGCTTACATGAACCACTTTGTAAAATTCCTCGATCGTCTTAGCATCATCGTAGAAGCATTTCACAAGGTTCGTAAATGCAGATGGGATTTTATTGCTGACAAATGAAGAGTTTAACGCCATTGTACGTTTATTTTTTAGATTGATAGTTTTATTCTTTGATGGTTTCTTATTTGGTACTTCAATTGATTCTGCTTCTGCTGCTTCATTAAAAATAGATTCTGTTTCTTGCTTTGTCGGGTATTTTTGAAAGACATAAACACTGTGACCTTGTCTGCCATTTTGAGAATGAGTATGAATAATATGAATTAGGCCAAACTTTTTCGCTTTTCTTAACATCCGTTCAAAAGTGGAACGGCTAATGCCGCCCATTTCAGAATGTTGATGGGTAGCAGATACGATCGTTTGAATCTTCGCGTTGCAAACCCCGGGAATCTTTGCAGAAAAACGGACAAGCCTCTTTAGTGCGATCGTTTCACTTTTCGTAAACTGATCCTTCAAATCTGTCATCCACTGTTCAAAATGATTGTTGAAATCCTTCAAATCACGAAACTGCGATAGATCTTTGAAATCTTCAATTCTCCCCGACCGCATAAAAAATGCCCCTTTCTTTTTTGGGGCATACTTTTAAAAATTTATTAGATTGTTAATCAACACTTGTTTTGCTGCCCCAACTTCTTTCCACTTGTTATATATAAAGAAAGAAGGCAAAAGGGCATGGTCACGCCTAATAAATTTCAAAAAAATGGGAGTAAAATGTGCTAAAAACTAAATTATTTAGCAGTACAAATCTTATAGATTTGAATTTACTAATAATACAGCAATTATTCTAAAAGCATTTAGTTAAATTGAATGCTTTCATAATGAGGATAAGTGTTAAGTGATAATATTTCGTTCTTATTTTCTAATCAATTTTTACACGTCTGTAAAAGAAGTATGTATAAAGTATAAAAGATTTTGTGTCGTTATCTGATAAAAAGGAGGGAGGAAAAATTAATTATGAGAAAGAAATTCGTCAATTTTCATAGGGTTTGTTCTCCTCCAAGCCCACCAAGAGGGTGTTCGGACATTTTTCCAAGCAAGGAAAATCCAACGAGACCGCAAATTTTAAAGACAGACACTTTGCAGTACGTTGCGATCTCTGATGGTAGCAAAAGGATTTATACCAATCGCGATGGGTTAACAGAATATGGAAACGTAGAGATTCTTAATCCTAACGATGTATCTTATATAAACTTATTTATTAATGCTATGCTACAACCTCCTATCCTTTACCATGTACAAGAAGGCCTCCTTGTTCTAAAATCAGAGGATGTTCCAAAGAAAGGTGTGCCAGTTATTCTTCAATTTGTCACCATTTTTCAATCCTAGTTACAATGAATCCTTTATTAATCCATTAAACCTATTTATGGGTCAGGAAAAGCAGGGAGGTTTATTAAAACCTTTCCTGCTTTTTTGAAAAACTATGTTTCGACAGTTGTAGAAGCGCTCGGAGTGAAGCTGACTACTTCTAATACAATAGGTGTACCCGCTAGTATTGAGTCTCCACCTGCTGGTACAGCGATAGCAAGTGATCCAACAGTAGTAGCTCCAGGTGTATACGTTGAAAGTCCATCCATTTGTAAAACACCGTTTATGGTCACAGTGAAGTAACTGTTATCCGTTGCTAATGGAGGAAGAGAAGTAGCTGGTGTACCATCATCCAAGAAAAAACTAGCGGCATCAATTGTTAATGTAGTTCCAGCAGCTGTTTCAGCTCCTGTTACATGAAAAAATTTTGAAGATTCAGGATCAACATTAGTTGTAGTCGAAGCCGTCACTTGAAGTTTCATAAGTTGTAATGCCAAAGCCATCACCTCCTTTCTACATAAAGGTAGGAAAGTCGTATTAATAAGTTATGCTTAGGGGGATTATTTGTAATGGACAAACTGATTAATTTTCATAAACAAAAATAAACGAAAAAACCGCACGAGTGAAATAATCACTGTGCGGAAAAATCATGTTATTTTATCAGTAGTTTGGCGGGACTGCGTGGGAATCGAACCCACCAGAGACGACACGCGCCTCTCAAGCGGTTTTGAAGACCGTGGGCTAAAATTTCGCTCAATCAATCCGTTCAATCAGCGTCAAATCAATACAGTCAATCAGATTTCGCTCAATCTCCGTAATGGATTCCGTTTGTCCTTTACGGTTTTATTATAGTCGAAGGTAATCGAAAAAACAATGTCGCATGGTCGGCGTTATTTTTTATGGAAAAATGCTATCGTCCAGACATCAATATTATTCGAAATGCTATCATTGCCGCCTGAAGTTGATAGAGAGGAATTTATAAATAAGTCGTTTACCATTTCATCAACAGGAGAACAGAAAACAGTTGATGAAATAACTGTAAGGGAACAAAATGTTCTTACATTACATCATACTTTTACCTAAAAGAAGACAATTATTGAAATATTGATAATACGTCATTCTGATTCTTTTTGTTCCTCCATTTTTAATTCATAATACAATTCTCTAAATGCTTTCGCCATTAACTCAACAACCCTATTTTTTGCCTCCCTCTATATACTTTAAAATTCTCCCGAATACTCACGTTTTCTCTAAATTTCATTAACACCTAATAGTTGATCCACCGAAAATCATGGTTATAAATTGAATTTATTTAAATTTCTTACAGATGGGGGGCCATTCTACCAACCAAACTGGTATTGTTTGGTAATAACAGTTATGACCGTGCGCAAAATCTCCACTCATCTCACGGTCGCTAACCCTCCCATGTATCACCGGATTGGGATCCATACATTCCTTCGTCCTGCGTATCCATGAGGTGGAGGTCGGATAAGCTCCTCAGCTGGGTCATAAGCCCGTATGGTAAAAATAAACTCCGACTCGGCACTATTGGTGTTTGTCTTTAGAAATACTTGAAGTATTCGATAGTAATTTGATTAACAAATTGGTTAATAAATCGGTTTAAGCAACTTGTAATGTAATTTGAGGCAAGCCTTGCAATAATTTTGAACCATCAAATTCACACTGTTTTTGACCAATGACAAATAAGACACGTAATAGCTTACAACACAAAGCGATGAGAGACTGTTGCTTTTTTAAAGGCCTTTCAGATCGTTTTGTATAGTATTGATGTAAAGCTTTAAAAGTTGGATTATGGGCAACGAGTGGCCGAATCGCTAGGTACAGAGCTTTACGCAGCCTGCTTCGTCCCCGTTTCGTTATTCTGGTTTGTCCTTTAAATTTTCCAGAACTATGCTCACGTAATGAAAGGCCTGCCAGATTAACTAATTGCTGAGGGTGACTGTACTTTGTGAGATCACCCACTTCAGCGAAGAATAGAGCGACTGTTGTAACACCTAACCCAGAAATATTCATCATTTGCTTAGCACCTGGGATCGTTTCTACAAGAGCTTCTAGCTCCTGATCCAACTCTTCCAACTGCGTTTGATAAAGCTCATATTGGTCAATCAGATATTCCATTTCACGTTTGGCAAACTGAATCCCGATTTGAATTCCAATGCTCTTTTTGGCCGTTTCCACTAGTTTCGTTGCTCGCTTCATTCCAACTCCTCGTTGTACAAATGGCTTCCACTTTGAGAGAATCTCTTCAGGTGTCATTTCTTTAATTTGAGAAGGAAATGGAAACAGTTTTAGCGTGCAAAGAGCTGCTTTTCCTTCCCAATCCCCGAAAACATCGAAAAACTCCGGAAAATAACGTTGAATCAAATTTTGAATACGTCCTTCTGTGATGGCAAGCTGTTGAGTGAGCTGATCTCTTATTTTGACGCCTTCTCTTAGTTCCGCGTAAATGCCGTCTAAGAGATTTGGTACGGAGTATCGGCCGTCTTTAATCAGCTGTGCAATCACTCTGGCGTCTTTTGTATCGTTTTTTGTTGGAGAGTTGTCATCAAGCTCTTTGCTTTTCTTTACATGCATCGGATTGACTAGCACAAAGTCATAGCCCTTTGCGGTAAGAAAATAAGCGAGATTTAACCAGTAAGGCCCGGTTGGTTCAACCCCAAAAATCACATGGTTCTTATCATTTTCTTTTTGGTGTCGATTCACCCAATCTAAAAGCATTTGGAAACCATGTATGCGATTTTCAAAGATCAAGCGTTTTCCAAATTCAATTCCTCGATCGTCTTGTGCCCGTGCCACGTGTTTGTCTTTGGCAATATCAATGCCGATTATTAATGTTGATGGTGTGATTTGCGAGATTTTTCGATTTTGAGTATAATTCATTATTGAGTCCTCCTTGGCAACTTATTAATTCGGGGTCAATGTATTGACACCCTGTACTATACCAAGAGGGCTCTTTTTGTTTCAAACCTCAAATTTCTTCATTACAGGAATGCTCCTCAAGAGTCATATCTTTACTAGCTGGAAAAGTTGAAGAGACTGTACTTTTAATGCCACTATAATAGTAACCGTAAAATAGTTCCCACCTATTAACCTAGATGACACTTTGAGATAATCTCCTCAAATCAATATTTGAGGAGGTTTTTTGATGTCAAAAGCAGAATTGCGAAAAGAATGGGAACTTCGGATCGCCGATTTTAGGAATAGTGGACAGACCCAATCCAAATGGTGTGCAGACAATAATGTGAAACTTCATCAATTAAAATATTGGCTTAGAAAAATTGAAAACACGAATCGGATCTCAACACCGTCATCTAAATGGGTTTCAGTCACAATGGATGAACAATATAGCGAATCAAAAAACACCATACAGATTACTATAGGGCAAGCATCCATAGAGGTGAAACCAGGCTTCGACCCATCTTTCCTTGCGGATGTCGTAAGGACGTTGAGGTCGCTATGTTAAACGAAACCATGATCACGAATGTTTATCTCGCTCGAGGGAGCACAGACTTGCGCAAATCCATTGATGGCCTGGCTGCGTTGGTGAAAGAGGGTTTCGATTTAGATCCCTTTTCGCCTAGCTACTTTGTCTTTTGCAATCGCAATCGGGATAAACTGAAAATCCTTCATTGGGAGCACAACGGCTTCTGGCTCTATTATAGACGTTTAGAACAAGGAAAATTTCAATGGCCAACGGAAGAAAGTGATGCACCGCTAAAAATAAGCCGCCGCCAGCTTCGTTGGTTGCTTGATGGGCTTCCGCTTGAACAGCGCCAGGCTCATCCTGAAGTCACCGCAAGGACAGTTATCTAAAAAACATATTCTTTAAAATTTTTTATTTGCACACTCATTTTTAAAAGGAATGAATCATCATTTGTCGAATAGATAAAGTATGAAAAAGACAACGAAAACACTCACCCAACCAACTGAATATTTTCAAAAGCGTTGTGAATCTCTTGAAAAGCAAGTGGCTGAACTTACTGCGAAACTGAAATGGTATGAGGAGCAGTTTCGCCTCAGCCAAAAAAGACGATTTGGCTCTTCAAGTGAAAAAACACATGCCGATCAATTAGAGCTTTCGCTCTTTAATGAAGCAGAGGTAGAAGCAGCCTCCGTTTTAGAGGAGCCTGCTTCTGAAACCATTACCTACCGTCGTCGTAAAAAACGTGGTCAACGTGAATCGATGCTGGAAGACCTGCCTACGGAAACGGTTGAATACCGTCTTTCCGCAGAAGAGCAGGTTTGTTCGTGTTGCGGTGGATCTTTACATGAAATGAGCACGGAAGTGCGTCAAGAAATCAAAGTCATTCCGGCTGAAGTAAAAGTGGTAAAGCATGTCCGTTATGTCTACGCCTGCCGCCGTTGTGAACATGAGGAGATCAATACCCCAATTGTGACAGCGTCTATGCCGGAGCCTGTCTATCCGGGCAGCTTAGCTTCCCCTTCAAGCATGGCGTATGTGATGTGCCAAAAATATGTGGAAGGGCTGCCTCTTTATCGACAAGAAAAGCAGTTTGAACGACTTGGGTTTACTTTATCCCGGCAGACAATGGCGAACTGGATGATCTATGGCGCAGATCAGTGGCTGCGTTTAATTTATGATCGGATGAAGGATCATTTACTCAAACAGGATATTCTCCATGCGGATGAAACCACTTTACAGGTGCTCCATGAACCGGGCCGAAAGGCCACATCCACTTCGTATATGTGGCTTTATCGCACAGGAAGAGAAGGTCCGCCGATTACTCTTTATGATTACCAACAGACACGGGGAAAGGAACATCCTCGCAAGTTTCTGAATGGTTTCAAGGGCTACCTTCATGTGGACGGCTACTCGGGTTATCAAGGGCTTCCTCATGTAACCCTGGTCGGTTGTTGGGCGCATGCAAGGCGCAAGTTTGATGAGGCCTTAAAGGCTCTGCCGGCTTCAAAGCAACCAGCTCCGGTAGCTGCCAAGGAAGGGCTCGATTTTTGTAACCGACTTTTTGCGATAGAGCGTGACTTAAAGGATTCAACCCCTGAAGAACGCTATCAAAGTCGTTTGGAACGCAGCCAGCCAGTGCTGGAGGCTTTTTCAGCATGGCTTAAAACTCAACAACCAAAAGTTCTCCCAAAAAGCGCCCTAGGCCAAGCAATCCAATATTGCCTGAACCAATGGGATAAATTAGTGGGCTTTTTAAAAGATGGCCGTTTAGAAATCGATAATAACCGCAGCGAACGTTCGATCAAGCCATTTGTCATTGGCCGGAAAAATTGGCTGTTTGCCAATACCACCCGAGGCGCTAGGGCCAGTGCGACAATATACAGTTTGATTGAGACAGCTAAAGAGAATAACTTAAATCCATTTACCTATCTCACTTATCTCTTTGAGAAATTACCAAACATGGATACCAAAGATAAAGATGCCTTGGATCAATTAATGCCTTGGTCATCAACCATCCCCTTAGTTTGTCGAGTGTTTAAAAAGAATACCTAAATCATAACGAAATCCCCATCTATTTTTTAGGTGGGGATTATTTGACGCTTACAAAGATATCATCAATTGCTTGGTGAAACTTCGTCACTTTTCTTTTTAGTTTTGCTTCTTTTTTCATTAGAATACCCTTATTCCATCCACCTCTATTACCAAAAGGCATTTCTTCACCTTTCTTACCATACCAATAACTTTTCTCACCTTTTAAACTCTCTGATAATTTTCTTTTATGTTCTTCAGTAAGTTTCTTTCCTCTTTTTGCTTCACTAATTTTTCTTATTGTTTCTTCTGAATGTTTTCTACCGTACATTGGATTATTTTCTTTTTTAGACATTCTTTCTTTTGCTTTTTGTGATATTTTTTGTTTAATTTCTTCTGATAATTTACCACCTAATCCACCTGTATGGATATTGTATCCGTTAGGGGATAATGTATTATAATATCTTATAGCTAATCTTTCTAAAATACTTGCATCTTCAAAAGTTACACATGTTGTCAATTCTTCAATAATGAAATTATTTTTTCCATATTTTTTAATAGCTAAATAAATAGCACTGTTATAGTTTTTACTACAACAGTGCTGAGAAAATCTTTCTTCTAATGACTGCTTAGTCAATCCTATGTACATTTTTCCATTAACCAAATTTGTAATTTTATATATTCTATACATTATAGACCACCAGCCTTAAGGCGAGCTAAAATGTCTATAATATATTTTGTATTAATGGAAATTTGTGTTGCATTATCTGATACTTTTGCAACCATATCATCAACGACTGATTTAAGACTCGAATTGTAAGTTGCGATTATACTTAATACATTTGTTGTGAAATTATATTTATCTAATAAAACATAAGTTACATAATAATCTTTTGTTGTATCAACCGTATTAATTAATTGAGGCAACGTCTGACCATTACTTGAATATGTAGTAAATGGTTCAGGAGTCATTTCTTTATATACTCCTAATATTTTTGCTGATTTTTTAGATGTCGTTCCTTGTTTTGTAGATGTGTTGAATGTAACTTTTTCACGTCTAATAATCGCATTATCAACTAAAATCTGCGTAGCCCCATTCACGACCAAATCGCCTTCGACCTTATCAGTTACAACAACCGTTTGCGGTGTCGCTAACACATACGATAACTTATATGGCGTAAATCCCGGAGCCATATTCGCTGACACGTACGCAAGTGTATTCGTTGAAGGTGCACTTCCGTCAACTAACGATGCCCAGCTGTTCACTGTGACACCATAGTTGTAACTGATACGGAAATACAACGGTGATGTGCTTAAATTCGTCAATACGGCTTTTGTTCCCGAAATACCAATCTTGAAATCGGTATTTTCAACGGATGGCGACCATGTTGAGTTGTCCGTTGATTTTTCAACGACTATATTTCGATATGCCCCGCTTTGAGCGAATGTGTATGTTCCACTTGGAGCAAGTTGTCCTGTCAATTCGTTTGTAACGGCTGTTCCTGTTGTATATCCATTTGCTTTCCATCCGTTGAAATACGCTTGAACTTCTTGGGCAGATGGTTTGTAGTGTTCGCCCCAACCACTGTCGGTGTCGGAGATGGCAATATATAAATCCCCTGAATCTTTTGAACCTACTGTAAATTGGTCTGCTTGATTAATAATCGCAGATCGAGAAACTATTGCGCCGTTATATTTAGTGACAATGATTGGATAACTATCATTCCAACTAAACGGATTGAACGTTCCACTTACCCAATACTGAATAATTTTACATCCTACACGATCCTCATTAAACATCCATGACAACGAGCCTGTAAGTTGTACATCTTTCTCAATCCACTTCAATACCTTCCAATCACCATTCTCTCTGAATAAAATATCTTTTTTATCGCCTATTTGACCGAGTTTGACTTCGGCAAACAAATAGCTTGGATTGCGTGGGGTAAATGGTTTTGCTGTTGATCCGAGTGTGAGCATCGGGTTCGTGAAGGTAAATGTGCCAGATGTATTGTTATTAGCGATTACCCTCAAACGAGTAGTAGCTGCGTTGGTTGTGAAAGATAATGTTTGAGCACTTGAAACATTTCGATTTACAACTATATTTCCATATGCATCAAATTCATCAATTTCAAATAACGCATTATGACTCATAGTGAAGTAGTATGCGGTTGAAGGTTTGACCTTTATATCGACAAAGCTAGACTGCCATGCCCCTGTCGCATTCAACTCCAACTTATACGGCTCTCTTACAACCGCATTCGCATGTAAATTCCACTCCGTAAACGGCGGTAACAAGTTCTCGCCTTCCGCAATCACATACGGATTTTGAACGTGTTGAACCGACTCAACCATCGGATAACGGCGCATTACTTCGTTTTCATCCCACGTTGTTAGGATGTTCGGATATTCCGTTGTCGCATCGACTTCGTATAGTGGGAAACGTGGATTCCATAGTTGCGCATTTTGTGCAAGTTCGATTTCGAGTTCAACGTAATCTGTATAGATAGTTGACGCTGTTGTACCGTCTGATGGGTCGGCATAGGCTAAGAAGTGGACGAAACCGTTTGAACCAATACGGTCAGTAATTGATGCACCACTAATTGTGAATGTCAATTGTGTCACGCTGCCATTTGTGTGATTGACCGTATCCACCCACGCTGATGTCGTGTTGTTATACACCGCAAGGCTCGCTTTGTTGCCTGTCGGGCTAGTGCCGTATCCGTGCCAGCGAATTGTGAGTGCGTTGATGTTATTCTTCAACCACGCCACTTTCCCCGCCGTATCTGGAGCAGGAATTTTCCCTACGTTGCGCTCGATGGCTTCGATGAGGTTGAAGGAGAAAAGGTGTTGACGAATATAACCATTTATATTATTTGAATCTGATGCAGATATTCCATTTTGTTTGGAAATGTCATTGTATTGTGATTGTGAACGTTCTGACCAAATCGATGTATTCCCTATATCACTAGGTGAACCTAATGAAGAACCAGCTCTACCATGAAACAAATGCGGATTCTCTACCGTACTTCCCGACACTTTATTTTCAAAATTCGATACACGAATCAAAATTGGCTTTTCAGCTTTTCCTTGAAATTTTGCAACACCTGCGTATGTTGTACCATCGCTGAATTTGATTTTTGATTTTTTGTCGGAAAGGACATAATACTTTGCTGGATCAAGCACGTTTTGTGATACGTTGACGAGTGTGCGCCCTTCGATTCGGATGTCTAACGGACTGTTTTGTGATGCGTTGATGATGTTGAGTCCTTGACCGATGGTGGCGGATTGTTTATTCTGCTTGGATAATTCATTGTTTAAAATTCCAATTTTATTTGAAGTATCATTTAAACGTTCTTGTAATGTTTGATAAACTACACTATTTACAGTATCATTTTTTGCATTAGACAATTCAGTTGATAATGTACTGATTGCACTTGATGTCCATTGTTCTACAAACTTCCACTGTGTTCCATCCCACCGATAAAACTTTCCGTTATCTAATGTCTGTACTGTATCTCCTAAATTCGGATTTGGATATGTTGTTGCGATATCATCGAATGTATTAACTGGGTTTAATCGATTAATCTTGTTTTCATTACCGACTTGTTTTGCGTAATCCCCCTGTGCTTTAGCGTAGTCGCCTTGTTGTTGTGCGTATGTGGCTTGTGTGGTTGCGTTTGAGGCTGCATTATTGGCTGCTGTTGCGGCATTATTTGCACTCGTAGCAGCGTTATTTGCATTTGTAGCTGCATTATTAGCGTTAGTTGTTGCAGTATTTGCGTTATTAGCTGCATTATTAGCACTTGTTGCTGCTTCATTTGCCGCTTGCGTGGCGTCTATAGTATCACTTTTCAATTGTGAAAGATTACTTGCTTCTGTTGCAGCAAGTTCTGCTTTTTCTTGAGCATAGTCTCCTTGCGTTTGAGCGTAGTTCCCTTGTTCCATAGCAAAATTGGTCGCTTCGTTTGTACCATCCACCAATTCTTCCACTTCAATAAACAATTCTTGAAGAAGAGTTAGATTTTCATTATCTTCATAAATTGTATCTGTTCCGATTGATTCAGATAAATATACCTTAAACCGTTTGGTGGAAATTCTATATAGATTATCCTGACTAAAGAACTGCAATTCCAATTCCCCATAGCCGGACACTTCCATTTCTTCTTGCCCGATTTCGTATAAAACCTTATTCCCCTCAGCAGTTAATAATCGAGAAATAACCTTATCATCAGGACGTTTATAGTTAACTACAATTCTCCCAATATTACTTAAATCAGCATTAGCTCCATTATCTTTCACAAGAAATTCAAGTACATTCGTGTCCTGCTGGATGAACTGCGGTAAAGGAATCATAGTCGGTTGTTTTAAATCAATGTTTATCGTTTGCTTATTTTGTGTTTCCAAACAACACCACCTCCTAAATATAGTAGAAACGGAAATCAAATGAAATTTCGTAAGGATCTAAAGCTCCAACAATTTCAAAATCATTCCAACCCTGATTCAATGTGATAAGCTTTCGATTCGTTTTTCCGAAAATAGAAAATCCGTTCTTAAAAGAACGGATGCCGTCTAAAGTAATAATGTCATTTGAATTAGTTGTACCATTGTATTGCCATTCATCGTTTGTGGTTAGATTACGAATGGTTAAATTGTTTGAAGCTCCTTTAAATTCGATTCTTAAAGGATATTCTCTTGGATCAACAGCGACATCACCATCATTCCATACAGAAAAAACATTTTCTTGGAAGATGTACTGAACATTTTCATGAGTAGATACTTGTAAATAACCATCTAAATAATAAGGATACAATGTGCTACCGATGGATTCCGCATATGGAGACGGCGAGAGGAACGAGATTTCAAAAGTCGCTGTTCTAGGATTGATTCTATCCAGTGTGAATTTGGATACAGTTCTTACTTTCCATCTTTTTGATGGTTGACGACTTTCGAGAATATAGAAATAAGTTTTTCCATCGAAAAGTCTAAATACTTTATCTCTTAAGAAAGAAAAATCTATAATATTTTTGGCTTCTAATAAAAAAGACGCTCGCAAGGAACGTCCTTCAAAGGTGGTTTCTATATCAATGTGTCCGTCTCTACCATCAATCACTTCCGATTCTGTACGTGAGGAGAGGGAGTCGATTTCAAATTTAAGAGGTTTTAGTCCATATTGATTTAAATCGTAACGAACACCTTCTAATGTGTCTATGTATATACTCAAATCCTCACCCCCGCTGTCCTCATACTATTTGAAAACACATTTCCCATTTCCTCTGCTATTCTATGAATATCATAGTCATCTCTCACGTGAAAATTTGCTCCTTCAAACATACGTTCAAAGTTAAGTATTATTTGTTTATCCTTTGTCATTTTATTATGTGAAGAATTAGGAACTGTAAAAGATTTGATGTCTGGAATCGTTGCATTTGCCATTTTCTGCGAAATACTTTCGATATCAATAATTGAAGATTCCATACCTTTTGATAAACCCTGACCAATAAATTTCCCCATTTCAATCATGACGCGAGAAGGGGATTTTATTTTAAGAGTGTTTTTAATCGTTTTAGAAACAGTATTAGCGATATCCTGTGCTTTTTCATACAAACCCTTTGCTGCTGACGAAAGACCTCTAGTCAGACCGGAAATAATGTTTCGACCAATATCAACCATCCCGTTAGCCATTGAACCTATTGTTTGAATTGCGCCTTTTACGGTTTGTTTCGCACCTTCCCATGCACCGCGCCAATCGCCTGTCAAAATCGAAACAAACGTTTTAATCAGACCGAGAATGATGTTGATACCACCGGAAATAACACCTTTTATCGTGTTCCAAACTGCTGATGTTACGCCCTTAATAACGTTCCATGCAGCCGTAAACCCTGCTTGGATAAGAGCCATCTTGGTCTGAACGATCGCGGAAATAAATGTCATAACCACAGACATGACTTTTTGAATTTGTGCTCCGTTTTGCTGCCAAAATTGACGAATTTGTTGAAGTTTGCTAGAGAAGAAGGAAGTTACTGTAGACATGGTTGAGCGAACAACAGAGCCTATTGCAGATAGTGTTGTTGAAAAAATGTTCTTTATATGTTGCCAAACTTGTTGGACACCATTTCTAAACGCTTCGTTTTTCGAATACAACACTCCAAACGTAACACCAAGTCCCACTATGGCAGCAACAGCAATACCAATTGGTCCTGTAATAGCTGCAATTGCGGTACTGAAAACTCCTGCTATTCCTCCTGCCGATGCAATTGCTCCGGATACTGCACTAAATGCAGTTGTGAGAGCTCCAATTCCACTTGCCGCCCCACCAATCACGGCGAGTACAACACCAAACGTCGCAACTAACCCTGTAATTACTGCTGTAACTGCTGCACTAATGGCAATAAACGACTGCATTCCAGGAGATAAATTATTGAACCAATTCATAACTTTCTGTAACCCTTGAACAAGTAAATCCACTGCTGGAACAAGGGCATTTCCGATTGTTATCTGTGCTGTCTCAAACGCTCCTTTTAACTCTTCAATTCGTCCTTTTAGGTTGTTCATTTTTTCATTGGCGACATCAACCGCAGTAACTTTGCTCATCTCTGAGTACATTTTATTGATTCCGACAGCGCCTTCTTTGTACAAAATGTTTGCTGCGCGAATAGCATCAGAACCAAACATTGTATATAACGCTTGTTGGCGTTGCTCAGCGTTTAATCCTTTTAGCGATTCATGTAAAACACCTGCAATTTCCGCCATTGAACGAACATTTCCTTGAGCGTCAAAGAATGCATTAGCGCCGTCTCTGGTGACAATACCTAAATCCATCATTGTCTCATTTGCGGCTTCAGATTTCGGAATTAAATTTGATAACATCGTTTTTAATGACGTACCAGCATCCGAGCCTTTAAGACCGTTATTAGCAAACAACGATAATGCTGTAGCCGTATCTTTAAAACTCAATCCAATTCCTGACGCTACGGCTGAAACTTGAGACAATCCAAATTGTAATTCACCTACACTTGTTGCTGAAGCGTTAGCCCCACCTGCAAGAATATTGGCAGCATCATTTATTGTTAAAGCGTCATCTTTAAATGCATTAAGAGCAGTAGAAGCGATTTCAGCCGCTTGTGCCAAGTCTAATTCCCCTGCAGTCGCAAGAGATAACGCCCCTTCTAGACCACCATTAATAATATCTTCTAATGAGACACCTGCCTTGATGAGTTCTTCAATTCCCTGTGCCGCTTCTAAACCGCTGTATTTCGTTTTCGAACCCATCTCAATAGCGAGATTTTTCAATTGTTCCATTTGCTCTCCGGTTGCTCCAGAAACTGCCTTTATACTGCTCAATTGAGCCTCAAAATCCATCGATTTTTTGACAGCAAAACCAAGAGCTCCACCGATTGCTGTTGATACTGTGCCGAATGACATAGCAATTTCTTGACCAACCGATTGCATACGACCGCCAACATCCTGCATACTATTTCCTAGTCGCGACATAGAAGCTTGTATTCTTCCAGTAATACTGGATTGTCGTTCAAGCTGTGCATTCAATTCCCTTAACTCATGTTCGGTTTCCCGCATTGTAGCTAATGCACGATTATAGCGAATAAGAAGGTTCTCTGTTTCCTTGGCATCTTCGCCCTTAGTAGTTTTCATCTGCTCATATTGCCGTCTTAATTGTTCAACACGCTGACTTTGAAGGTTTAATACATTTGATAAGTATTGAGATTTCGTTCTCATACCTTCTAAGGAACTTTGAAAATCTTTATTACCGGCTACTGATGCTCTAAATTCGGATTGAAGTCCTTTTAATTTCCGGTTTATTTCTTGCATTCCCTGCGTAAAATTCGCCGCATTTAACGAAAGGTTTATTCGAAGAGCCCCAACTTCTGTCATATTCTCACCTCCTATAACACCTGATCAATAAAGCCCACTTTCGTTTCGGTTTCTTCTTCCATCAGTTCAAAATAAAAATGGATGTCCATCTCATCAATTTCATTGAGTGTCCATCCTTCTTTTAAGAGATTTCTATAAAGCTTCTTAATCATTGTGTATGGGTCTTCTACAGGTTTTTTGGGTTTGAGTCACCATTTGCCTTTCCAACGACTTCCTCTATGACATTTTTAATAGTTGGAATCATTTCACTAATTTCAATACCATCGTAAAAATCATCAACAGAAAATTCGTTATTGAAGACCTCACACACAAATCTGATTAATGTGTCCAACCCTTCTTCGTCTAAGTTGTTTAAATCCATTTTTTTATTTATTTCTAAAGCCCTTCTTAACATACGACCTTTGATAAAAGGAGTTGTAAATGATTTTTCTTTTCCTTCAATTACTAATTTAATTTGCATAAGTACCCCTCCATATAAAAAGGGCAGTCATAAGACCGCCCCAAGATTATTAAGCTACTATGTAATTTCTGTTTATTATGCTGTTGTAAACTTTCTTACTTGAGCCTGAGCTAAACTATTGCCAGCAAGGTCGCGTACACCTGTTGTTGCAATAATCCGATAGACAGTTGAAGCAGAAAGGTTCGCGCTTGGTGTAAACGTAATCGTTGTTTTGTCAGCACTTTGTGAAAGAGTACCAGAAACAACTGAACCATCACTGTCCTTAATAACCATGATGTTGGAAGTATTAACTGAATCAGGGGAGATAGCCTCACTAAATACCAATTGAACCGTTGTAGATACTGCCACACTGGTTGCATTGTTCGCAGGTGTTGTGCTAGAGAGTGTCGGCGGTGTTGTATCAGAAGAAACGTTCACGACGGCATTGAACCATGTACTTCCGGCTGTGAAACCTGCCTCGTCTTCATCACCGATGATCTGCCAACGCCCATCATTGTCGCGCTTCACAAACGTTCCCTTCAATTTTGGTGTTTGGAAACTTGGTTTATCTTCAGATGTTTTGTATTCTTGCTCTGGTGTTTCAAATCTTCCTTTAAATATCCAAACAAAACGATATTTACCATTGCTTTTTTTACTTTTAAACCCTAAAGCAACATATGGTGCAGTATCACTTACACTTTTAACTAGAATACCATTTGATATTGTGTGTCCTAACAAGGAAGCTTGAACAGAAAGAGGGATATCTTTCGCTTCAAATTCTACTTCGATTTCTCCTAAACTAGTCACTGTTTCAGATGGTCCATCATCCGCATAAAGAGTCTGTGTATCCACTTTTGGTGAAATTTTTGCATTAATCGCACCTGCAATCTTTACTGGGGATTGGTAAGCAACACCAGTTGAATCATCTTTCGTTAAAATCGCATAATAAAGATCACTTAAACCTACTTGTACAGCCATTTGTTTTACCTCCTATTATTGAACAAAATTAAACCGGAGCACCTTGTGATAAATTTTGGTGTCCGGCTCATATAAATCGGTTTCAAACGTTCGTCTGAATCCCACTGTTTTTAAACTGTCTTTTACTTGTTGAACTAGAGTTGTGTAATCTCCTTTACTCCATATATCAACTTGAATAGAATGAAGAGTATTTATTTCTTCATCATCAGCATTTAAAGCAGAGTTTTGATTGAACTCAAAGAAAGTGATATAAGTTGATGCAGTTCCTGTATAGGTTTGGAAGGAAACAGGAGCCAAAGGTTTTAAAATATTGATTATTAAAGCATTTAGACTCATAACCCTAACTCCCTCTTAATTACCTCTGACATTTTTTCCTGAACTGTTTGTTTGTTAGATTCAAAAGCAGGACCCATAAAAGGTTTAGCAGACATTTTGCTCGTACCAAATTCGAGAAAATGTCCATAAAAGGCATCTCCTTGTTGATCAACTCCTATATCAATAGAACCGTTTTTCACATCAGAAACAACAATATTTTCTTTGAGATTTCCTGTTCTTACGGGAACATTTTCTTTAATCTTATCCTTTAAAAACTCTGCACCTTCTTTTAAGGCTTTTTCTTCGATTTGAGTATCGACTTTCTGACCCAACCTTTCAATTTGTCTTAATAATTGCTCCATGCCTTCTAACTGCATTAAACTACCTCCCTTCCAATAATGGTAAGGGTTTTATTTCGTTCATTATCATTAATAATAGATAGAATTTCAAAGGATTTCTCTTTGTAAAGAATTCTCATATCCGTATCTATACCTATTGTGTTTGTGTACCTAATAACGAAAGATAAGGTATTTTTCGCGTGAGTAGTTGCCGCTTCATAAAATTCAAGAGAAGAAGTTTTATCATTCGGAGTTTTAATCATTGCCCAAACTGATTTCACATCTTGCCATTCTTGAATTGGGAAACCATTTTCATTTACACCCTCGGTAAACCGTTGGATCGAGATTCGTTTGTTAAACAGTCCCGGATTCATAGCAGTACCTCATTTGTAATAAGATGGATTCCAAACTAAATGCAAGAGTATCTCCTTGACCAATCGGCAAACGATTCTCGTATGAATGAGCAACCATCAGGTTTACCGCTAATTTGTGTAAGTCGTTTGTTTCATCAACTCTAATTCCTGTTGTATTTTTTATGTACTCTTTTGCTGCTAAAATCAGAGAAGTGAGGAAACTATCTTCCTCACTCCCGTCAATACGTAAATATTGCTTAACTTCCTCTAGCATGAGGAATCACCCCTATTATGCAGAAGTTACATCAAATTCACCGTATACATAAGCATCTTTGTCAGCTTGAATGACATCAAACTGCTCAATAACACGGATCACTGTTTGATTTTTATTGAATCCGGCATGTTCTGAAGCATCAAACTGATAAAGGTTGCGGTCTACGAAAGTAACACCGTCTTGAAGGCGGCCATAGAAAATAGGTGCTTTCTTTGTAGTTGTTCCAGTTGTCGGAAGTTCAGCATTAGAGAATACATGCACTGGAATACCCATGAACAACTTTTGAGTTGGATTAGTTGGATTTGGTTGTAATACTGGGCGACCTTGATCATCGAGTGCAGAGTCGATAAAATCAAATCCATCTTGGTTGGTGACAATTACTGCATCAACGAGCAAAGCAGGGTCAAGGTCTTTATTCAAAGACTTTTTAAGTGCTTTCCAATCCGCTAATGCTTTTGCAGTTTTATTAGATTTTAAAGCTGCAAAAATTTTGCTATTTTCAGTGCGAATTGCTTTACGGTTAAACCAACGTCCTAAATAATCAACTAAACCACCATTTTCATTTTGTAAGAGTTTATTAGAAACAGGCAATAAAGCACCATAATCTTTTACACTATAAGGCACATTGTTGAATTTAGGGTCATTTGATGTTGGAACATCTGCTCCATCAGTAAAGTTGGTTAATTCAGTTATAGTTGATGAATCTTCAAATACAAAAGAACCAGTTAGTGTATTCGTTGGATAGTAATTTACTAAATCACGAGCAGATTTGTACTCTCTACGCAATTCATTAATTCGTGTTTGAATATCTTGTGGAATAATAAGGTTTTCCCCTTGAGTGCCACCAGTTAAAAGGGCATTCTCAACATCAGTAAGCCTTTCTCCTCGTAAAGCTTTATAAAACGCTTTAATTGCATCTGCTTTGTCTTCTTTTACATTTAAAACATTCTTTACATTTTCTTTTTCTTCTTCATAAAGAGCAGCTTCAATATCAAACTCTTTCTGAAGATCTTTAATTTCATCTGTTAAAGCTTTGGCTTCATCCAATTTTTTAGCATTTAATAACTCTTTAGCAGCAGCTTTTTTGTTGTTAATTTGTTCTAATAAATCTCGCATTTTTTTGTTCATAAATTAAATCCTCCTTTAAAAATAAAATAGAGCTTAGATTAATTCCAGCTCCATTAATAATTGATTTATTTGGGTTTGTGTTTTATCTGCTTTATGTTCATTTTTAGGGTGTTGCTTAAATACATCAGGAATGCGCTGATAATTTTTAAAATAATCACTAACGCAAGCAACAGCTTCATTAGGTTCTGTAACCTCTATGTTAAAGTATTTTTCAGCTTCTAAACCATTTAGCCAAGTTTCTTCTTGTACCATTTGGCGAATCACTTCAATATCTACACCTTCTTTTATATTCTCGGCATAAACATTCATAATTCCTTCCTCAATAGCATCAAGATCATTTGCTAACTTTCTAAAATCGTTTGCGTTTCCTGAAGACCAACTCCAAGGTTTATGAATCATCAAGAAAGCGTTAGAAGGTACTATGACTCTATCACCTGCTAAAGCAATGACAGATGAAATAGAAGCAGCTAAACCATCTACATAAACAGTTTTGAAGCCTTGATGTCTTTTCAGCATGTTGTATATAGCCATACCAGCAAAAACACTACCGCCTCCGCTATTTATATAAATGTTTAAGTTTTTCCCTTCTACTCCTTTAAGAAAATCCCTAATAGCTTCCGGGTATTGATCTGTATCATCCCACGCTCCCAACCAACTACTTACAATATCACCATAAAAATAAAGATCAGCTGAATTGTCCGTTTGGTTTTTAATCTCTAGAAACTTATTCTTCACCATTCTCACCTCCTTTCGAGGTTGCTCCTGCCTTTGCTAATTGATATTCATCAGCAATATCTATAGAAATATGGTTAAGATCTACTCGATGTTTATCGCCGCCTTCTATAGCATCCATTTCTTCCAATGCTCGAACTTCATTGATATTGTAAACGCCAGAAGAGAGCATTTCCTTGTAATATTGAGCTCGGCTTTGACTATCTCCCCGTAATGCAGAGGTAAGGTTAAACTTTACGTAGAAACGTTTTTGCTCGTTAGTGGTAAATAATTTGTAGTTCATTTCTTCTTCCCAAGCAACCAATTCAGGTTGAATAGTATTCTGAATGAACTCCATAGATTGATGTTCGATATTTGAGAATGTAGAACGATCTAACTCATTGAGCATGTGCAACGGCACATTAAAAATCCGTGCTATTTCAGCAATATTAAATTTTTGCGAAGCAATAAATTCAGCATCTTTCAGAGGCATAGAAATATCCATCCATTCCATTCCAGAATCCAAAACCGCAATAGAATGAGCGTTGTCTAAACCAGAGTTAACTTCTGCCCACGATGCACGTAGTTTCTTCTTGGCTTCACCATTTAATTGTCCGAGTACTTTAATAATCCCGCGTGTGGTAGTGCCATTTTTATAAAATGTTCCTAAAAACTTTTGCGCCGCTTTCATTGTGCCAGCCGTTTCCCTTGCTACCTCAATTGGTGATTTACCGCCGGGACCATACGGAAGATAAATAATTTCCGTATGATGAAACTTTTCTTCCTTGCCTTTATCACGGTAAATAAACCATTTATCTCCTTTATCATCTTCTGCTTCGATTGTCTTTGATGGATCTAACAGAACTAACTCAGAGACATTCCCACCTTTCATAACCATACGAATATATGCCTTTCCCCATAAATTGCGATGAACGGTAATTGTGTGTTTAAATACGAAAGGTGTCATATAAGGATTGGGTCTTTTTTCCAAAAGATAAGCTACCTGATGTGTGTTTTCCCTTTCTCTCCCGGATTTTGTTTTCTTGAACACTTGTAAAGGCAACTTCGCTATAGCATTGGCTTTAATATTGACACAAGCATAAACAGCCCCGATTGTCAGAGCATTATCATTTGTAATGGTCTCACCGCTCATTGTAGGAGTAACAAAAGCGTCAAATAAAGGTTGCTCCCATGTTTGAACGCTGTTTAACAGGCTCTTAAATAGCAATGTCTATCACCTCCTTTTCGCTAATATCACTCCCAAACCTACTAAAATTAATCCTAAAAAGTAGTTTCCAGCAAAAACATTAATCAAGTAAGTCGTATAAACTAGTAAAAACAAGCCTGAAACAATAAAAAAATCCTCCAAAAACAACTTTAGAAGATAAAAAAAGTTTTTCATTAATATCACCTATAATGAGAAGTCATCGTTTAAAATGTGATTACTTAAATCAACATTTAGATATTCATCCAATCTCGCTCTTGTAAATGCATTGATTGTTGCAGCTAATGGGTCAATACGGTCAGTAGATTTGGATTTATCCAGCATTATATTTTCCTGTGCGTCCATTTTTGTTACGACATTTCCAACAGCCCAAGTTAGCACTGGATCACCATCATGAAAAATTTTTCCTTTGTACACCATTTCTCGGAAGTCTTTTGTAGGCTCTCCAAGTGTCCGTATTCCCTGTCGAATCTCAACCATAAGATAACCTTCTTGTTCCATAGATTGAGCAAATTGAGTTGCATTATAAGGGTCATAATCGATTTCTTTAATAGTCCAATTATTTTCCTTTTCCTGTTTTCGAATATAGGACTCAATAAAGCTATAATCTACGACAGAACCAGGTGTTAAAGTAATATATCCTTGTTTAACCCACAAATCATAAGGTACTTTGTCTGTATTCATTCTTTCTCTAAATGTATCTTCCGGCATAAAGGAATGGTGTTTAATCGCAAACCCTTCATTTAATGGGAAAACAAAGCTTACAGAGGTTAAGTCGATCTTTTTAGATAAGTCAATTCCCAAATAACAAACTTTATTTCGCAAGTCTGGCATTGGTCTTTTTTTAGTTGCTTTACAGTCATCCCATTTGGACATATCCATGTAACCACCCTCGCGCATGTTTACCCATATATTCATGTTCTTTGTAAGGAAGTTCCGCATTTTTTCAGGAACGTCTAAGGCTGCTTTTAATTCCCCTCGTAAATAAGCCCGTCCTTCTTCGTATGAACATAGGATAGGATTTGCTTTTTCCCAATTTCGTTCATCTTTAATGTCATCATCTTTGTCTAATTCGTTTACCATGACAAAGTATTCTTCATTCTCAATGGGATTGTTAGGGTCTAAAATTTTTGATACATAATCATATTCAACTGAATAACAAGGATTTTGAAGTTCAAATCCCGCCGTTGTAATGATCATCATTAAAGGTTGTGGTCTAGCTCCCATACCGGACACTAACACATCATAAATTTCTGATGTTTTATGAGCGTGATATTCATCAATAATGCCCGTTTGGACGTTTAAACCGTCACCTGTTTTCCCTGCATCTTTAGAAAGGGCGGTAATATAAGAACCACTCTTAACGTGTTCAATCTTCCCGTATGCAATCTTGTATTTACCTTTAAGAAAGTCGCATCCTTGTACTTGAGCCTTTATTTCATTCCAAACAATTTTAGACTGCTCTGTTTTAGTCGCTCCAATATAAACCTCACTCATGTTTTCCCCAAAAGCAAACGCTTCATAAGAGCCGACACACGCTAGGGATTGAGACTTTGCGTTTTTACGAGCTACTTGCCAATATGCCTTTTTAAAACGCCTTAACCCTGTTTCTTCGTGCTCCCAACCATAAATGTTACCGAACACAAATACCTGTATAGGAGCAGGTTCAATATTCTGCCCAGCTAGTTTACCTTTTGTGTGCTTAAAAAGTGTCATCCATTTGAGGAATTTTAGAGCCTTTTCTTCGTTGAAGGTGTAGGGAAATTCCTCTGTTCCCTCTCGTTTAATGTCACGTAAAAACCGCTCACACGCCCATTTATGTTTTTGACAAGCAATGATTTCACCGTTTAAGACATCGTGTGAGTAATCAATGAGCCATTGTTTTAACACTACACATCACCAAACAATCTTTCTTCCGGTGTCGGCTCTTTTTCCTCTTTTTTAGGCAAAGCAATCTTTGCTCTGGATGATGGAGTTAAACCGAATTCAGTAGCGAGACTTTTCATTTGTTCATGTAACTGCTTTTTCTTGGTGAGAAGAGGATGAGGGACTTTGTTAGTTTCAGCCGCTTTATTTGTGTACTCAACCATCATGCCCTCTTCTTGAATGATTTGCGTACACTTGATGTAGTCAGAATAAGCATCACAATAAGCAGCAAGTGCATTTACGTCTACATTTGTTATAAGATCAATTTCTTGTAACTCCTTTGCAATCCGTTTAAACTCTTTCTTTGCCACATCGTCCAACCATGCCGGGGGCTTAACCTTGTTTGCGTTCGGTTTTAATTTTGCTTCTGCTTGTTTTCGCTCTTCAATCTCTTTTTTAGTCAGATGTTTACTACCTTGTATTAACATCAACTCAATCGGTTTGGCTTTTCTTCCCATTACTCTCACCTCCTTTATTACCCCTTTTACAAAATAAAGGGAATTTTGTTCACGCTGAGTTGCCCCGCGCGGTCTCTGATGTCCTTTCCTAGAAATTGGAAGGCGGGGGTTGCCTCAATGTGTTTTTCTTTTCTTTTGATTGTGTATTCTGTTGTGACATTTATGGCAAAGGACTTCCAAATTATCTTCATCTAACCTTTTATCCCAGTCATCTTTAATTTCAATTATGTGATGTACTATATCTCCCCTAACAAATTCATTCCTTTTTAAACACCTCTGACACAATCCATATTGTTTTCTATATACATACTCCCTTAACTCTTTCCAAGCTTTACTCTTATAGAAAGCCGTTGAACGTAGATCTCTTTTCTTCTTATCATACTCTTTATCTGATTCAGCCTTAGCTTCTACCTTAACTCTAGTGTGTTGTTCACAGTATGCTCCTTCTGTTAGGTTAGGACAGCGAGGATAGGAACATGGTTTCATTGGTTTAGATGGCATTAATCATTCACTACTTCCGATGAATTCTGTTGTAGAATTAACCTTAGTTTCCTTTGTTTCAATCTTGTTATGTAATGCTTCCATCTTTTCCAGCAATTCCTCTATCTTTTTATGACCTTCCTTAATTGCTTTAAGATGTTCCTTAATTTCTAACTGCCTTTTTTCAAACTCTGTCATTCTACTTCCCCCCATTCATTTTTAGACAAAAGAAAAAGCACCCCGGAAGGAGTGCTTTAAATTAATGCTATATATTTTTCGATGCATTCGAAAATTCTTCTCTGTCCCACTGTCTTTGTTGAGACTTTGAAAAATTTTTAATAACAATTAGTTTCCAAGAGTCATATTGGTTTTCTAAAGTAAAAAGAAATGTTTTGTCTTTAGAACGCTCTAATCCTTTTTGAATATGATCTGGAATTATCCCAAACTCTTCTTCATAAGACTTAGCTAAATATTCATTATTTAGAATAATTTCTCCATGACTGTTAATAAAATGTTCAAAGTAACTATTAACTTCTTGAATTAATGAGTTGACCAAAAATTTCTCTCTAATCTTTTCTTCTTTAATTAGATATTCAATTCTTGACTTTAATTCATCAGTAGAACTTAAAGAGAGACTATTCTTATCCCCTAATGTGTATGCAAGATGGAATAACAAACCTTTAAATTCTTTATCTGTTTGTTCACAAACTTCTTTCCACTCTTCTAACGATTGAATAAATGTACTTAGTCTATTCATCTTCATCCCTCCTTTCTGCCTATTACTTTCGACACAAAGGAAGGATTTTCCTCTAAAAAGAAACAAAAATAAAAGCCGTCTTTATGACGACTCATTAATCAAAACTGTTTGAATCATTTTGAGTTCCCATGCATAAACCTAAATACAACTTTTCATCAACCTCATCCATTTTTTCTGGTGACAACGTCCCCATAAACAAAACTCTTCTATCAAAAAATATATTCTTTTTTATAGTATAGGGTTGAGAACAATCAATATACGAAGTTTCTGGAAGATCTGTAGTGCCTTTTTCAATTTCCACAACATGTTTTAGTCCTTTAGCTTCTTCGTTTGAAGTAATCAATAATACTACCGTTGTGGAATATTCTTTAAAATAATCACCACTTTGAAGAATTAACGTATATTTTAATTTCCCATTAGGGTAATTTTTATCAAATGTATAGGGAAACATTATCCGGTAAATTTCCCCACGAATTAGACTTTTCTCTGCCATAAATTACTCCATTGTTTTAATTTGTTCATTATAAAGTAATTCTGCGTTTTCTTCTAATTCTTTTAAGTAAGATTTACTAGGACGTTTGCTATTTGTGTTGTTTGTTTTGTTTTTTACACGTTTTTTCAATTCATTTAATTTTGATTTGATATCACTAACAGGAACTGCCATTTCCTTCTCCTCCTTGTCACACATATACTCACCACCTAAAAATTAGTGGTATAAGTATACGCAAGTTTTATCCTGATTATACCATAAAACTCCACTGTGGAAGATTTTAAAGTAAAATATTTGCTAATTTCTTTCTTTTTTACTCCATTGTTTTAATTTGTTCATTATAAAGTAATTCTGCGTTTTCTTCTAATTCTTTTAAGTAAGATTTACTAGGTTTTTTATGTTTTCTAATTATCGCTTTAATATTATCCATGAAATCCAACACTTTTTCATCTTCATTAATTTCAGTCTTTGCAATATCCATATTTCCACCATTCCCTAACTTTGTTTAGGTCAATTGGAAAAGAAGCACTGCCTATAAACTTTTTCAATATCTCCTTCTTTTCCTTTGTTAATCCTTTGGTTGGTTTATTTATTTTTTTCATTATAAATTACTCCTTCTGGATGATATCTCCCAGTTTATTTGTTCGATTATTTGTTAGGATGAACCTTGTATTTATTTAAAATATTTATGCAAGAAGCCCCTATAGTAGTTTTGTAATCCAATTTATTTCAAAACTGTTCAAGAAGTTTCTTAACTTTATCTTTAATATCCTCCCTCTATATACTTTAAAATTCTCCCGAATACTCACGTTTTCTCTAAATTTCATTAACACCTAATAGTTGATCCACCGAAAATCATGGTTATAAATTGAATTTATTTAAATTTCTTACAGATGGGGGGCCATTCTACCAACCAAACTGGTATTGTTTGGTAATAACAGTTATGACCGTGCGCAAAATCTCCACTCATCTCACGGTCGCTAACCCTCCCATGTATCACCGGATTGGGATCCATACATTCCTTCGTCCTGCGTATCCATGAGGTGGAGGTCGGATAAGCTCCTCAGCTGGGTCATAAGCCCGTATGGTAAAAATAAACTCCGACTCGGCACTATTGGTGTTTGTCTTTAGAAATACTTGAAGTATTCGATAGTAATTTGATTAACAAATTGGTTAATAAATCGGTTTAAGCAACTTGTAATGTAATTTGAGGCAAGCCTTGCAATAATTTTGAACCATCAAATTCACACTGTTTTTGACCAATGACAAATAAGACACGTAATAGCTTACAACACAAAGCGATGAGAGACTGTTGCTTTTTTAAAGGCCTTTCAGATCGTTTTGTATAGTATTGATGTAAAGCTTTAAAAGTTGGATTATGGGCAACGAGTGGCCGAATCGCTAGGTACAGAGCTTTACGCAGCCTGCTTCGTCCCCGTTTCGTTATTCTGGTTTGTCCTTTAAATTTTCCAGAACTATGCTCACGTAATGAAAGGCCTGCCAGATTAACTAATTGCTGAGGGTGACTGTACTTTGTGAGATCACCCACTTCAGCGAAGAATAGAGCGACTGTTGTAACACCTAACCCAGAAATATTCATCATTTGCTTAGCACCTGGGATCGTTTCTACAAGAGCTTCTAGCTCCTGATCCAACTCTTCCAACTGCGTTTGATAAAGCTCATATTGGTCAATCAGATATTCCATTTCACGTTTGGCAAACTGAATCCCGATTTGAATTCCAATGCTCTTTTTGGCCGTTTCCACTAGTTTCGTTGCTCGCTTCATTCCAACTCCTCGTTGTACAAATGGCTTCCACTTTGAGAGAATCTCTTCAGGTGTCATTTCTTTAATTTGAGAAGGAAATGGAAACAGTTTTAGCGTGCAAAGAGCTGCTTTTCCTTCCCAATCCCCGAAAACATCGAAAAACTCCGGAAAATAACGTTGAATCAAATTTTGAATACGTCCTTCTGTGATGGCAAGCTGTTGAGTGAGCTGATCTCTTATTTTGACGCCTTCTCTTAGTTCCGCGTAAATGCCGTCTAAGAGATTTGGTACGGAGTATCGGCCGTCTTTAATCAGCTGTGCAATCACTCTGGCGTCTTTTGTATCGTTTTTTGTTGGAGAGTTGTCATCAAGCTCTTTGCTTTTCTTTACATGCATCGGATTGACTAGCACAAAGTCATAGCCCTTTGCGGTAAGGAAATAAGCGAGATTTAACCAGTAGGGCCCGGTTGGTTCAACCCCAAAAATCACATGGTTCTTATCATTTTCTTTTTGGTGTCGATTCACCCAATCTAAAAGCATTTGGAAACCATGTATGCGATTTTCAAAGATCAAGCGTTTTCCAAATTCAATTCCTCGATCGTCTTGTGCCCGTGCCACGTGTTTGTCTTTGGCAATATCAATGCCGATTATTAATGTTGATGGTGTGATTTGCGAGATTTTTCGATTTTGAGTATAATTCATTATTGAGTCCTCCTTGGCAACTTATTAATTCGGGGTCAATGTATTGACACCCTGTACTATACCAAGAGGGCTCTTTTTGTTTCAAACCTCAAATTTCTTCATTACAGGAATGCTCTTCAAAATAAAAAATATTTCCAGATTCAAGTGCAAGAAACTTAATAACTGTAATAACTTCTTCAATAATCCATTCTTCACTTGAAGTAATTACGGAAAGTGCTCTTGGTTTAAAATGAGCAAAATCATTTCTGTAGTTAATCAATTTTTCTATAGCTTTAATCTGCTTAGGTGTTCTCTTTAGTACTTTACTTTCTGTGTTTTGCAACATATAGTCTGGGTCTTCACACTTATCTAAAACATCCCAAATTTTATTAAGATTATTTTCAGCCAGTGTTTTTAATACTATAAGCATATGTTCATCGGCTAATATTTCCTGATGATCTTTTGATATCGCTTGATCAAATCCTAAATACCTTTCACTTAATAAAGGTAAAGTTTCTCTAATCTGCTTTTTACTGAGTTCATCCAATACTCTCAAACTAGGATTTGTCCCTTTAATTGCACAAACACCAAAACCATATAATGCGCCATGCAAAGAAATCATTAACCATTTAAACCAATGACTATCATTTCTGTTATTAAAGTAATATGCTGCTTTTTCTAAATAATCTATAGCGTTATCTAATTCGTTTGTTCTAAGTATTAATTTATCTTCCAAACAAAATCACCTCATTAGTAGTTTAATACTAATGAGGCAGTATGTAAAATTATGTATTATTTCCTTCAACCCTATACGAAACACCTAAAATAGCATTCTGGATAACTCTTTTACAAACTCCATATTCTTTAGCTTTTTCAGCATAAAACTCCAATTTCCCTTTAGTCCAATTTTTAAATTCTTCACGAACCTTAATGGCATTTTCCAATGTTAATCGATTCTTTTTACCTTTACGGTTAATTCTACCCTTATTTCCTTTTCCTGTTGTTAATCGTAAGTTTTCAATACTATTATTTCGAGGATTACCATCTATATGGTCTATTTCCAACAATGATCCATAAGTTTTCTTTAATTGTTTTAATGTCATACCTGATGCACTTGAAAATACAACTTGATGCAAATAAACATGATGGTCTTTTCCATCTAGTCCTCTTAAAGTGGTCATGAGATACTGATTATCGTCACCAGTCCCCTTAGCATCCTGAAGCAACCAGCGATTTGAAACTAAACTGTAGACATTTCCACTTGGACAATGACAAAGATATTTTTCTGGGCTAAATCCCGGAATTGGTGTCATTTCACCTTTCTCTTTTAATTCTTCAAAATTCAAAACTTCTCCCATTTTTTAACTTCCCCCTAAATATTGTCATGAAAATAAAAAAGACACCCATACTGAGTGACTAAAAGTTATGTATTAAAAAACTTTCTTGACGCTTAAAACCACACCGTATTGATCAACTATGTATTTCAATCTAGGCTTTCTTTGATTTTTTACAATCTCCACATTTTCCTGCCGTTCTACATTTCCCTTATGTTCACAATTCTTATGTATTAATTGTTCTTTGCTCACATTAAACTTCATCTCCCTTATGATTTTTTAATGGATGCGTGTCTCCCGACATGGCATTCTAAAGCTCCAACAGTCGCCCAAATCAATAAAAACAATGAGGGAGAAGCATTGTTAAAATCAATTTAGACGACCGTTGCAACTTTAGGAAAAAATTTTTAATTTATGCTTGATTTTTCTGTTTGGTATGGTATGATATAAATGGGATATTATATTTATTTTTTAAAAAAATAAAAACAAGCAGAGAAAGTCACCTACTTCACCTTCCGTGTTCAGCGCTGCGACACAATGACTAGTCTTCGCATTACAGTCTCTGCTCTCTACCATTAGCAGAACTTTAGATTAATAGAAAAAGTCGCCAAACCCCTTGAAAAATAAGGATTTTAGCGACTCTATTAAAAATTTATCGTGACTTTTTTATTTCTCTATGAAAGCATTCATAAATACATCATGTTGAGTCCTATGCATAACATTTAATAGTTTAATTGCGATACTACTTTCATCATCAATTTCTCTCAGTGTATTGTACATTGTCTCTGGTTTAACTTTTAATTTACCGATCTTTGCTAGATAAATATTAGTAATATCTTCCACTTTATTGCTTACTTCATTCTTTTCACCACCATTTGACTTTATTCTAGCAATATCAGAATACATTTCTTCAACCAATGCTTTAATCTTTTGTCGTTGCTTACGGTTAGATTTTTCTTTATTCTTTTCGATGAGTAAATCAGAAAAATTAATTGGATCTTTTTCTTTCATTCTCTCAAAACTCATCACATCGTATAGGTAATCCATCGGGCAATCATAATGTGTATATTTTTTCTTATTCTTATTACTTTTCTTATTTTTCTTATCTGTCACAAATCTCCAGAAGTTAGGTTTCATTGCAATATCATCATCTTCTTTTAAATCCAATTGACATCTAACGTGTTTAATTTCTTTTGCAATGTCAATATCATAGAATTTTTTCGCAAGATCAATACAAATACCAGAAAGAATAGTCATTACATCTACTTTCTTTAACAATTCTTTCATTTTTTTATCATTTGGCTTCATTCCATTATGAAACTTATCCCAATACAATGATAATGCTAACTGTCCAACATTAACTACTTCACCAATGAATCTTTGAGAATCAGATAATTGATTGTCAATTTCAAACATATCGTGGACATTTAATTTATAATTTTTTGGTTTACTTTTAACCTCATTTACACAAACCTTATAATGTCCAAAACATTTCTTAGCCAATTCGAGTAAATCCTCATTATCAAACAAAACTACCGTATCCGAATCAAAATCTGAACCACTCAAAATATTTGGCAGATTGAATTTAATCGTATTAACTGCTACAATATTAGGTGTTAATTTAAAGTATTTTTCAATTTGTTTATTGTATGTATTCTTTACGATTAAAACATTCGATTGTGACGTATGTGGATTTCTAAATGCCACCAATTCCTTACCAAAATCAAACATTGTTGTATATATTTCATTTTCTTTAAGTGCTAAAGGTTCTGTAATTTTCTCACCAACTGCATGATACAAATATTCCAATGGATTGCCGAACATCACTGCATAATCACCAATCAATCTAACCTTACCACGTTTGACATATCTTACATAATCACTAATTGTTTTTGATCTAAACTCTCTAAATACTTTTGTTCTAACTATATCCTTATTTTTTCTATACAAATCAACAAACATTTTATTTGCATTAACGGTATTAGCTTCTTTTTCTATGTATTTGATAAATGTTTCATCATCATTTTTCAACTGCATTATGTAATTACGTTCAAATTTACTCAGTTTTTTAATATCTTCTTCATTAGCAGGCAATGAATTTAGCATCTGATAACTTGTTTGTTGAAGTGGTTTATCATTCAAAAATCCACGTTTAGTCGGCTTCTCATGCTTACAGATCCCAAAAAGAGAACCATCTTCTTTAACTACCTTCTTCCACCAAGCCCACATATCTTTATTTTCACCGATTATATGACTAAATTTAAACGCTTTGAGGCAAGAAGGATTAATAATCATCTTAATATCAGTTACTTTCATTGATTCACCAAACATATTATTTAGATACCAGTTTTCATAATCAATACCATTATCCTTAGCATATTCTTTGAAGAACATTTGAAGATTGGTAGCAAATGCAGCAGCCTTAAACATGTGATTTCTTAACAACATCATAGATTGCCCTTCTTTAAATAAGCAACTATCCAATAATGCTTCCCCATCAAAGAGTTCATTGGTAATCTCAACCTCTTTTTTAATACTATCCAAATAACCATCTTCACCTGTTGAAACTACATTACATACTTCATTAAAAGAAGATTTAACATCATCAACAATCAATATTGATTCTGGTTCAATTTTGATAATATCTTCGATCGATGAAGTAACTAATGACTCATAAGCTAACAATCCGGCTAAATCAATTTCGTCATTTTCTTTTAACGGAAGATTCATTCTACTCCAATTAATCATAGTGTCATAAAGTTCCTCTTTAATAAACAAGCATTGACCTGTGCGACTTTTTGCACTAGAACGCTTGTAAACTACATACTTTACTTTTGATCCGTCAGCATTAGTAATTGTAAAACCTTCTGTATATAACCGTTTTCTTAATTCTGTATTGCTAACTTCAATCCAATTTTCACTATTCTCTTCCGATTCAGCTTTTATATACTCTATATAGTTATTTAATTTATTTTTATAATCTTCATCAGTAGACTCTTCAATTTTTTGGGTATACTCTTTAATTAATTGGTCTGCTGATTTTAATTTTTGTTTAAACTTCACGTTGATAATATCATTGCTAATATCTTTCTTAGGATGTTTCTTGCTGTTGATTATCCTTAATCCTTCTTTTTTCAATTTGATCAATTCTAAAGAATAAGGAATCATTCCAACATAATCACGTTTAATGTAGCTCCCTCTTGTCATATGAGAATAAATATCTGCAGCCTCCAAGCTCATGATATAAACATTATTATTTTTTGTATTTATTTCCATCAACATCATTCTCCCTTCAATACGATTTAATCCAATTAAATAAGATGTAATAAGTGGGGGTGCTAGACACCATCTTCTATAACTTTTGTTCCGTTCCTTGCGTCACTTCACAAAAGTTATAGAACCTGCGATCCACCACCCCCACACCCCCTCACATCGCTCATTTAATTTTTTCATTTTGTCCCCAATCCAAAGTATATAATTAATGATATTTATATTAATGGTTTGGGTTGGGGACAAAAAATAAATATTAAATATTTCCGAATGTATGCCGTCTTTTTTCTCTTTCTTCTTTTAATTCAAATAAATAAATTGAATAATCTATTGAATATTCATCTGTTTTAGTTGAATATTTCTTCTTTTCTTCTTTTAGCAATTCATCAATTCCACTAACATTCATATAATCTAATAGTGTTAGAGTGTTAAGTAAATAAAACCTTTTCCAAAATATAGGGGATTGTTTATAATCCACTTTATTTTGTCTATTTTGAGATAACTTAATCAATCGTTGAAAATATGCCTGATTAAATTCGTCCTTCGTTACTTCCTTTTTTATTGTAGGGTCTAATACTTTAACCCTAAATGACTTGAAAAAATATTTAATGCCAAACTGTTCTGAAAGATATTCTTCAACTTCTTTAATAATTTCTTTCATTTTGTTTGACTTGTGGAAGCTACTTACAGATTGAATATAAGCATAATAAGATACATCCTTTGATTCTAAAAAATCTCTTAAAGATTCTTCTGCATCTTGGTATGTTTCTAACCATACTTCCTCATATTCACCTTCAATTGTCTTGAAAATATAAACTTCTTTTACATTTATTCGTTCTTCTTTTTGCAGACGTTGAAAAGATTTTTCAATTACATCTTTATTTCTTATGTCTAATGTCTGAATGAATATACTTACAACCTCTTTCGGGTTATAGAGCACCGGGAAACCAGAATGTAATTCTTTAATTGTTTCAATCATTTCTTCTGCTGATAATGAATCAGGATCACAAAAACCTAATACCCTAGCCCAACCTTTATAAGATTGTTTAAGTTCATGATTAAATTTCGTTAGTTGATTAAAGATGTATTCTTTCATTATTTCATCTTTAACAGTTGCAACAGACCCTTTATAATTAAATGTTCTTTCAGTTACCTTATCTTTTTTGTCACTTAATATGTATTGTCTCTTTTTACCATTTCCAATCATTTCAACATTGTTATATATTGTTTCTAATTTGCTTATTAGTGCTTTTAGTGTTCCGTTGTTTTTTAAGCATCCTCTTTGTTTCCATACGGACGTTTGAAATTCAGCCCCATCATATCCATGCTCAATTGTTATTTTAATAGCTTCTTCTTCCGTAAAAACCGTTTTTTGATTATTTTCATTCATGATTTTATTCCCTCCGATTATTTTTAAGATTATGTATTGGAGAATTTAGTTAAATGATTATTATTGTTGTTTATATTCTTCTAATGCTTTCTGTAATTTATTGTCATCGTCGATATAGTACAAGGAAAACATTCTTTGTGATTTCGGCTCAATCGCAACAGTTATGTAGTCAATTCCTTTTGATTTCAAATAATCAGAAACCTTCTTATTGTAGCAGAAAAAATAATTACGATTATTCATTTACCTTATCTCCCTTCGAATAGTACTCATCATAAGCATCCAAAGCAGCCTGCAATTTATCATCGATAATGTATAAGCTAAATATTTGGTCTTTCTTGATATCTTTGGCTACCGTAATACATTCGACTCCTTGCTCTTTTAGAAAGTCAGACACTTTCTTATTGTAACAGTAGAAAAATTGGTGTTGTTTTTTATTCATTTACTTTATCCTCCCACAATCTCTTTTTAAGCTCTTGTCTGTATTCGACTGCATTAATAAGCCTGATGGAAGAAATCTTCAGGCCGATAGGTAAATTACTATTAAGAATTACTTCCCTCGTGCTTGCATGGTTATCTTTAGCAAATTGTTTGATGTTATTTGTAAATTCAATAGCTTGATTTAAAGTGTTAACAAATTCTTTGACTTGTTTCTTTTTTTGGTATTCATTCATTTTAAATTCATTCTCCCTTCAAGTCTTTAAGACTACTATTTCGATTTTTTAATTGATCTAAGAATCTCCTCATAAGTAATTCCTTTCTTTTTCATTGTATCTTGAATCTTGCTCCGAATACTCTTGAAAGATTCTGAAGTTGTTTTCATTTTTCTCACCTCCTTTCAGTTCAGATAATGCTCTTTTTGTATTGACATTTACTTTTGCCAATGTTAAAATTTAATCAAGTTAAATAGAGATTTATCTGTACAATAAAATAGAGAATAAGAAACCAGACCTCCTTATTAAGACAGCAATAAAAGAAGGTCTATTTGTCATTTGGGTAAAATTATCCTACAATACTATATTATATCAATTTATATCATTTTGGCAAATGAAATTGGAAATTTTTTTATTATTTAAGTATTTGAAAAATAATAATTGAATCGTTTAATTAACTCGTCAATATCACCGTAAACTTCATTAATCATATCATCTGATTCAGATTGTATTTTTTGTTGCTTTAACCAATTAAGAAAAAGTGTTCCTAAATTATGGTCTTGTAGAAACCCGCATAAAACATTTTCCATTCTTTCAGATTCGTAACGGTAATTTAAGAATAATTCTTCAAATTTATTAAACTCATCTTGTTTAATGTTGATGTAATGTTCTTTTTCCACTATACACGCCTCCTTAATTTGAGTTGTTTAATCCTTTTGCATATTCATCAACTAATGCTTGTCCCGTATCTTGGTTTAAAAATTCCACATATTTATCAATATCATCCCAGGTGATTAGGAAATAATCGTTATAGATATGCAACAATTGTTAAACCTCCCAATTTTATTTTGCCCATCCAATTAGATTTGACGAAACGTATAAACCCATTTGATTTAAGCTTTCTTTGTACATGTCTTTTAGAGTGTCTAGAGATTTAATTTCAACTAATGTATGCTCGTCATCTTCATTTGCTATATGCATTACAATTTTATTGTCTTCGTTAATTTCAAAGGAACCCATGCCATCTTCAAGATCAAACCATACCGTTTTACCTTGATTTAATAATTTAATAAATTCAGCAAATGAATTTATATAATCTTTTTCGATTTCAAATTCACAATCGCATTCTTCGTCTACCGGTTCATACATTTCAGTTATTTCGTTGTTTTTAATAATACTTTCCCAGCCATCTTCATCGATAAATCTTCCATTCCAGCTTTTCGTTTTATTATCGTAAGACCCAAAAAACTCACCCGATAGCACTTGAGGAAAATTGAAAAATTCATCCTTATTATTGTTAATCTCACTTTTCAAATACTCAATAACTTCGTTAGGTGACATAAATAATTTACCGCATGAAATATAAGCTTGTTTTCCTCTCATTTTAAAATTCCTCCTTAGATTGTTAAATTTTTTTTAACCGAAAATCAGACCTACAAGCGACCTATCATACAATCAATGGCAACACCTCCTTAAAGTTTGACCTTCAAGTGGTTTTTTAGAATTATTATTTAGTTGTCAAGGAGCAAATATATTAATCTTAATCAGAGATACTTCCCTGTAAGTTTTTCTAATTCATCAATAAATTTTTTATTTCCCTCAAGCATGATATCAGTTACTTCCCACAATACGCTTACTTCTCTTCCATCTTCTCCTTCTAATAAGAGATATAGAAGATTTTCAATTAAACTCATCTTAAACCTCATATCTGGCTCTGATTCTGATTGCAATATTACTTTTCTGTATAAATTTAATATCAGTTCGTTCATGTCATTTAAATCGAATCGTTCATTAATTGATTGTCGTTTGTTTTCGAGAAATTCAATTTCGGTATCATACTTTCTTTCAAGATATATTTTTGAGATGTCACGCATTTCGTCTTCAAATAATTCTCGTTGAAAATATTCTTCAGGCAACTGGAAATACTCAGACAGCTTTTTCAATTTATCCTTCGAAATTTTTCGTTTTCCTCTTAACCAAGAATTGATTGTTTGTGGCGTAATGCCTAATATTTCGGCTAATTTTTTATATTCGATTTGAAAAGTTTTACAAATAAATTCTAGTCCGATCATTGTTGTCATCACCTTGTCTTATCAGTAAGACAAATATAACATGTCTTATTCAATAAGACAATATCTTCTGGAAAAAATATTTAAGTTTTTCCAACTTTTTTATCATCAATTTTAAGCCGAATTTCCCTAAATAAATATTGAAAAACTTTAAGCAACCTCAATTTGGTAGTAAGTACCGCAAATACTTACTATAAATTTTTTTAATATTCCTCATCAATGCTTGTGATTTCGATGGAAAAATCTACAACACTTGGTTCTACTACTTCACCGTTTTCATGCTTGAGATACAATTTATATCCATCCTGTAAACGTAACTCTTTTAATGTCGTGTCATTGATGTTATTAGTTGCTATAAATAGGGCTTCATCTTCACTATTTGCTTGAATCTTCCTTGAAATTATCATTTTAACGTCAGCAAAAACTAGATATTCTTTTTCTGTTGCTGTTGTTTTCATCATACTTTGGTTCATGGTTTTACTCTCCTTTTTAATATGATTTTTGACAACGTTTCGTTGTTACTTTGATTATATTATGACTACTTTATGTTGTCAACTACATTTTGTAGTTATTTTCAGATTTTTTTACTACTTTTCGTAGTCGATTTTTTGTTATAATAAATACAAAGATAATAAAGACAAGGAGAATAAATTATGGGATTACGAGTTAAGTCACAATTAAAAAAAATATTAGATGAGAGAGGCATCTCCATAAGACAGTTTGCTGAAATAACAGAATTGCCGTTTGAAACATTAAGACGGTTATACAATGATGAAACTAAACAGTATCAACGAAATACAATTGGAAGAGTTTGTGAAGTATTAGGGATTGATCTACCAGAGTTATTGGTTTTAGTTGAAGACAATGAAGACGATGCATGAGCATTGTCTTTTTTAATGCCTTTTTCACCTCCCTCAAGTTCTATAAAAATGGACATCAAAGAATAACATATAAAAGCGTCAGCAGGGACATTATCCAAATTGCTGACGCTTTTATTTATTATTTAAACACGTAATTCAATGGTGAGTGTGCGCTGTGCTGATTTTGTACGTCATTATTCGTCATCTGCACGTATCGGCGCACCATATTCATGTGCGAATGTCCGAGTATCTTCTGTAAACTAAACGGATCGCCGTTGTTTAAAATGTAAAACAAAGCGCCTGTATGTCTTAGCGTATGTGGACTTACACGCTTGTCCGTAATTTTCGCAACTTTACCAGCGACTCTCAAATCTTCGCGCACAGTCGATTCACTTATACGCTCGCCTTCGTACGTAAGAAATACGTATTCACTGCCGAAGTCCTCTGTTTCCGCCATGTATTCACCTAAAAGCTTCGCAGTCCTTGGCGAAATTGGCACATAACGAGCCTTGCGCGGTTTCGTGTCCTCGGCTTCAAGTAGAATACTCATAGCCTTAAAATCGACGTTGCGACGCTTCATGCTTACGAGTTCGCCGACGCGAACCATAGTGTCGAGTAAGACGAATGCGACAACTTTCGTGCGGAATCCGGTATAAGTCGTTTCATCCATAGCGCCAATTAACCTACGAAACTCTTCGGGCGTGAACGATTCTACTACATCAATCGGCGCTTTGATCGGCTTGAACCGCCTATGTATTGGCTCGTTAATCCACTGCTTGTCTTCGTAACAATACCGCACAAAAGCCCGCATGGTGCGCACGCGAATGTTGACGGTGGCGGGCGCGTAGTTCATTTCTTCGAGCATGTACTCAATCCAACCGACGAATAACTCCGTAGTCATTTCTTCCGCCGACAATTCACGTCCAACGTAATTTTTGAAATACTTGTAATTTTCGTAATACTCCGCGATGGTTCGACGAGCCAATCCTTCGCCTTTCTTAATCAGCATAAATTCCTCGAACATCTCCGTCATGGTGTACGCAGTTGTACTGGTACTTGCTTCCCTTTTGAAACGGCGGTTTAATCCTGTTCTTTTCCGCATAATAAAAAATCCCCTTTCGCATAAAAATTGCGTAAGAGGACAAACGGAGCCAAACGGATTTCAACATTCTATCAAAACGGTTTTATTCGCCAGTCTGAAACGGTCTTTCGTTAAACCGGTCGAAAACCGTTCCAATCATCGTGTTCAATCAACAGAGTCAATCTCCGAAAAACCTCATTTTGGCGGGACTGCGTGGGAATCGAACCCACCAGAGACGACACGCGCCTCTCAAGCGGTTTTGAAGACCGTGGGGGACACCAGTACCCCATTCAGCCCCATTTTTTAGATAAGAATAATTTTAAAACAAAGACAGAAACCTTTCAAGGCAATCATATCATTTCAAAATAGCAATCCGTTCCTCTTCTATTCCGAACGAGAAGGCTCTTTATAAACAGTGAAATAATCTATTAGCCTACTTTTTCCGCGAAATGTTGGCACTTCTCTTATATTAGTTAAAAACCCTAATTTTATGAATTTCTTAAAAGATGAAGAACAACCTTTGATCGATCATTATATTATACAACAGAAGCAACTAAATCATTCATAAAAATCATCGAAGATAGGATGTCGTAAGCCTATGAAAACCATTGTTTTTATTGAAACTAATAAATCCGGGTCTAGTAGAGAAGCAATCCAAGCAGCAGAACGACTTGGCTTTTTTACAGTTTTATTAACCCGTAAACAAAAATTCTTTCATCAAAGAACAGACTTTCCTGATGTCCATCAAATGATTTTAGCGGATTTAATTGATTACGATCAAGTAAAAAAAATTATCATCAAAATACTAAAACAAGGTAAACAAATAAATGGTATTCTGAGTTTTATCGATCCTTTTGTTCATGTAGCGGCAGTTTTATCAGAAGAATTTTGTCCAGGTGTTGTTTCTGCTGACCCAATTCGAAAAATGGAAGATAAAGTTTTAACTCGTGAACTTCTCAAAGACCTCCCAATGTCCCCTCATTATGCAATTTTTTCACCTGGTGATTCTTTAGAGGTCTTTATCGATAAACAAAAAAGATATTTACCTCTTATTGTAAAGTCTCCTCTATCTACCGGATCAAAAGATGTTTTACTGGCAAATGACGAGAACCAATTAAAGCAATCGATGCTAAAATTACTAATAAAAAAAGAAAATACACAGATTTTGCTAGAAGAATATTTAACAGGACCCCAATATTTGATTGAAGCTTTAGTACACAATGGAAAAGTTCATATTATCGCAATAATCGAACAAGAGATTACATTTTCCAAACGTTTTATCGTAACCGGGTATTGTTTATTAGCAGATATCGATCAAGACTTTTACGATAAAATATTTGAGACGGTAAGTTCCATTTTACAGGCTTTTGAAATGAAAAATGGAGCCTGTCATCTGGAATTGCGCTTAGTACAAGGAACATGGAAATTAATTGAGATCAACCCAAGAATCTCTGGTGGTGCGATGAATCGAATCATTGAAACTGCATATGGAATAAATTTAGTAGAGGAAACCATTCAGTTATTTTTAGGAAATGATCCTTATCTCTTTAAAAAACAAAATAAGTATGTCTATTGCCATTATATAACAATTAACTCTAAAGGAAGATTAATGAAAGTGACAGGAAAAAATCGTTGTTCTCAATTTCCTGGGGTAGAGGAGGTTTATATAAAACCCAGGAAAGGAATGATACTGCGCCCACCTTTATCAATGGGAGATCGTTATGCATACGTTATAGCCTCATCAGATGCTAAAGAAGAAGCAAAAAGAATCGCCAAGGAAGCAGCAAAAGAAATTGAATTCCATATTGAACCAATTTAATAATTTGGGGCAACAATTCATGACTGCCTATTGATCCAAATTTAGTTAATCGCGAACATTCAACGATTGAACAAAATAGAGAGAGGTGGAATGGAAGTATCATGACTCTAATCGGCATGCTTCATCATCGGGCAGATCCAAGAAATGTAAAGAAAGCATATGCTTATGCCGCTGCAGCTAAAGCTGAAGGTGTAAACTTTTTTTACTTTACCCCAGGGAAAGTAGATATAGAAAATCAAAAAATTTTAGGAAAAACTTATGAAAATGGCGAGTGGATTGAAAAGGAATTTCCTTTTCCTGATGTCATTTATAATGCAAGTTATCCTGTAAGTGAAAAAGCTGAGCAAATCTTTGATTATTTGCACGACAGGATTCCTTTTACAAGTCATTCGATTGGGGATAAATTAAGTGTATATAACAGAATAAAAAAAGCAAAAAAATTTGAACAATACCTTATTCCTTTTCATGAATTAACTGACGTTCAGCATTTTTTTGACATGATGAAACGATATGAAAAAGTTATTATTAAACCGTTGTCTGGACATCAAGGCGGGGGCATCATTTATATTGAAAAAGTTGGAATAAAACAATACAAAATTAATGAGGGAGGGGAAATCTCGTCTATTAATGAAAAACAATTGCTTGACTTAATATCTCATAAAATACAAGAACAAGATTACTTAGTTCAAAAGTTTATTTCATGTCAATTGAAATCTGGTCATGTTTATGATTTCCGATTGCATGTACAAAAAAATGGAGAAGGAAAATGGGTCATTACTTCCATTTTCCCAAGGATTGGGCGATTGGGAAGCATTACATCAAATATGGGCAGTGGTGGTTATAGCACTTATCTAGATATTTTTTTAAAAACAGAGTTTGATGACTCCTGGTACGATATGAAAAAGTATCTTGAGCAATTTGCGAAAAGCTTTTCTAACCATTTTGATTCTTTATATGACAGTGTGTCGCTAGATGAATTAGGAATTGATGTTGGAATTGATTCAAACCAAAAATTGTGGCTGTTTGAAGTAAATTGGAGACCAGGTCCACCCAATATTTTTAACCTTGAACTAGATGTAGCTAGAAATACGATTCAATATGCTAAATATTTAGCTGCTGAAAACAATACAAAACAGTGATATCACTCCATTTCGATTATTCAAATAAAAAAGGGAGCATCGAAGATCGCGGGGAACACCAGGACCACATTCAGCCCTGCTTTTCAGATAAACCTATTTAAAAACTAAAACATAATCTTTCAAGGAATTCAAATTATATTAATAATGCTCTCATATTTTATGATTTGTTTTTCGACTCTTTAATAGTGCATATCTCTCACCTTTCATTAAACTTGTCTAAAAAGCCCCGAAACGACTATAATTGAATGATAGAATACGTTAGAATAATGTTTTGTAGGTGAATGCAATGCTTGAAGGCTGGTTTTTATGGTTTATCTTGTTCTGGATTGTCGTACTCATTTCTTCTTTTGCAATCGGCGGATTTTTTATGTTCCGCAAGTTTTTGAAAAGGCTGCCGAAAGAAGACGGAAAGTCGGAACTGGATTGGGAAGAATATTATGTAAATGAGACCCGGCATTTATGGAAAGAGGAGCAAAAAGAATTTCTTGAAGATTTGGTCAGTCCTGTCCCTGAATTATTCAGGGACGTTGCAAGGCAAAAAATTGCCGGCAAAATCGGCGAACTTGCTCTTAAAGAAAAAGCCGACAAAATTACAGAGGATCTTATCATACGCGGGTACATTATCGCCACACCGAAACGGGACCATAAATTTCTGCGAAAAAAATTGTCCGAAAAGAAAATTGATCTCGCACCATATGAACATTTGTTTTAGAACTGCCTGATTAATGGCAGTTTTTTTATTTTGCCAAAAACCCTGACAAAAATAAAAAGGGATGATTCCTCCAATACAATATATAGACAAACACTAAAAATCATTCTATATATTGTCATTGAAGGAGTCAAACCCTTTAAACCGTTTTTGTATTCGTTGGTCCGTTGATTTGATCATATAGTTTTCTATAATTTACATACATGGCAATTCGCCAAGGTACGATCATTCCAAACGCAAGGATCCAAAACATTCCGCTCAGCTCACCATAATCAATTTGTGAACTCAAGATCGATTTTCCAATGATCCTGATGATGAGCAAACCGATAAGTATAAAGATAAATGCTTTTGACCGTTTTAAATAAATTTCATTATCTCGAATTTCAAAAGTGGATGTTTTGATCAACAAGATTGAAAACAACATGCCGACTGTTAATGCTTCCAATATTTCCATCGGAGTTACCCGGAACATTGGAAATAAAAACATAAGCGCCCCTGTACTCATAAAAATTGGCGGTAAAATGATTTTTTTTGCTGTGACCGGTCTTTTTGCGGCTTTAATCCGGATGAATATAACAAGAACAGCCATTCCGATCGCTCCAATAGAAGAAGCAATAACCATGTTCATAATCCGTCATCCTTTTTAGCATTTAGATTTGCACTATCATTATATCGTAAACAATCTTTTATTGAAAATGATAATGAACATATTTAGCAAATGTACAGAAGACCATCCTATTTTTGTCCATAAAAAAAGGGTCAGTCCCCTCCGGTTGTCGGATGGGAATCAAACCCTTTGTAAGCCGGCCACTATTCTCTAATTCAAGACTCTGTTAATTGCATCAAGTACTCGCGCTTCGTCAAACGGCTTGACAATAAAGTCCTTTGCCCCCGCCTCAATTGCTTCCACGACCATTTTTTGCTGCCCCATAGCAGAACACATGATTACTTTTGCTTGAGGAAACTCTTTCTTAATTTCTCTGACAGCTTCAATTCCGCTCATTTCCGGCATCGTTATGTCCATTGTGACTAAATCGGGATTCAACCGGCGATACAATTCAATCGCATCTTTTCCATTCTCGCCTTCTCCAACGACTTCATGATTTGCTTTTTTTAAAATATTCGATAACGTGATTCTCATAAATCTTGCGTCATCAACAATTAATATTCTTGCCATCGGTGCTCCCCCTTGACACTCACAACGAATGTATATCGATGAAAACTTCCAGTTGTAAAATACAGATAGACAAATATCTTTCTCAAAAGCACACATATTACAATATATCGAATCTTAGAAAAAATTTCAATTCAAAGATTACGACAAATTTCGAACAATTTCTTGAGAATCATAGGTTTTCGTCTTGACTCGAAGGGAAGATATCAAACAACGGCGATTTGTTATGACCAATAAGAGTTCGTATTACACAATAACTAGCATTAGAAGCCGGTAAATCCTCCGAAAATACTAGTAAAAATAGAAATAATCTTCGTCATCCAATCAAAAAATAAGATAATTCCCATTACGATCATGATACTGCCGCCAACCTTCATGATCGTAACATTATGTTTTTTAATCCATTGCAGTTTGCCGATGAAAAAGGACAAAACAAAGAACGGGATGGCAAAACCTAAAGTGTATGCGATCATATACAACATGCCTGAACCCGGGTTAGAAGCAGCCAACGCAAAAACTGACATTAAGATCGGACCTGTACAAGGCGTCCAGCCAGCGGCAAACGCCATTCCGATAAAAGCTGAACCAATGTATCCTGAAGGACGGTTCTTAAACTCAAATCTCCGGTCCTTCATCATAAATTCGGGTTTCAAAATTCCAACAATGACAAGGCCAAAAAAGACGATAAAAATAGCTCCAATCTGTCGGATCAAGTCCTTGTATTCAGCAAAAAATTGACCGATAAAAGAAGTTGTAAATCCGATGGCAATAAAAATAACGGAAAACCCTAACAGAAAAAATATTGTATGTAACAAACTCCGCCTTTGCAGCATCGCATTTTCTGTTTTGATTTCTCCGACCGACATCCCGGTAATATATGATAAAAATGCCGGATATAAAGGCAGACAGCATGGAGAAATAAAACTCAAAAATCCTGCACCAAGAGCGATAAATACATTAATATCAGTCATTTGAACATCTCCTGTATACATGATTCCTACTCATTCTAACAAATCTTATGATGAAATGATAATAATTAAGATGTGAACATTTTTTGTCTAATATATTCGAATTTGGACTACTTATACATAATATTAATTTCCTTCCTAAAAATACACAAATTGGTCACAATTTTGTTTTGAATTAATTACCATAATCAGCTATACTGTAATAGACTTAACAATTTTTGCTATTAAATATCATATTTTTACATAGACGTAATATTTTCAGTCTTTTAATCGTTTTGAATAAAAATCGATCCAAAGATTTACGAAAGGAAAATGAGGTGTGACGAGACAAGAGTTTCTTTTATTAATTGAAAAAAAACGGGCTGAGCTCATCAACGTGGCATCAAAATACGGCCTTAATTCGTCTGTTGCAATTAAACATAGCCAAGAGCTTGATCATCTTTTGAATGAGTATAATCGTTCCTTTTTAGAGAAATTACAGCCGGTCAATTAATGGAGCTAACTTCTTTATTTAAGAGTCAGCTCCATTTTTTTCGATTTATCTTTAATTGACTGCGTCTTCGAGATGATCAACCAAACCATTTTGCAGCAAATACATTTTATGGTAAAGTCCGCGTCTTGCAAGCAACTCCTGGTGTGTTCCTCTTTCAACAATTTCCCCTTGATGCAGCACAAGAATTGAGTCTGCGTCTTGAATAGTAGACAGACGATGGGCAATTGCAATCGTTGTGCGGCCCTTTCTCATTTTTGCAAGCGCCGTTTGAATGGCTTCTTCTGTTTCCGTATCAATATTCGCAGTTGCTTCATCAAGGACAAGTATTTTTGGGTTCGCCGCAATTGTTCTCGCAAAAGCGATCAGCTGGCGCTGTCCGCTAGAAAATGTCGCCCCTCTTTCAACAACTTCGTACTCATAACCATTTTCAAGCTTCTCGATGAACGTATGCGCCTGAACAAAACGTGCAGCCTCAATCACTTGTTCATCTGTCATTTGTTTATTATGGAGACGGATATTATCCTTCACATTTCCAAAGAACAAAAATGGATCCTGCAAAACAAGCCCAATTTTTGAACGGATTTCTTTTTCCGGATAGTCTTTGATTGACCTTTCGTCAATGAGAATTTCTCCCCGCTCAAATTCATAAAATCTCATGAGTAGATTGATGATTGAGCTTTTTCCGCTGCCGGTATGTCCAACAAGTGCCACCGTTTCTCCCGGTTTTGCTTGAAAAGAAATATTCTTTAAAACGTCCCGCTTCCCGTCATAGGAAAAGCTTACATTCCGAAACTCAATTTCCCCGTCTTCAATCTTTAATGTTTCCTCACCGCGCTGTAAAGGAGCAAGTTCCTCTTCATCCAGCAGCTTAAAAACGCGGGATCCTGCGACAATTGCTTGTTGAAATAATGATAGACGCATCATCATATTGTTTACCGGTTCAAAAAAACGGTCCAAATAATTGATAAACGCATAAAGTACACCAATTTCAATTCCGCCGGCAAATGATGAAATCCCGAAAAAGCTTAACACAATGATCAGCGCTAACACGTAAACCAAATCAATCGCAGGCCTAAGTAGTAAAGCATCCACTTTTAGATTTTTCATCCCTGCCAGATAATGCTTTTCATTAATCTCTCCAAATTCTTTTCTCAACCGCTGTTCCTGGCGAAACACTTGGATGATCGCCATGCCCTGCAATGATTCACTTAATTTTGCATTTAGCTGGCTTAGGAGTTCACGCATATCCTGAAAAAAAATCGAACTATATTTCCTGTACGTCCTTATGATAAGGAAAATAATCGGAAGGATCACGACACAAAAAAGGGCTAGTTTCACATTCAAACTAAACATGGCCACAAATATTCCCGTTAAAAGAAAGAAACTTTGAATAAATGTTACGATGACCGTAACGAACATATCCTTAATCGCTTCTGTATCATTTGTTACCCTTGAAACGATGCTTCCGGCAGGAGTTTTATCAAAATATTTTAATCCAAGTGCCTGAACCTTTGAAAAAACCTCGATCCTGAGTTGTTGAATAATTTTCAAAGCGATTTTTTGAAAGGTAAGCAATTGAAAATATGAGACAAGCACATTGGCTATTTGAATTCCTAAAAAAGCAGCTCCGAGAACAAACAAAGGCTTAAATTCAAGATTTCTGGGCGTTAAATAGTCGTCAATAAAAATTTTCACAAGGATCGGGCCAAGTATGTCGCCTGCTGTTGTTAATATCAAGAGACAAAAGGCAAAAATAATGGTTTTCTTATGTGGTTTTGTATATGAAAGTAATCGAAATAATACTTGCCGTTGTTCTTTGCTATTCATCGCATGTGTTTTTTCCATTGCTTATCCTCCATGCTCCACTAATTCTTCGAGCTGCTGTCGTAAGTACATATCCTTATACCATCCTTCTTCAAGCATCAGTTCCTCGTGGGTACCGTGCTGAACAATTTTACCGTCTTCAAGAACGATAATAAAATTTGCATGCTGGATGGAGCTTAATCGGTGGGCCGTTATGATTGTCGTTTTCCCTTCTCTGTTTTCTTTCAAAGCAGTAAGAATCGCTTCTTCTGTCTTGGCATCAACAGCTGAAAGAGAATCATCAAGAATCAAAACTTCAGGATCCAATAACAAAGCTCGCGCAATGGAAATACGCTGCTTCTGTCCGCCTGATAAAGAAACTCCACGTTCTCCGACAACCGTTTCATACCCTTCAGTAAATTCTAGAATATCATGATGAATATATGCTGTTTTTGCTGCTTCGATAATCTCCTTTTTAGAAGCACCTGGTTTTCCAAATGCAATGTTTTCACTAACTGTTGCCGAAAATAGAAAATGGTCCTGTGGAACATAGCCAATTGCTTTTCTCAAAGTTTGCAGCTTATAATCACTTAATGGCACATTCCCGAAAAGAATCGTTCCATCAAAGCCTTCAAATTCACGAATTAAAAGCTTTAACAGTGTTGTTTTTCCTGCACCGGTTTTTCCGACAATCCCTACTGTTTCCCCTTTTTTTATCCTAAAGAAAATATCTTTTAACACCGGCTTCATTTCATTAGGATAGGAATAAGTTCGGATCTTATATTCAATATCACCTGTTGGAACGTTATCGAACGCATCTTCCTTATCCTCAATTTCAGGTTTTTCAGCCAGCAAGGCAGAAACACGATCATAAGACGCCCTTCCTCTTTCCACTATATTAAACAGCCATCCGAAAGCAAGCATCGGCCAAATGAGCAAGCCTAGATACGTCGTAAAGGAAACAAGTTCACCAATTGAAAGGGAACCATTAAGTACATAAATTGACCCGAACACGACCGATAAAAAAAACGAGATGCCAACAATGAGGGAAATCGTTGGATCATATAAGGAATCCACCTTCGCAACTAAAATATTCTTTTCCACTACATCTTCTGACTTATCCCGGAAATCTTCAATATCCTCTCTTTCTTGGCCAAACGTCTTAATCACTTTGATTCCTGTTATACTTTCCTGCGTTTTATCATTTAACGATGAAAATGCTTCCTGGGCTTTATGGAAATACTTATGTAAAAGCGTTCCATACCAGTTCGTCAACAAAGCCATAAACGGCATGGGTATTAATGCGATAAGGGTCAGCTTCCAACTGATCGTAACTGCCATGGCGATAATAACAAAACCGCCTGTCGCAAGCGAATCAATAAGGGTAAGGACTCCGAGACCTGCTGTTTGCTGGATCGCCTGCAGATCATTTGTCGCATGGGCCATTAAATCTCCAATGCGCCGCTTTTGATAAAAAGATTGCGACATATCCGTAAAATGCTTAAATAACTGATCTCTCAACAGCTGTGAAAGTTTCACAGCGGATCCAAAGATCATGATTCTCCAATAATAACGCAATGAATACACGAGAAGACCTGTCGCTATTAAAACGCCTATCCATTTGAGCAGTATCCCGCCAGTTAACGTCCCATTCACAATATGGTCAACAACGATTCCAATTATCTTTGGTGGAACAATTTCTAAAAAAGCTACTGTCAAAAGCAGCAGCGTACCTGTAATATAAGCTTTTTTTTCCTGCTTAAAAAACCACATCAAATCAATAAATACTTTCATTTGTGCTCCTTTCGCTGCAAGACATAATTATGTAGAAATTTCAAATGCCATATTAGTTTATCAAATATTCCTAAAATAAGGAAGATTGTTAATATTTTATTTTCGCGTACATCGAATGAACGGTTTAATACGGTCAGTGAATAGGCGAAAAGGAAATGTAATATCGTTATAGATTCTTTAGAATCATTTAATAAAATTTTATCTTATCTCATGTTATAATTTCCAAAAATCATACTGCCAAAGGCAATTAAGACAATTTTTTAGAACAGAACAAATTGGTACGTTAATGCATAAAGTAATGGAACAAACATTTCAATTAAAACAGAGAGGAAATGATTTCGTGAAGGGAATAGTTGACCGATTTAAAGGAGATTTAGTGGTAGTTGAAATTAATGGGAAAACCAGAGAACAACTATCCAAAAGTTTTTTTCCTGCAGAAATTAAAATTGGTGACGTAGTTGAGATTGTTGGAGATAAAATAATTATACTAAAAGAAGAAACTGAGAAACTTCGTTAGGAAATAGAAGATTTAAATGAAGGAGATTGGGCGGATTAACAAAAAAGACCACTCCCTTCATTGGTTACGTTCCAACGAATCGAATGGTCTTTGTTAAAAAAAGAAAGATTTACCATTTTTTAATAATAATAACTGAGAAAGATTCACTAATCTTAATCTAATTAGTTCATCTTTCCGAATTAATGAGCTCAATCAAGCGATAAACCCTTATCATACAAGGTTTTGTGCTTGTCCAATTATTTTAACTGCTTATTCATGGCGTTCATCATTTGATTGATTTTCTTTTGCGACGGCTTCATTCCCATCTGCATCATCAACATTTTTAGCATTTGTTCATTAATTGGCGGATTTTTCTTTAAGTAGCTCATCATATATTTTCGAGCAATGAAAAATCCTAGTGCTACACCGGCCAAAAGTGCCAGTATACCAACTAGAATGAGATCCCACATACAATATTTCCTCCTTCATGTTGTCTAAAATACAGTGTACTAAACAGCTTATTATTTTACAATATTTGCGTCATTTTTTTCTCATCTTAAACAAATTTTCTTTCTTTTATTGGGTTTAGCCAGCCATAACGGTGATGGTCCAAGTCTACAGCTAAAAAGGATGATTCGCATTTGCGGAGTACTTCAAAAAACACCGTCTCCGCATCATAGCTTCCTTTAGAGTCTAATTTTAAGAATCGGTCGCAAAATTCAAGCCTTGCCCAACTACTTTTGCTGCCCTTTTTTATGTAGTATATTCCATCTTCTATGTAAAAATCTTTGTTTTTATTTAATTTTTGATGTATCAGCTGTTGAAGGCAAAACGTTGGAATAGGCTTGGTAATATAGTTGATCTGCATTTCAAGAATGGCTTTAAGATTTCCATTTGAATTCTTATATTCCTTAAACAATTGATAAAACATGCGTTCTCTACCAAAATAATGAAATGCAAACTCATCTTCTATTAAATAAAGAGTATACGTTCTCAAAATTATCCCCTCCTTAGCGGCAACCTTCTAAAGTCCATTATAATGAAGGATAAAAGTGGCGTTTGTCTTTTTCTGTCAAAGAAAAATGCTAGTTTTGTCGAATTCGAAAATTTCTAAATATTATTATAAAAAAACCATATGTTTATTTCCACTTCGATTTGATTATTAATCGAGTAGGAGGGGGTGGCTAACCCCCGACCTCTCACACCACCGTACGTACGGTTCCGTATACGGCGGTTCGAAAGTTTATGAAATCACAGTTGCGAGGGATTTCAAACCTTGCTCTTGCCAATATCGATTATTTAAGGCAAGATTAATGATAGGGTTGTTGGAAATTCGCCAATATCCTTTCCGGGTGTTAGCGTTTTTCCATGCTTCCTCCTCAGAAATACCGAGTTTTAACAGGTTTCGGTATTTCGTTTTGACCTTTTTCCACTCTTTCCATCGGCATGCCCTCAGCCTACGACGGATGTGTGAATCAGTTTTAATTGCGTATGTCTTGATATCTGCAATTTTAAAGTAATTCCCCCAGCCTTGTACCAATTGGTTTATCTTCTGGATTCGTTCTTCCATACTGACGCCCCAGTTCCGATTGGTTAATTTCTTTAACTTTGTTTCAAACCTTTCCTTTCTTTGCTGTGGCACGAATACCCTTATCTCATTCTGTTTCCGATAGAAACTTACTCCTAAGAATATCCGTGCACTCGGCTTTCCCACTGCGCTTTTCTCCTGATTGACCTTCAGTTTGAGCTTCTTCTCAATAAACTTAGAAATTCCTGTTTTCACTCTTTCTCCCGCTTTCATGCTTTTGACGAAGATATTGCAGTCGTCTGCGTATCTGACAAACCGAAGTCCTCTTCGTTCTAATTCCTTATCTAACTCATTCAACATGATATTGCTCAAAAGCGGACTTAACGGTCCTCCTTGCGGGGTTCCTTCTATGTTCGGCTTTACCAGGCCATTTTCCATAATCCCAGCTTGTAAATATCTTCTAATGAGTTTCAAAGTTGGTTTGTCTGTGATTGTTTTAGCGACTAAGGACATGAGTTTATCATGTTGAACCCGATCAAAAAATTTTTCTAAGTCTATATCTACCACAATGTTGTATCCATCTTCGATATATTGTCTTGCCTGCTCAATTGCTTGGTGGGCGCTTCTGTTTGGTCTGAAACCATAGCTATAGGGACTAAACTGTTTCTCAAATATGGGCGTAAGTTTTTGGACTACGGCTTGTTGGAAAATGCGGTCGGTGACGGTCGGAATGCCTAGCTTTCTTTTCCCACCGTTAGGCTTTGGAATTTCAACCCTTCTTACTGGTTTTGGTTTGTATTTCCCTTCTCTTATGAGTTGGACAAGTTTATATCCTTCCTCCTTCAAGTAAAGGTGAGTAGCTTCTATATCTTTCCCATCGACACCGGCTGCTCCTTTGTTTTTCTTAACCCTCTTGAAGGCTTTATTCAGGTTGTCAGGGTCTAATATCCTATCAATTAAGCTTTCTTGTGATTCCATATTGTTCCCATGCTATCGAGGTTGAACAAGGAGAACTCCACGCTATATAGAGATATTCAGTTTTCCGAACCTTCTATCTTTACATTAGAAATGATAATTTAAATATGTACACAAATGCTTGAATAATAATGTACAAAATTGACTTTAGATTTCATACTAATCATGAGGTGGTTAGTATGTACATATCGATAAATGTGGAAACTGATTTTGAGATTAAGAGTCTTGAAGATTTACCAAAATTAAAACAACTAATGGAGCATTTGAAGATGAAAATTAATAAAAGTCAATTAGCTAGAGATCTAGGTGTAGATCGTAGAACCATTGATAAATATTTAAATGGATTTGTTCCTAAACGTACACGAAAGAAGCCTTCCAAAATTGATGAATACTATGAAATCATTGCTGCACTACTTTCGGAAGATGCTAAGCAGAAGTTTTATTATCGTCGTGTGCTATGGCAGTATTTAAAGGATAATCATGGACTGGATTGTGCAGCATCGACGTTCCGAGCGTATATTGCGAAAACGCCCGAATTTAATGCTTACTTTGAAGAGGATAAACGAATTCCTTCTCCTAAAGGCACAGCACGTTTTGAAACGCCTATAGGAAAACAAGCACAATTGGATTGGAAAGAGAGTATTCCTTTTGAAACAAAGGATGGTCAGAACGTTGAAATCAATGTTGCAGTACTGATTCTATCTCATTCACGTTTCAGAACTTTCCTAATGAGTATTTCTAAGTCACAAAGTGTCCTGTTTTCCTTCTTAACAGAAACATTCGAAGCTCTTGGAGGGGTGCCAGCTGAAATCATCACGGATAATATGAAAACCATTATGGATGAGGCAAGAACAGAACATTCCCCAGGAAGAGTAAATGCCAAGTTTGCACAATTCGCTAAGGATTTTGGTTTTGAGATGAAGCCATGCATTGCTGGACGTCCACGGACAAAAGGAAAAGTCGAAACCACAATGAAAATATTAGATGAAATTCATGCTTATCAAGGTCAGTTGACCTTGGAAGAATTACATCAATTTGTGCAAGATTTATCTCATCGAGTGAACCATGAGGTCCACCAAGGAACTGGAAAAATTCCTGCGATAGAATTCAAAAAAGAAAGGAATCACCTACTCCAGTTACCAACTGAGAAAGTAAGAGATTCCTATCGGATCAAACATACGCTTGTAAAAGTAAATGCATCCAACATGATTTCCTACAAATCAAACCAATACTCGGTACCAGCACAGTACCAAGGAAAGAAAGTAGGCTTACAAGTGTATGATAATCAATTATGGATTTATTATAACACGGAACTGATTGCGCAACACCCAATAAGTAATAAGAAATTAAATTATCAGGAAGCACATTATCAAGAAGCCTTGGGCGTTTCCATGCCGAATTATCCGGATATTGATGATCTAGCGAAACGGAATTTAGCAACGATTGGGGAAGTGTATAAATAATGAATCCTACAACAAACTATCAACAACTCATACAAAACTTAGATTATTTGAAGCTCAAGCAAATGTCCTTGCATTTAAATGAAGTCTTAGACTTCAGCGTTAACCATCAATTGTCACTGGTAGATACGCTAGTGAAACTGACGAATTACGAAATTGATGTACGTGAACAAAATATGATTCAATCGATGGTGAAGGTTGCGGCTTTTCCGCATTTGAAAGAAATAAAGGATTTTGATTTTAGTTTTCAACCGTCAATAAATCAAAAACAAATTTTAGATTTTCTAACACTTCGATTTATCGAAGCAAATGAAAACATAGTTTTTCTAGGACCAAGTGGCGTAGGAAAAACACATTTAGCCACTTCCATTGGGATTGAGGCAGCGAAGAAACGTACAAGCACTTATTTCATTAAGTGCCATGACTTAATTCAAAATCTGAAGAAAGCACGTTTAGAAAATCGGTTAGAGAGCAGATTAAAACACTATACAAAATATAAACTACTCAACTTTCGCAGAGTAATATCTTATTGCAACTCTTGATATGACTGTTTTATATCGTCTTTCATTATTTCTCTTGTTTTTTATTGATTTTATTTTTTTAAAAGAAAAAGACACCTATCTTTTGGTAAAATTATGGTGATCAAACCAAATACCAAAGAAGGTGTCACCATTATGATAACGAAAAAAGATACTTTTGCACAACTACCAAAAGAACTTGAACGAAGATTTTCTGAATTAAATATAGGCAAACATTTGAGAAAAGCGAGAATTACTAAGGGATTTGGTTATTCATGCTTATCTATTTTCCGTCTTATTTTTTTGCTTGTTTTCCAATATAAAAATTGGTTTCAAGCACTTCAAAGTAAGAAAGCCGTGGACTTACCTAAAAAAGATACGATCTACCGTTTTCTAAATTCATCTACTTATGCTTGGCGAACTTTTTTACTTTCCTTATGTCAAGATCTTACTGGACGTATAAAAAAGCTTACATCAAACAACAGAGTGAAGGTGTTTATTGTTGATGATTCACTCTTTTCACGCAACCGAAGCAAGTCTGTTGAACTTCTTTCACGAGTATTTGATCATACAGAGAAACGATTCTATAAGGGGTTTCAGTTGCTTACTCTTGGTTGGTCTGATGGATATTCTTTTCTACCTGTAGACTTTGCTTTATTGAGTTCAGCGAAAAAGGAAAATCAACTTAACGGGGTCGATGAATCCATTGATAAACGCACTTCCGGCTACAAGCGTCGTCTTGAAGCACAACAAGATAAGCCGAGCGTTGTCTCTGCTTTATTGGATCATGCCTTAAATGCAGGAATTACAGCTGATTATGTGTTAATGGATACTTGGTTTACGCATGAGCCTTTGATTGAAAAAATCACGGATAAAGGTTTATTTGTCATTGGTATGGTCAAGCAGCTAAAACAACGTTATTTCATAGATGGTGAAGCCCATACGCTGGATGAACTCTTTAAAAAAGCAAAGCGTACCATGGAAAAGAAAGACCTACTCGGTTCGATCCATGTTCATCTTGCAAAAGGACGACAAGTCAAGATTGTATTCGTGCGTAACCGCAATAAAAAGAGTGAATGGTTAGCCATTTTGAGTACAGATACCACACTTTCAGATGAAGAAATTGTGCGTATTTACGGGATGCGCTGGGACATCGAAACATTTTTCAAGTGTACCAAATCATTGCTTAACCTAGCAAAAGAATTTCAAGGTCGTTCGTATGATCTGTTGATTAGTCATACAACGATTGTGTTTACTCGCTTTATACTCTTAGAGTGGGAGCGTAGACAAAACAACGATCCTAAAACGATTGGAAATCTCTTTTTTCTATTATGTGAAGATGTAAAAGATATGAATCTAGAGAGTGCATTGAATCAATTACTAGCGATCTTCCAAACATTAGCAGAAGCTAATGTTTGTTTGAACATGGAATTATTTAAAAGTAAAGTACAAGAATGGATTGCGTCTTTACCCAATTACATCAAGAGATGTCTGACAATATCTGTGTGCGAAAGTTGAGTAAACTATTAATTATTGATGAGATCGGTTATTTACCGATTGATGCCGAGGACGCAAAGCTTTTCTTCCAACTCATCGATATGCGTTATGAGAAGCGTAGTACGATTCTTACAACGAATGTGAATTTTAAAGCATGGGATGAAATCTTTCAAGAACCCAAGCTGGCCAATGCGATTTTAGACCGCATTTTACATCACGCAACCGTTGTCTCTATCATTGGAGATTCTTATCGTTTAAAGGATCATTTGGCGAAAGAAAACGAGTGATTTTGTACATCCTTAAACAAGCAAAAGTGTACATATTTGTGTTGACATTTATATTTACATAGCCATTATTGAAATGTTGGCTGTTTCTTCGTTCCCTTGTAAATAGCTCTAGCACAGTCGCTCCTTTCGTTCCGTCCTTCTTAGTCCACCAGGACTAATACTATGACTTCAGCTGACTTCTCTTGGTTCAGCTACTTATCGCTAAGTAGGTTCCTTCTAGGGGTACCAGGAGACCTCCCGGGGTAAGTCCACTCACTTTCTCCTCATATATCTGCCACATTTATTCCCATTCCATCCGGGGATATTTTGGACTTTGTTTTGTTATGCAAACTCGTCCTGAAATGAGAACCTCAAATGTGATTCGTGTACCTCAGACCAAGGATTTGCCTAGGGCTTCCTTCAGATTCCGCGTCACCGCGGACACCCTTGCCTTCGGCTAATGGTTCGCATATCCCAACGCCCATAGCGGACTTTCACCGCCTAGTTAGTGGACATGCCCGGCGCACATAAAAAAAGAGAGCGTTATCCGCTCTCTTTCGTAACTTAGATTATTGTTCAAGCAAAGCTTTTACTTTTGCAACAACATTATCTACATTAAATCCGTATTCTTCCATAATTTTTTCGCCAGGTGCCGAAGCTCCGAATTGGTCAATTGCCAATACGTCGCCCTCATCTCCGGCGTAACGGTGCAAGCCTAAAGATGAAGCCATTTCAATCACTAAACGTTTCTTGACATTTTTAGGAATGACACTTTCTTTATACTCCTTGGATTGAGCCTCAAAACGATCAAACGAAGGCATGCTAATAACAGATACGTGTATTCCTTCCTCCGCAAGACGTGCTTGGGCTTCTACTGCAAGGCCAACTTCCGAACCAGAAGCAAGGATCAGTGCATCAGGAGTATCTTTGTCTGCTGGCGACACAACATAAGCACCCTTTGAAACTCCATCATAAGCAGTTTCTGCAGTTCCTTTTAATGTTGGGAGATTTTGGCGTGACAAAACTAAAGCAGTTGGCTTATCTTTTGATTCAACTGCCAATCTCCATGCAGCCGCTGTTTCATTTCCATCGGCAGGACGGATAACAGAAAGATTTGGCATTGCCCGTAAAGAAGCAAGTTGTTCAACCGGCTCATGTGTTGGCCCGTCTTCTCCGACTGCAATGCTGTCATGAGTAAATACGTATATTACAGGAAGCTTCATTAATGCTGCAAGACGGATTGCCGGACGCAAATAATCAGAGAATACAAAGAATGTACCGCCAAATACTTTTAATCCGCCATGTAGAGCCATTCCGTTCAAAGCTGCACCCATTGCAAATTCACGGACACCGAACCAAATGTTTTTGCCTTCAAAAGATTCCGGTGAATAATCTCCTGCCCCTTTAATCGTTGTTTTATTAGAACTTGCAAGGTCTGCTGATCCTCCGATAAATGAAGGAAGGTTTTTCGCAATCGCATTTAATACTTCACCGGAAGAAGCGCGACTTGCAACGCTTTTTCCTACTTCATAAACAGGGATATCTTTATCCCATCCTTCTGGAAGCTCGCCATTTATTGCTTGTTCCAGCTGTTTTCCTAACTCAGGATACTCCTTCTTATATTGAGCGAATAGCTCATTCCATTCCTGCTCTTTCGCTTCCCCTCGTTCTAATACATTTTGTTTAAAATGATTATAAACTTCCTGAGGAACATAGAAGTCTTCTTCGAAAGTCCATTTGTAAGCCTCTTTTGTGAGCTTTCGTTCTTCAGCACCAAGAGGAGACCCATGAATATCTGATGTTCCGGCTCTATTCGGAGAACCGTAACCAATAATGGTTTTGACTTCAATTAATGTTGGACGGGTTTCATCCTGTTTTGCTTCTTCAATTGCTTTCGCAATAGCTTCGAGGTCATTGCCGTCTTCAACTCGGATGTACTGCCATCCATACGATTTAAAACGCATTTCCACACTTTCTGAGAACGAACGGTTAAGTTCTCCATCCAAAGAAATGTCATTGGAATCATACAAAACAATCAAGCGGCCCAGTCTTAAATGACCGGCTAAAGAAGCTGCTTCAGCAGAAACACCTTCCATTAAATCACCATCACCACAAATACTATATGTATAATGGTTAATAATTTGGTAATTATCTTTATTATATACCGCTGCCAAATGACGCTCAGCCATCGCCATTCCAACTGCCATAGCAATACCTTGTCCTAACGGACCTGTTGTGGCATCAACCCCAGGTGTATGTCCGTACTCAGGATGTCCAGGTGTTTTGCTGCCCCATTGGCGGAATTGTTTAATATCATCCATCGTTACGTCGTATCCTGACAGATGAAGCAAGCTGTATAGCAGCATTGATCCATGACCTGCAGAAAGAACAAAACGATCGCGGTTAAACCAATTTGGATTCTTTGGATTATGGTTCATATATCTTGTCCAAAGAGTGTATGCCATCGGTGCAGCTCCCATTGGCATGCCCGGATGTCCGGAGTTTGCCTTTTCAATCGCATCGATGGAAAGTGTACGAATTGAGGTTATTGACAATTGATCAATGTTATCAAACAATTCAATCCACCCTTTCAATTATAATTTTTCATTCTTCTTTAATTTTATAGTTTTTGAATTTTTTATACAATAGAGAATTTTTTGTGTCAACCATTCGGCGGAGATATTTTTTCACACATGATTGTGAAAGCGCATTAATTTATTAGGGTTTCCTACTTATCAAATATAGTGAAGAAAACAGCAGAAAAAGGGCTGACACCGGAGCAAGAATGACTTTCTGCGGGTCAGCCTCATTCATCGTGTATATTATTAATGCAAACGATCCTTTTTTTGCAATTGTTTCAGCTTTTCGGGAGTTACGTCATTACCCAATGGATCAACGATTGTCACACCTTTTAAGGTAGCTAGCATCGAAGAACGAAATGATTCCAAATACTGGCGTCGAAGCTTTGACTGCTCTTTAGCTTCTTCTTCCGTCAAGCCTGATGTTTTTGCTTTATTTGCTAATGCATTAATTCTCGCAATTAATTCTTTTGACAGCATATAAAAGCTCCTTTTCAAATAGTTAAGCTATTGGTCATCATACAAAAGAAAAGGGCTTTTTACAAGGAAAATGCTCTAATTGGATTCCATTTCCTTATATTCTTGATACCTTCTATGAACAGTCGCTTTCGAAACATCATAGCCAAATCCTCTCAGCGTAGCTGCAATTTCTGCGAACGTTAAATCATTTTTTCTGAGCCGGACGATCTCCTCAATCGGAACTTCTTTTCTTTCTCTTCCGGCGTTTTCACCAATATTTTTCAAATTGTTTTCCGGCTTGTATCCGTTTTTTACTGCCCGTTTCATGCCCCGCTTAATCTTTATATTATGTAATTTTCGCTGGTATTCTTCCACCATTCCGACAATTTTCAATACCAACGAATCAGCTTCTGATAATTGAAGTTCCCCATTATGAGAGATCGTGTATAATTTAACGCCTTCTTTTAAGATGCAATGCAGCAATACGATTTTTGTATTTCCTCTTCCAAGTCTCGTTTCATCTTGTATAAGGATTGCGCTTATGTCCCTGTCCTCATTTATTGTTTCCAGGAGTTCCAGCATTCCTTCACGCTCAAGTTCATACCCGCTTGCCTGCTCTTTAATCACTCTTATAACTTGGAACCCATACTTGACTGCAAGCTGCGTTAACTCTTCTTCCTGCCGTTTCAAGGACGTTTCCTGTGTTTCTTTCGATGTGCTTACACGGCAATAGATTATTGCTTTTTTCCCGTTTCTTGTCTCCATATATTACTCACCTGCATAATTTGTAACTTCCACCTGTGCTTCAGACTTTTCCAATACAGGGATGACTAATTCTTCACCTGGATAGATGTTATCTCCGTTTATGCCATTTGTTCTTTCAACCCAGCTGATGAACTCATCAGAAGATAAACCATGCTTGTCCGAAAATTTTTCTGCGATGGACCAAAGCGATTCTCCTTCTTCAACGGTTACTTTTAAATAACTTTCAGAATTGGCATCCTTAACATAATCAGAAAAGAGAAGTGCTGCTGTAAAACTTACCATTACAAGAATAATAGCATATGAATATCGTTTCCAGATTTTTTTCATCATCAACACCCCTAAACCGAATATACGTTCTGTTTTGTTATCTCAAGTATAAACCGAACATTTGTTTTCCGTCAACAAAAAAATTCGAACTTACGTTTGTATTTTTATGAAGTACATGCTATAATAAGCGTAACAATTACGTATGAGGTGCGATTTTTATGGCTAAATTATCAAAAAGGCAGCAAGATATTTTGAATTTTATAAAAGAGGAAGTAAAGAAGAAAGGCTATCCCCCTTCCGTCAGAGAAATCGGTCAAGCAGTGGGGCTTGCTTCCAGTTCTACGGTGCACGGACATCTGGCTCGCCTTGAAAGCAAAGGGCTTATCCGCAGGGATCCTACAAAGCCGAGAGCAATTGAAATTCTGGACATGGAAGAAGAGGCACACATTCCAAAACACAATGTCGTAAATGTACCGGTTGTCGGTAAAGTTACAGCAGGACAGCCTATTACTGCCATTGAAAATGTTGAAGAATTTTTCCCTCTTCCCGAACGGCTTGTTCCGGCAGATGAGCAAGTCTTTATGCTTGAGGTCATGGGTGACAGTATGATCGAAGCCGGCATTTTAGATGGGGATTATGTTATTGTAAGACAGCAAAAGACGGCAAACAACGGTGATATTGTAGTTGCTATGACAGAAGATGATGAAGCGACGGTTAAAAGATTTTTTAAAGAAAAAGATTATATTCGGCTGCAGCCTGAGAATTCAACAATGGAGCCAATCATTTTAAAAAATGTCTCGATTCTCGGAAAAGTGATTGGCGTTTACCGCCAGATTCATTGAGTTTTTCAAAGAGGCTGACTCAAGGCAAAGTGTCAGTCCCCTCCAATACAATATATAGACAAACGCTAATCAATCCATTCTATATATTGTCATTGTCGAAGGGAGTCAGACCCCTATGAGTCAGCCTCATTCTTACGATTAGTCAAAAGGTTAATCAATAGTTATTTGAGATAATAATCTTTTTTTGGAGGAAGGGGTACCCTTTCCTCCAAAAAAAGATTTTCGCATGCCAAATAGACCTAACTATTTATCCCTCCGTTTAAAGCTCATGCTAACAGTCGAATTTGCTCTAATAGTCGTACACTTGCGCACTCGGCCTTTGCAGGAGAGAATGGCAACCACTCCAAGAGTCCTTCCGATCGCCACGATTTCTGTGAGAATAATCGTATTGTTAAGGTGATCTATAACGGAGATTGTTGGACAGATTCGGCCTGTTATTTACGATGATTTACCTTTTTGGGACTAGAGAAGCCCCTTTTCAATTGAAAGGGGCTTCGGTCTATTATTTTTGTTCTTCAAATTCTATGTCGTACTTGGCTGCGTATTCCTTAATGTCATATACATAGTCTCTTTCTAATTTCCTCGCTTCAGATAATAATTCATTTGCCGAGGTTATTTTTGAAGAGTCTCCGGATTCTATGGCAGAAACTATTTCAGAAAGCGCTTGGGCATTTTTAGCTGTCATATCAATAAGGGTTTCATGCAGATCTCGAATTTCTTTTGCTGGCATAATCGCTTCAACATCTTCTTGAATTTGTGTAGCAGTTGGTAAAAGTTCATCAACGATTGCTTGACCAAATTCAATATCAGTAATTTCACCGTTAATGGATTGATTCTTTAATTCTTCAAATTTAGCTGCAAAGTTTGCAAGATCTTCTAAAACAATAGGCTGCACTTTATTTAGATATTCCTCAAAGTCTTTTTTACCGCTTGTAGCTTCTTCTGGTTTATCGGCACTCGCTTCTTTATTAGTTGTATTCGCCTTTTCATCAGCCCCACAAGCAATTAAACCCAAAGATAAAAATGTAAATAAAACACACATGAACAAATTCTTCATTTTTTCACCTCTACTATTTATTCAAGTTACATTATATACCAATATTAACTGTTTTGGGATAAAATTATTAATTTTTTGAATTAATTGAATGTAATTAAACGAAAGCAATAGATGAAGAAACAAAGAAGTATTTCAATCTGCAACCCATAATCCATAGTTTTTCTTCCATCTCATTTTTCTTCATCTCCTTTAAAAAAGTAACTTGAGGTACAATATGGAAGCATCCCTCTTGTGTATTAAATTCTTCTTTTGCCCATTTGTTTGTATGAAAAAGAAATAAAAAAAGGAGCTTAGCAAGCTCCTCAATCATTTATTAAAATTGAAATTCAGATTAGTGTTTTGGATTGATTTTTTTGAAATAAAATCGGGCAAGTACCGGGCAGTTAATAAAACAAATATAAATGATCAAAAATGCCCGATAAACAAAAACCCCTCAACACCAGTGGTGTCAAGGGATTTAAGGATTAATACATTGTCATATATTGTTCGCGTTCCCAAGGATGCACTTGTGTACGGAACATATCCCACTCGATTTCTTTTGCCTCAACAAAGTGTTCAAAAATATGCTCTCCAAGTGCCGACACGATAACTTCGTCACTCTTTAAATTGTCTAAGGCTTGAGCAAGAGTTGCCGGCAGATCTTCGATTCCTTCAGCAAGGCGCTCTTCTTTGCTCATGACATAGATGTTGCGGTCTACAGGTGCTGGAGGAGTAAGTTTGTTTTTGATTCCATCTAACCCTGCTTTCAATAATACAGCCATTGCCAGATAAGGGTTTGCAGCCGGATCAACACTTCGTACCTCTACGCGTGTACTTTGGCCGCGGGATGCAGGGATCCGAATTAATGGTGAACGGTTTTTTGCAGACCATGCAACATAACAAGGAGCCTCGTATCCCGGCACTAAACGCTTATAAGAGTTAACAGTCGGGTTTGTAACAGCAGTGAATGCAGGTGCGTGCTTAATGATACCGGCGATAAATTGGCGTGCTGTGTCGCTTAATTCAAGATTTCCAGTTGGATCATAGAATGCATTTTTGCCTTCTTTGAACAGGGAAAGGTTGCAGTGCATACCAGATCCGTTAACACCGAATAATGGTTTTGGCATAAATGTCGCGTGCAATCCGTGCTTGCGGGCAATTGTTTTTACAACAAGCTTAAACGTTTGAATTTCGTCGCATGCTGTTAAAGCATCTTCATATTTAAAATCAATTTCATGCTGCCCCGGTGCTACTTCGTGGTGAGAAGCTTCAATTTCAAAGCCCATTCCTTCAAGCTCGAGAACGATATCACGGCGGCAGTTTTCCCCAAGATCAGTCGGTGCCAAGTCAAAATATCCGCCATTATCATTTAGTTCTAATGTTGGTTCCTCTTTTTCATCAAGTTTGAATAAGAAGAATTCCGGTTCAGCACCTAAGTTGAATTGTGTAAATCCTAACTCTTCCATTTCTTTTAAAACGCGTTTTAAGTTTCCACGAGGATCCCCTGCGAATGGAGTACCATCTGAATTATAAACGTCACAGATTAAGCGGGCAACCTTCCCTTTTCCAGCTGTCCACGGAAAAATAACCCATGTATCAAGATCCGGATAAAGGTACATATCAGATTCTTCAATACGTACAAAACCTTCAATTGATGAACCATCGAACATCATTTTGTTATCTAACGCTTTTTCAAGCTGGCTTATAGGAATTTCAACGTTTTTGATCGTTCCTAAGATGTCGGTAAATTGCAAACGGATGAATTTTACATTTTCTTCATTTGCCATGCGGAAAATATCGTCTTTTGTGTACTTGGCCATTTCTGTAGTCCTCCCTGTTATGATTCAATTATCAAATTTAATTAATGGAAAAAGCGGGACATGTCACCTTGACGCAATGAGGAACGGTTAAATCTGCCTGCTTGCATTAATTCAGCTCGCAATAGTTTTCTCAATTCCTCATCAGACAAGTCACGTCGGGCTTTTTCTGCTTGTTGCTGAATGTTTGCTGTTTCTTCTTGTTGTTCTTTTACTGAGAATAACTGTTTAATTCCGGCGATATTGACCCCCTGGTCGATAAGATCCTTAATTTCAAGCAGTTTATCAATATCGTTTAATGAAAAAAGGCGCCGATTTCCATCCGTTCTTGCTGGAGAAATCAATTTATGCTCTTCATAATATCGAATTTGTCTTGCCGACAGCTCTGTCAACTGCATGACAATTCCGATCGGAAACAAAGGCATGGAACGGCGAATTTCACTTCCACTCACTTCGATTTCTCCTTTCTTTCCTTTCTTATATTTCACATTATATTTCATGTAAGGTTTATTGTCAATATCATGTTACATTTTATAACATAAAAATTTTTTATAAAAAAAAGGGACAACCCCCATTAAGGATGAGTTGTCCGCCTTGATTCTTATGATCATTCAACTAAACCTTTTTTCATTAAATGATCGATTGCAATCAGAACAGCCATTTTTACATGGGAATAGGTCAGCCCGCCCTGAACGTAGGCAACAAACGGAGGCCTTGTCGGACCGTCTGCCGTTAACTCAATACTTGCTCCCTGAATAAATGTCCCTGCAGCCATGATGACATCATCCTCATAACCGGGCATATAGCTCGGAACCGGTGTGACATGGGAATTAACCGGGGAAGCAAACTGGATGGCTTGACAGAATGCCACCATCTTATCGCGGTCATCAAATTGAACAGACTGAATTAAGTCTGTTCGTTTATCGTTCCATTTCGGATGTGTGTTCATTCCCAATTTTTCAAGCATGGCAGCGGTAAAGACAGCACCCTTTAATGCTTGGGCAACTACATGAGGAGCCAAAAAGAATCCTTGATACATTTCTTGAAGACTATACAATGAGGCTCCTGCTTCAGCACCAATACCTGGTGAAGTCAATCGGTAAGAACAAGCTTCGACTAATTTTGCTTTCCCTACTATATACCCCCCGGTTTTCGCTAAACCGCCGCCAGGGTTTTTAATAAGTGAACCTGCCATTAAGTCCGCCCCGACATGACATGGTTCCAATTCTTCAACAAATTCCCCGTAACAGTTATCAACAAACACAACAACATCAGGTTTGATTTCTTTTACGAACGTAATCATTTCTTTAATTTCTTCGATCGTAAAGGACGGTCTTGTTGCATATCCCTTTGACCGCTGAATCCCAATCATTTTCGTATTCGGCTTGATCGCTTTTTCCACTTCATGATAATTAATTTTACCATCTTCTGTTAATGGAATACTGTTATAATAAATGCCGAATTCTTTTAACGATCCTGTTCCGGACCCGCGAATACCGACTATTTCTTCAAGTGTATCATAAGGTTTTCCTGTAATGTATAACAGCTCATCGCCCGGCCTTAATACACCAAATAATGCAACCGATATGGCGTGTGTACCTGATATAATTTGCGGACGGACAAGTCCCGCTTCAGCGCCGAATACCTCGGCATATATTTTTTCCAAAGTGTCCCTTCCGATATCATCATACCCGTAACCTGTAGAAGGGATAAAATGAGTATCGCTTACTTTATTTGCTTGAAAACTTTGAAGGACTCTGAATTGATTGTTTTCCGCTCTCTCATCTATTTCTTTATGAAGACGAGAGATTTGTTTTTCAACCTCTCTGGTCAAAGGCTCCAATTTTACTCCATATTCTAAATGTTGAAACATGGTGCTGCTCCTATCTCCTATTGTGATATTTCTTTTATTCTTCCAGAAATTTGATGATCCTTAAAAGCGTATCCTTTACAAATATAAAATTGTTTTTCTTCATCAAACGTAAATTCCCGAAGAATGGTTTCATTCTTTAATTGGGAAAGAAGTTTTCCTTCGGTTGAAGGAAGAGTCACTTGATAGTACTCCATCATTCCGATCATTGCTTTTTCGATTTTCTGTTTCAGCATATCCCTGTCAGCTTTGTTAAAAGCACTGATAAAAACTGTTTCTGTTTTGGCGGTTGGGACAAAATCAGGGTGCTGAATATCTTTTTTATTATACACGGTTACTTGCGGAATTTGTTGAATTTCCAAATCTTTGAGCAGTTCATTTACCGTTTTCTCATGCTGGAAATAATCCGGGTTTGACATGTCTACGACATGCAGAAGCAAATCGGCTTCTTTCACTTCCTCTAACGTGGACCTGAAGGCCGCGATAAGAGTTGTCGGCAAATCCTGAATAAATCCTACTGTATCTGTCAATAAGACGGTAAATCCGCTTGGCAAAATCAGCTTTCTTGTCATCGGATCCAATGTGGCAAACAGCTGATCTTCTTCAAACGAATCGGCTTCGGCCAATCTGTTAAAAAGAGTGGATTTCCCTGCATTTGTATAACCGACGAGAGCAATTTGAAATGCTTTGTTCTTTTTTCGGCGCTCACGATATCGGTCGCGGTGCTGAACAATCACTTTCAACTGTGTTTTAATATCATCAATTCTCCTGCGGATATGGCGGCGATCAGATTCAAGTTTCGTTTCTCCCGGACCTCTTGTACCAATTCCACCCCCAAGCCTTGATAACTCGGTACCTTTTCCACCCAGGCGCGGCAGTAAATATTGAAGCTGTGCTAGCTCGACTTGAAGTTTTCCTTCTTTTGAGCGCGCTCTTTGGGCAAAAATATCAAGAATGAGCTGTGTACGATCAATGATGCGGGCATTCAAATGGCGTGAAAGATTTCGATTTTGGCTTGGTGATAATTCGTCATTAAAAATAACTACATCAGCTTCAAGTTCATCAACGAGAGCTTTCAGTTCTTCAACCTTACCTTTGCCGATATATGTAGAAGGATGGATTCTTTCGCGCTTCTGGACAACGGATACAAGGACATTTCCTTTTGCTGTTTTTGTCAGTGAAGCAAGTTCCTCCATCGAATATTGAAAACGGACATCATCTTCTGCTGATGTCTGGCAACCAACGAGAATGACCTTTTCAAAATCATTATGTTGTTCCAACCAATATCCTCCTTCTTAAAAGCAGTATGGTAACATCATACCAAAAATTTTTTTGTTATCCTAATGTAAAAGCATTAGAAATTTGAGTGAAAATATTCGGAAAGGATTCTGCAAACGACAGAATCCTTTTTTATAGAGCTACGAAACAGACCTTTTTCTTTCGTTCACTTATCGATTCGTTTCTTCTAATACAAGGTCATTGCTTCGAATTGTCATCAATTCATGACGGTCATATTGGTTTTGCATTAAAAGTCTCATTGCTTGAGACCGGATTGATTTTTCAATCACATTTCGAATATATCTTCCATTTGAAAAGCTTGGAGGGTTAAGAACCGATTTTACCCAAATCAGATGTTCTTTCATCTTTTTTTCTGCTTCATGGCTTAACGTATATTCTCTTTCTTTTAACATCCTGTTTCCAATCTCCATTAATTGATCTATTGAATAATCAGGAAAGTCGATGACAAGAGGGAATCTTGAGTGAAGTCCCGGATTTAGTCTAAGAAATGCTTCCATTTCCCTCGAATACCCTGCCAATATTAAAATAAATTCGTGCTGTTTGTCTTCCATATGTTTGACTAATGTGTCAATCGCTTCTTTTCCAAAGTCCTTCTCCCCGCCCCGGCCTAATGAGTAAGCCTCATCGATGAAGAGAATTCCGCCAAGTGCTTTTTTTATTAAGTCTCTTGTTTTTTGAGCGGTATGACCGATATATTCCCCGACAAGGTCGGCTCTTTCTGCTTCGATTAAATGGCCTTTTGATAACACATTCATTTTTTGAAAAAGTTTCCCGATTATTCTGGCAACCGTTGTTTTTCCTGTGCCGGGGTTGCCTTTAAACATCATATGAAGAACTTGTTTCTCCGTTTTAAGCCCCATTTCTTCCCGTTTTTTATTTACATAAATCCATGCATATATTTCTTTGATCGTTCTTTTCAGTTCTTCCATTCCGACAAGTGTACCTAATTCTTCTTCAATTTCCTTTAAAGCCGTATGTTCAGCTGGAATTGCTTTTGGAACAACTTGTGTATCGGGCAGATCTTTCGTGAGAACTTTTCGCTTTTGGGAGCTTAGAACAATGTTGATTTGTCCGTTATTTTTCATACGTATCGGTTGATCCAAAGCTTTCACCTCACATTCTAAAAAACAGTATACGCTCCGAAGCTGATATTTGTGACAAATGCCCAGTTGTTTAACGAGGGCCTGGCCCGATGCGTTAATGCGGTGAAGCGGTAAGGGTCAGGCCCCTCGGGAGAAATGTCGTATTTTGCGGTTTCCCAAGAAATAATACCTTTTCTTATATGTATTCACTTTAAATAAGATTCATTAAAAAAGATTTAGATGAACCTTATCATCAAAACCAGTAAATAATAAAAGTCCGCTTTTAAAAGCGGACTTGATTTAGGATTAGGACTGGGGCTGCTGGCCTTCCAAATCAATTTGAACATAGCGCTGCGGTGAAAACGTTGAAATCGCATGCTTATATACAAGCTGTTGTTTCCCTTCAGATTCAATAAGAACCGTAAAGTTATCAAAGCCTTTTATTTGACCTCTTATTTGGAAACCGTTTATTAAGAATACTGTAATGTTTGTTCCGTCTTTACGGCATTGATTTAAGTACTGGTCTTGAATATTAATGGATTGTTTCATTGTGGATCCTCCTCTAATATCTCTAATTATTATGTATTCGATTTTAATTCTAGCTTTCCTTCAATATACTCGGAAATTTCATCAATTTTTTTTGCCAGCATTGTGGAATCGTCCACATTCGTCATATCAAACCATTCTACATTCATCTTATTTCGAAACCATGTTAATTGCCTTTTCGCATACCGACGTGAATTCTGTTTTAAATTTTCCACAGCTTCTTCAAAGCTAATTCGCCCATCAAAATAGTCATATAATTCCTTGTATCCAATTGCCTGAATCGACTGGCAATCCCTTAGTCCATCCCGCCAGAAGCGTTCTGCTTCTTCCACTAGCCCTTCAGCAATCATTTTGTCTACACGCTTATTGATCCTGTCGTACAATCGGTCTCTTTCCATCGTGAGGCCTACGATTGCCGTTTGATATAAAATTTTAGGATCTTGATTTGTTTGATATTCTGTCATCGTTTTCCCGGTACAGTAATAAATTTCAAGTGCCCGAATAACCCTGCGTATATTATTTGGATGGATTTTCTCCGCACTGACAGGGTCTATATTTTTTAATTCATGAAAGAGTGCATCATTTCCTTTCATAGCTGCTTTTTGTTCAAGTTTTTTTCGAAATTCTTCATTTGAGGGCGCATCAGAAAATTGATAATCATAGATAACGGACTGAATATATAAACCCGTGCCCCCCACAATAATGGGAAGTGCTCCTCGAGAAGAGATTTCTGAAATTTTCTCTCTGACCAGCTCTTGAAACTCTGCAACAGAAAATGATTCATCCGGATTTTTTATATCAATTAAATAATGAGGTATTCCTTCCATTTCTTCTTTTTTGATTTTCGCTGTCCCTATATCCATCCCCCTGTAAATTTGCATAGAGTCGCCGCTGATAATTTCCCCATTAAGCCGTTTTGCAAGTTCAATGCTCAATTTTGTTTTCCCGACAGCTGTCGGACCAATCAATACGGCAAGTTTTTCTTTTTTGCTCAACCTTTTCACTCCGTCATTTCAAGCCATTTGATTACTTCTATTCTATCGTACATAGTTCGTTAAGGCAATTAAACATCAAACCAGTATATACATCTGGTTTGTTTTCTATACACCTTCTATCTTAACATTTAATTTTTTACATCATTGAAAATAATTTCTTCAAACATTACATTTCGATAACGATTTGTTAACATTTCTGCTTCTACCCCCAAATTCATGATAATTTATATAGAAGATTATATTGGTTATTAAATATAGGGAATTGGGTGAATACGATGATTTCAACATCTGAACTTGGAATTGATTTAGGTACAGCAAATATATTAGTTTATAGTAAAAATAAAGGAATTGCTTTAAATGAGCCGTCTGTTGTAGCCATTGATACAGAAACGAATAATGTACTTGCGGTAGGAAAAGAAGCAAAAGAAATGATCGGGAAAACACCGGGAAAAATTGTCGCAATCCGCCCGTTAAAAGATGGTGTGATTGCTGATTTTGATGTTACAACAGACATGTTGAAACATATTATGAGAAAAGCTTCGAAAAAATTAGGTTTTCAAATTCGCAAGCCGAATGTCGTCGTTTGTACACCTTCAGGTTCAACGAGTGTTGAACGGAGGGCTATTCAGGACGCTGTCCGCAATGCCGGTGCAAAAAAGGTTTATTTAATTGAAGAACCAGTGGCAGCTGCGATCGGGGCAGGTCTGCCAGTCGATGAACCGGTAGCCAATGTTATCGTTGATATTGGAGGCGGAACAACCGAAGTCGCCATTATTTCATTTGGAGGCGTTGTCGCCTGCCATTCCATCCGAATTGCCGGCGACCGGATGGATGATGACATTATGCAATACGTTCGCAAGGAATACAGTGTGTTAATCGGTGAAAGAACAGCAGAGAGAGTTAAAATGGAAATCGGCTACGCCCTCATTGATCATGAAGAATTAAAAATGGACATTCGCGGGCGCGATTTAGTGACAGGCCTTCCTAAAACAATTACTTTGTCATCCTATGAAATCCGAGATGCATTGAAGGAATCGTTGCTCCATATTATGGAAGCTATTCGCGCAACTCTTGAAGATTGCCCGGCTGAATTGAGCGGCGATATCGTCGACCGAGGCGTTATTTTAACCGGAGGGGGCGCCTTGATGAACGGGATGCAAGATTGGCTGAGCAAGGAAATTGTTGTTCCTGTTCATTTGGCTTCAAACCCTTTAGAATCTGTAGCGATTGGAACCGGAAAAGCATTAAAATACATTCACAAGCTTCAAACAGTAGCAGTGAAATAAGAAAGAATAAGGAAAGGTTGATGGTCTGGTTCCCTCCGATCATGATTGGAGGGGGCTGACCATCAGCCTCTTGTTTTTTACATCACGCGCTTAAACATTTTTTCCATTTCATACGTTGAGAAATGTACGATGATTGGCCGGCCGTGCGGACATGTAAATGGATCGCTTGTCTGTCTCAGGGAATCGAGTAACACTTGGATTTCTTCATTTCGCAAATATTGATTCGCTTTAATCGATCCCTTGCAGCTCATCATTATGGCTGCTTCCTCTCTTAGTTTCTTAATATCGACTTTTTTCATTTGCAGCAGCTGCTCGATCATATCCTCAATGATTTCTTTCTCTTCCCCTTTCGGAAACCACTGCGGATGAGAACGGACGATAAAACTGTTATGGCCGAAAGGCTCCAAAAATACTCCTACTTTTTGCAGCTCTTCTAAATACTCATTGATTTTCAAAAAATCATCTGTAGAATACTCAAAAGTCAAGGGTACAAGCATGTCTTGAAGTTCTTTTTCGACCTGGCCGACTTTTTCCTTAAAATATTCATACTTTATTCGTTCCTGGGCCGCGTGCTGATCAATAATATAAAGCCCTTTCTCATTTTGCGCTAAAATATACGTTCCGTGCATTTGCCCGATTGGATAAAGAGGCGGAATACGAGGTGTTTTCTCTCGTTTTTCTTCATCAACAGACACTGTCTCATCATGCAGCGTTTCATGCAAATCTTCGATCTCAAAGCCATGCTCATTTTGATCTTCAACAGTCATTGAGTTTTCTTTTTGTTGGATTATAGTATTTTTTAATAAGCTCGGCGATTGATCTGATATTCCTTCATACGGCTCTTTCACAGCAGAAATAGATCTTATCGATTCTTGTTGTTCATGTTCCGTATCGACAGGATCATTTTTCCATTCAGGAAGGTGATCAAGCTCCAAGTACGTTTGCGAAAATTTAGGCCGCTCTTTTTTTACTTGCTGCATACCCGAAGGAATTAATTCTCTCGATTTAAAAGCTTGTTTAATTCCGTTGGCAACTAATTCATTTAATTCGTGTTCCTTGCTTAGCCTTACCTCCATTTTAGCCGGATGGACATTTACATCGACAAGCAAAGGATCCATTTGAATATATAATAAAACAATAGGGTAACGGCCGATCGGAAGCAGAGTATGATACCCTTCCTGAATTGCCTTTACAAGCGGATAATTTTTGATATACCTTCCATTAATCAGTGTCGTTATATAGTTTCGTGACGCTCTTGTCACTTCAGGTAATGAAATATATCCGGTGACTTGGAAATCAAGTGACTCAGCTGATATCGGAATCATCTTTTTTACGATATTTATTCCGTATATGGCGGCAAGCACTTGGCGAATGTCCCCGTTACCGACAGTATGCAATAGCTTTCGGCCGTTATGAACAAGCCGAAATGAAATATTCGGGTTCCCAAGAGCGAGGCGATTCATGACATCTGTAATATTACCAAGCTCCGTATGGATGGTTTTCAAATATTTGAGCCGTGCCGGTGTGTTAAAAAATAAATCCGTTACCGTAATATCTGTTCCCTTCCGGCTCGGTGATTTCTCAATCGATTCCACATGTCCGCCTTTAACCACGATTTTCGTTCCTGCATCGTTCCCTGTCGATGTCCTAAGTTCAAGCCGGGAAACAGACGCTATACTCGGCAGAGCTTCACCGCGGAAACCAAGTGTACGGATCCGAAAAAGATCATTTTCATCTTTAATTTTGCTCGTTGCATGACGCTGAAAAGCAAGCGGAACATCTTCTTCTTCAATTCCTTCTCCATTATCAATCACTCTTATTTTCGCCATTCCGGCTTCTTCAAGCTCAACTTCGATGATCGTACTGCCGGCATCAATCGCATTTTCCACCAGTTCTTTTACAACGGAAGCAGGCCGTTCAACCACTTCCCCTGCTGCAATTTTATTTGACAATAAATCATCAAGCTGAATTATTTTTCCCATGAATCTCACCTCCTGCTGAAATGTACATCATCGCCCGAAATACTCTCTCCTGTAAAAATGAGATAACTGCACTTACACCAAAAAATATTACCCTCTTAATTTTTTTTGCAAATCATAAAGAGTATTTAAAGCTTCGAGCGGAGTCATGTCCAATATATTAAGGTCTTTCAAACGGTCAAGTACACGCTTCTCTTTTGAATTGAATTTGTCATGTTTCTTTTTCACTGGTTCATCAAAAAAAGATAGTTGTGTTTCTTCAATAATAGCATTAGGCTCGTTTTCAGTTTGCCGATCGCCGTTTTGGGCGGCAGTCTCGGAATTTTCTTTTTTCTCAAAGGTCTGAAGAATTTCATTTGCCCGGTTTATCAGTTCTTCCGGCAGTTCGGCAAGCTGGGCAACATGAATTCCATAACTTTTGTCAGCCGCGCCTTCTTTAATCTTATGCAAAAAAACGACTTTTCCATTTTGCTCAACGGCACTTACATGTACATTTTTCACCTTTGGCAATTCTTCTTCAAGCACCGTTAATTCGTGATAATGAGTGGAGAATAACGTTTTCGCACCAATTCGGTCATGAATGTATTCAATAATCGCCTGGGCTAATGCCATTCCATCATACGTGGACGTTCCCCGGCCGATCTCATCGAATAAAATCAAGCTGTCCTTGGTGGCATTTGTGATGGCATTCTTCGCTTCGAGCATTTCAACCATAAATGTGCTTTGTCCGGAAATTAAATCATCAGCCGCTCCTATCCTTGTAAATACTTGGTCAAAGATCGGCAGAACAGCTTCTGATGCAGGCACAAAGCAGCCAATTTGCGCTAAAATGGCAGTCAGGGCAATTTGCCTCATGTACGTGCTTTTACCTGACATGTTCGGGCCGGTAATGAGAAGAATTTCTCTGTCGGCATCCATATAGCAATCATTCGGTACATATTCTTGTGCGTTCATGACTTTTTCAACAACCGGATGTCGGCCATCTTTAATGACGATCCGGCGTTCATCGGAAAATGCAGGTCTTGTAAAATGCCGTTCTTCACTTACCGTCGCGAAGCACTGCAGTACATCAAGTTCGCTTACGGTTTTAGCCAGCGCCTGAAGCCTTGGAATATATTCTTTTACATATTCACGCAATTCAACAAATAATTGATACTCTAATTCAATACTTTTTTCCTCAGCCTCTAAAATTAATGTTTCTTTTTCTTTTAATTCAGGAGTAATAAACCTTTCGGCGTTAGCTAATGTTTGCTTCCGTTCATACTGCCCGTCTTTTAAAAGATGAAGATTTGCCTTTGTTACTTCAATGTAATACCCGAATACGCGATTATAGCCAATCTTTAAAGATTTGATGCCGGTTTTTTCCCGTTCCTGCCTTTCAAGCAGCGCAATCCATGTCTTTCCGTTCCTCATGGCGTCCCGGTATTTGTCAAGCTCTTCATTGTAACCGTCTTGAATGATATTTCCTTCTTTTATTGAAACGGGCGGATTTTCGACAAGTGCCCGTTCTAAAATATCGGTCACTTCCTCACATGGGTCAAGGCGGTCTGCAAAATGCTTTGCATTTTCATTTGGCAGCCCGGCGACAATCTCTTTTAAGTGCGGCACCTGGAGCAAGGAACGTTTCAGCTGAATTAAATCTCTTGCATTCACATTGCCAAAGGCGACTCTTCCGGCCAGCCGCTCAAGGTCATACACTTCTTTTAATTTTTCCCTTAGATCCTGGCGTTCAAAATAATGGTTCATTAACGTTTCTACAAACGAAAGTCTTTTTTCAATCGAATCCCGATTGATTAACGGCCTGTCAATCCACTGTTTTAAAAGCCGGCCTCCCATAGCAGTTTTTGTTTCATCAAGCAGCCATAAAAGCGATCCCTTTTTCCCTTTGGAACGAATCGTTTCTGTTAACTCGAGGTTCCTTTTTGAAAAATAATCAATTTTCATATATTGATGCACTTGATAAGCAGAAACAGGCTGCAAATGATCAAGGCTGCGTTTTTGTGTTCGATAAAGATAATTTATTAACCTTGCAAAAGTTTCACGGAGCTTATCATCGTTTAATTCTTCAAACAAATGCTCAAATGATGATTGTACATTCGTATCATCTTCAAAAGAAACGGTAAGGACCGACCTTTCCCGCATTTTTTTCTGAAGTTCTGCATCAAAATTGCTTGAAACGACAACTTCTTTTGCCCCTGACATGGAAAGTTCATTTAAGACTTCTTCAAATCCTCCGGTTAATAAGGTCACTCTGTTTTCCCCGGTGGAAAGGTCATTATAAGCAAAACCGTATGTAAAGTCATCACAGGCGGTTATTGATGCAATAAAGTTGTTTTCTTTTTCATTCAGGGCTCTGCCTTCCATCATCGTTCCGGGTGTAATTAACTGAACGACTTCGCGCTTTACGACTCCCTTTGCTTGTTTTGGATCTTCCGTTTGTTCGCAAATGGCTACCTTATATCCTTTTTCTATTAATTGTTCGATATAACCAGCCGCAGAATGATAAGGAACACCGCACATCGGAATCCGCTCATCACCGCCGCCATCTCTGCTCGTTAAAGTGATTTCCAGTTCTTGAGACGCTTTAATCGCATCGTCAAAAAACATTTCATAAAAATCGCCTAAACGAAAAAATAAAAAGGCATCTTGGTAGTCTGCCTTGATTTGTAAGTATTGTTGTATCATCGGCGTATAAGTTGCCATAATATCCCCCAATATTCTAATCTATCAATACTTTTTTACATCAATCCATTATAGCATAAAGCAAAAAATCCTTCAGGGGACGGGTTCAAATCGTAATTTTGTAAAAAGACGAAATAATCTTGGAAAAAGACAAGATATTATTGGGAAAATCCATAATATTTTTGTAAAAAATCAAGAAATTATTGAAAAAAACAAAATAATTTTGGATAAACGAAAATACGAGCAGTCGCGTACTTACAACCTTCAAAAAGAAAAACCAGGAAGCATCACCTCCCAGTTTATTCCTTCTAATGTTATCTATATACCTGTTGTGTTCATTAATACGATCCTCCAGCCGTCAGGGTCCTCGAATGTCACTCCGCCTCTTCCCCAATACGGATTTTCCGGCTCTACTTCTTGATGACCCATCGCTTTTATTCGTGCTGCAATTTTGTCCCGCTCAAATCGATTTGGAATGTAGAAAACGAGCAAATGCTCTTTAGTGGGAGTTGGCAAAACTGTATTGGTTTCATGCTGTGTAAACTCAAGGTGATAAGGATAATCCGGCAAGCCGAGCATAATGCCATCATAGCCTTCATGATTGCGGAATTCTCCAATCTTTTTAAGCCCCACCCCTTTTTCATAAAACTCTACAAGCTTATCGAGTTGATTTGTTGGCCGTGCAATCCGGAATTGAACAGCGGGGACTGTCTTATTCCATTCTTTTTTTACGATTACCTCATATGGATATTCTTCATGTTTAAAACGGGCTTCCTGTTCTCCGGAAACAACAAGCTTAATTGGATGAATTTCAGCAACTCTTTCAGTTGGGTACCAATGCCTGCCTTCTTTTACGATCACAAAAACACCAGCTGAATCCCCAAAAAATGCGAAGTTTTCCGAATCTTCATTTTGCACATCCTGTATGTAAGCTGATAAATACTCTTGCATCTTTTTTACATTTTTGACCGGCCATCCGATTTCGCCAATATCATGCCAGCCTTTTTCATTATAATTTTCTCCCCATGAAAATGTTCTTTCAAACATTTCTAAAATATTTCCGTCCGGGTCGACAAAGTAACACTGTTTCCCGCCCCAAAACAAACTGCGTTCACCTTCTTCATTTGGAAGAAGCAAGCCGTTTTCTGCAAGGCGCTTATAAATGTCTTCAAAGTATTGGCTCCCTGTTCGGAAGCAAACATGGTAAGAAGGCATAAACAAGCTTTTTTCAAAAATTAATTTAGTTGTTCCTGCCATTACGGCAAAATGCCCGTCGCCTTCCACAATTGACTCCATTCCCAGCGTTTCAGTGTAAAATTTCTTCATTTTTTCTAAATGAAAGCATTTTAATTGAACTTGATAGATTTTCAACTTTAACCTCCCCTTTCCGATAAATTTATTTTAATAATAAATTCATTTATTCTGTTCGGTCAAAAGTAAAGACGCTCGTCCGATCTTTCGTTAAAAGAAAAACTAGGAAGCATAACCTCCCTAGCTTATTCCTACTCTTCTTCATTTCCAACTAGGAAATCAGGATTTAACTCTTCGAATTCTTCATCGTCAACATCTAATCCCCAGTCGTCGTCATCATCGCTTTTGACCTTATCAGGGTGAACTTCGACACATACTTTTGTTTCGCCGATCACCTCACAAAGAAATTCTCTTTCCGCATTGACAATGATTTTGTTGCCGTTTGGTGAAATTACAACTTCAATGCAATTTGGCTGCTGAAGAACGCGGGCGAATACATCTTGATCATCCAAACTGTCAGGATCGCGGTATTTTAATTTCATTACATCCGTATATTTGACTCGTTCAGTAGCTACGTCCGTTTTTGTATTATCAAGATAAGAATACCAAACGTTAATGTCATACGAGCCGCTTACTTCTACAGTATTCCCGACCTTTTTCGCATCGTACTTATGGTTTATAATCCAACCGCCCAGTATACTGGATGGTTGGTGAGCCGGGCTGATCGTATGATTGGACTGAGTAAATTTTCGTCCTTTCGCAACGACCGCTTTCGTGATTATCTCTCTAAATTCTCCCATTGCGAGCGAACCCTCCTCATTCATTTTCACTTCATGGTATGCGGGTCATTAGACTAGTGTGATTATAATTTTTCAATAGAATCAAGTTATCTAACTTAGTGCGATATACTTCATTCTATGCATTTACCCAGTGACTTGTGATTTTGCAAAAATGAATGCAAAGAGGTTGCCGCAAATAAAAAAAGAGCCGCTCTAGCTGAGCCGGCTCTTTTCTTATTAATGATGGCAGTGATTGCTGTTCCGGACTTGCGCGCCTGTTTCACCGCGCAAAACATCACCGCCGGTTGAAATAATAATTTCATCCGTTACCGTGTTTGAGATGGTAGTTGCAATCATTTGAAGCAATTCATTTACCTCAACTTGAGACTGCTTGAATTCCTGAACAATCGGAATTTCATCTAGCTGACGTTCAAGCTCTTCAATTTTTTCTTCCACTTTCTTTAAAGCTTCAGGTTTACCGTAATGTTGGAGGTTAACTGCTTGTTTCTGCAAGCCTTTAATATCCGCAATTAATGTCCGGACCTTTTCATTTTCATGAATTTGCGCCTCTGCGCGTTTGAAAAAATCAACTTCCTCTGTTTCAGCGATCATTTTTGCAATTTCTTTTGCACGAGCAATGATCTCTTCTTTTGTATATTTTGCCACCTTATTTCACCTCAGCCAGTTCTAATTCTTCCACCATTTCACCGTTTAAGGACCATGTTTTTGCTTCTGTAATTTTTACTTTTACAATTTTACCAATTGCTGATTTAGGACCTGTAAAGTTTACAAGTTTGTTTTTGCTCGTATATCCTGCTAATACATCCGGATTGTTTTTACTCTCACCTTCAACGAGAACTTCAACGATTTGGCCTTGATATTTCTTCATCGCTTCGGCTGAAAGCTCATTAACAAGGGCGTTTAACCGCTGTAATCGTTCCTTTTTCACTTCCATTGGAACGTTATCCTGCATTTTTGCAGCCGGAGTTCCTTCACGTGGAGAGTAAATAAATGTATAAGCAGATTCAAAACCTACTTCACGGTAAAGGGATAATGTCTCTTCAAATTGTTCCTCTGTTTCATTCGGATACCCAACAATAATATCAGTTGTCAACGCAACATCCGGAATCGCAGCTTTGATTTTGCGGACTAATTCAAGATACTCTTCACGTGTATATTTCCGTGCCATAATTTTTAATACATCCGTAGAGCCGGATTGTACCGGTAAATGAATATGCGGCATCAAGTTTCCGCCTTTTGCCAGCACTTCAATCAAGTGGTCATCGAAGTCACGCGGATGGCTTGTTGTAAAACGGACACGTGGTATATCAATTTTGCGGATTTCTTCCATCAAATCACCAAGACCATACTTCATATCGGTAAAATCTTTACCATACGCATTGACATTTTGTCCAAGAAGCGTAATTTCTTTATATCCTTGTGCAGCAAGATGTCGGACTTCCTGAATAATGTCTTCCGGACGGCGGCTCCGTTCTTTTCCGCGAGTATATGGAACAATACAGTACGTACAGAATTTATCACAGCCGTACATAATGTTTACCCATGCCTTAATATTTCCGCGGCGGACTTTCGGAAGGTTTTCGATAATGTCTCCTTCTTTAGACCAAACTTCGACAACCATTTCTTTGGACATATATGCCTCATGTAAAATATTTGGCAGGCGGTGGATGTTATGGGTTCCAAAGATCATGTCCACATATTGATATTGTTTAAGAATTTTGTTTACAACTGATTCTTCTTGGGACATACAGCCGCATACACCAAGAAGCAAGTCCGGTTTTTCCATTTTTAGAGCCTTTAAATGGCCAATTTCCCCAAATACTTTGTTTTCCGCATTTTCACGAATCGCACACGTATTCAGAAGAATCACGTTCGCATCTTCAGGGTTGTCTGTCGGCTCATAGCCAAGCCCCATAAAAATGCCTGCCATCACTTCTGTATCATGCTCATTCATCTGGCAGCCATAAGTACGAATGTAAAACTTCCGATCTTTGCCCATCCCTTTGAATTCTTCAGGGATCGCAAAATCTTTATGATACTTAACTTCTTCTTTCCCGCGTTTTTTTGCATCTTTCAGGGAAGGCGGCATGTAAACAGCTTGGAAATATTTACTGTAATCCTTTTCGGATTTTTTGTCCGAAGGATTTGCTGTTTTAACTTGCTGCCCTTCTAAACGCTGTTGTTCATTCATCTTGTCATTCCCCTTTCTTTTTTTAAAAAAATGAAATAAATACTTCTGTCTGATCAATTATTAGAAATCTATCTCTTTCTTTGTAAAACTAAAGAAAGAAACCGAACAGCCTGAATGCTGCACATTACTATAGTATAAAGCTTTGACTTTGTTAAAACAATAGTGGAAGCCAGGTAAGCCTTCATTATAAAATAAAATTCATTTTTTGTTAACACGCTTAAAGCTTTCAAATGTAAATAAGCAAAAAAAATCGGGCTGACTCATAAGCAAAGGGTCAGACCCCCCCAATACAACATATAGACAAATTATTAATACCTTCTATATATTGTTATTGTTTGAGGGAGTCAGACCCTTATGAGCCAGCCTGTTTGTTATTACATAAATTCAGCCACTAATTTATCAAATTGTTCTTGATCCAATTGTAAATCAGCATGTGCAAGCGGTGTTTCCTTGTAGCCGGGTACAAGTTCCTGATAAGACTTGCGCTCTGTATCCTGATAAATCAAACCTGTAACAAGACCATTATGTTTCATTAACGTTTGCATTGCCATTTCGCGGTTAGAAGGGTCATAGCCTTCAATATCACTCAGCTTAGTTAAATTTTCTTTAAACCAATCGTATGTGTTCACTTTATTATAAGTTACACATGGACTGAAAACATTGATAAAAGAGAAACCTTCATGTTTAATGCCGGCTTCAATTAATGCAGTTAAATCTTTCAAATCTGTTGAGAAACTTTGAGCAACAAATGTTGCTCCTGCTGTCAACGCTAATTCCATTGGGGAAATAGCCTGTTCAATGGATCCTTCGGGTGTAGATTTCGTTTTAAAACCTGCAGCAGAACGAGGGGAAGTCTGTCCCTTTGTTAAGCCGTATATTTGGTTATCCATTACAATATAAGTTATATCAATATTGCGGCGAATTGCATGTACAGTGTGGCCCATTCCAATCGCGAAGCCATCTCCGTCTCCTCCGGAAGCAATAACTGTTAATTCACGGTTCGCCATTTTTAATCCTTGGGCAATTGGAAGTGCACGGCCATGAATACCGTGGAATCCGTAAGAATTAATGTACCCTGAAATACGTCCTGAACATCCGATACCAGAAACAATAGCTAAGTTTTCAGGCTCTAATCCTACATTGGCTGCTGCACGCTGAATAGCCGCTTGTACGGAGAAGTCACCGCATCCAGGACACCAGTTTGGTTTCACATTATTTCGAAAATCTTTAAATGTTGCCATTTAAAACAACTCCTTGCATTTTGTGTGGATTTCATGCGGCAAGAACGGATTTCCGTCGTACTTTAACAGTTTTGTAATCTTTTCTGCATGGCCGACGTTCATCTTCAGTATATTTGCCAACTGTCCGGTTGCATTATTTTCCACAACAACAATTTTCTTTGCAGATTTTACTAAAGGCATCATCTCATCAGTCGGGAACGGATGGATTAAGCGAATATGGGCATGGTTTGTTTTAATTCCGTCCTTTTCCAAACGCACCATTGCTTCTTCTATTGCTCCCCGTGTGGAGATAAAACCTACTATTAAAAGATCTGCTTCTTCATGCGGAGCATTCTTATAAACTGGTGTTTTAAATTTAATATTTTCAATTTTTCGTAACCGCTTACTCATTTGTACAATGCGGTTTTCAGCAGCCTCTGACGGTTTTCCTGTTTCATCGTGTTCAACACCGGTTACGTGATGAATACCGTTTTTCATTCCCGGTATGACCCGAGGTGAGATGCCGTCTTCAGTAACTTCATATCGCTTGAAGTATCCTTTGTTTTCAATTTCAGGAAGTTCTTCTGTTATCAACTTTCCACGGCGGATTTCTACTTTATCAATATCAAGCGGTTCTACTGTTTGCTTCCCTAAAGACAATTGAAGATCTGATAATACGATCACAGGGCACTGATATTCTTCAGCGAGGTTTAATGCTTCTGCTGTATCATAAAAAGCTTCTTCAACTGTACTTGGTGCAATAACAATTTTCGGAATTTCCCCATGAGTACCGTAAATCACAGCCATCAAATCTGATTGTTCTTGTTTTGTAGGAAGTCCGGTTGATGGACCGCCGCGTTGGGTATCAATAATAACAAGCGGAGTTTCTGTAATACCTGATAAACCGATTGCTTCCATTTTTAATGAAAGACCTGGACCAGCTGAAGCAGTAATCGCACGGACCCCGCCGTAGTTTGCACCAATCGCCATTGTTACAGCAGCAATTTCATCTTCCGTTTGAATAACTGTACCGCCCAATGCCGGCAATTTTTTAATTAAGTATTCCATAATTTCAGATGCCGGAGTGATCGGATATGCTGCCATAAAGCGACAGCCGCCCGCAAGCGCACCTAATGCAATTGCATCATTTCCAATCATAAACATACGTTTTTTTCCGTCTGCTTTTTCAAGCTGCATTTTTTGAATGCTGCCAAGCTTTTGTTTCATAAAATCAAACCCGGCCCGAATTGCTTCCATGTTCTTTTCAACAACTTGCTGGCCTTTTCGTCCGAAAATCTCTTGCACAACTTCTTCAAATACTGTAATATCGAGGTCTAAAATGGCAGAAGTTGCGCCGATGGCAACCATGTTTTTCATAAGGGATGTACCTAGTTCTGTTGCAATATCAGTAAATGGAACCGCATACAAAACTGCTTTTGTATCATCAGGCTGTTTCGGATTGAATTTAGCATCTGCAATGATAATCCCGTCGTCATGTAATTCTTTGTAGTTTACATCGATCGTTTCTTGGTCAAATGCAACGAGGATGTCTAAATCATCCGAAATCGACCGAACTTGAGTTGTACTAACCCGGATTTTATTGTTTGTATGGCCGCCTTTAATCCGTGATGAGAAGTGGCGATACCCATACAAATAGTAACCTAATCGATTTAGTGCAATGGAAAATATTTCTCCTGTGCTTTCTATTCCTTCCCCTTGTTGTCCGCCAACTTTCCAAGAAAGTTGATTAATCATGACTTACACCCCTTTAGATACGTAAAAAAATATGTAGAAAAATTTTATTTTGATTAGAGCAGCACTTATCCAAGTAAATCACTGGGAATTAACCTTTCTCCACGTGAATAGGTTAAGACTTGATTTTTGGATAGGTATTAAACGCTTTCAATTCTAGACCTAAGCGGTAAAAAAAGCAACCCTTTCCGGCTAATTATTGACGAAAATATGAATTTTTTTTTATTTTTAAAAATATACTCCTTAAGTTGTATTTTCATTGACAATTTTAATAACTTGTATGACTATAATTTTCTTCAATAAACAAGAATGAGTTTTACTTCTAACTCTAACTTGGAAATAGGTTTCATTTGAAAGATAACTAACATAATAAGGCGGTGGAGCGAAGCCAGACACTAAATATTTACAAGACCAAATAAGTATCTTGCTAAAGGTAAGTTGCCATTTCTATCTTTGTTAGCGTAGCTCCGCCCCTTTTCAACAGAAAAAGAACCTGTTTGCAAATTAAGCAAACAGGCAGAATTATTTTTCACCGAGGTTCTACAATTAATTTTATCGCCGTGCGTTCTTCGCCGTCGATCTGAATATCGGTAAATGCGGGGATGCAAATTAAATCAACTCCGCTAGGTGCGACAAATCCTCTTGCAATTGCTACTGCCTTAACGGCTTGATTTAATGCACCCGCACCTATTGCCTGAATCTCCGCAGCGCCTCTCTCACGCAGAACACCGGCAAGCGCACCAGCTACAGAATTAGGATTAGACTTTGCTGAAACTTTTAATATTTCCATTCCTAGCTCCTCCTTATTTCATCCCGACCCGCAAAATTATTCCATAAAATTGATACTCATCAAGCCATACTGTGAGTTTTTTAATTCTCACTTAGGCGAAAGGATCATTCGGGCTTTAAAAGCCGATTTTGGTTTTGTCAATAACGCGGGAACTTTATCAGCCGTATATACGGGATATATCTATCCATTGCTACTATATTCACCCGTTAATTAACATATTCCGGCTCGGACAAAAAAAGGAAATCTACAAGCTATTTTACAAGGAACTAGAAAGTAAATAATACAACGCTTTCAAACGTACTTAAGAAAAAAACGGATGATCGTCATTAATTAAAATTCTTTGTATCTTTTCAGCTTTGCCATTTTTATTGTCTATATCAATTAGGACTGCATTGAGCTGCACCCGTCCTCTTTTTGGCACTTCAAAACGAACAGGCAGACTTGTGAGAAACTTTTTAATTACCGCTTCTTTTTCTACACCTAAAATTTCATCATAAGGGCCTGTCATGCCTACATCGGTTAAATAAGCAGTTCCCCCGGGCAGTATCCGTTCATCACCCGTCTGGACATGTGTATGGGTACCGACAACTGCAGATACCCTTCCGTCTAAATACCAGCCCATCGCTTGTTTTTCGCTTGTCGCCTCTGCATGGAAATCGACAAAAATGATGGGTGTCCTGCGCTTTGCCTCTTCAATCAATTGATCGGCCTTCATAAAGGGGCAATCAATTGCAGGCATAAATGTGCGGCCTTGAAGACTTATTACGGCTACTTCTTCCTGATTAACTTTTAAGTAAACAATTCCAGTACCTAGAGTTGCATCAGGAAAATTAGCAGGCCTCACGATGTATTTCGCATCATTGATGAAATCAAAGATTTCCCGATTATGCCATGTATGATTACCTAATGTAACAGCTTGGGCCCCATACTCTAAAAATTGACGGTAAATTTTTTCTGTAATTCCTTTACCGCCGGCTGCATTTTCACCATTTACAATTGTTAAATTTGGACGATATTTTTCTTTTAGCTTGCCTAAATACTCACTAACCATTTCTCTTCCAAGCGACCCGACAACATCGCCTACAAACAGTATTCTCATTCCCTTGCCCTTTCTAATAAAAATGTTTGATTAGAATATTGTATCATTATTAAAGATAAAATAAAGCGGTGCATTTTGCACCGCTTTATTTTGCATATTCAACAGCCCTTGTTTCACGAATCACCGTAACTTTTATGTGGCCTGGATAATCAAGCTCTTCTTCAATTCTTTTACGAATGTCTCTTGCCAATCGATGAGCTTCAAGATCATCAATTTGTTCCGGCTTAACCATAATCCGAACCTCGCGGCCTGCTTGAACTGCAAATGATTTCTCCACACCTTCGTATGATTCAGAAATCTCTTCAAGCTTTTCTAGGCGTCGAATATAGTTTTCAAGCGTTTCACTGCGTGCTCCAGGTCTTGCTGCTGATAACGCATCAGCGGCTGCCACTAAAACAGCAATGATTGACGTAGGTTCAGTGTCGCCGTGGTGTGAAGCAATACTGTTAATCACAACAGGATGTTCCTTGTACTTCGTTGCAAGTTCCACTCCTATTTCAACATGGCTTCCTTCTACTTCATGGTCAATTGCTTTACCGATGTCATGAAGCAGTCCTGCACGGCGTGCTAAAGTTTCGTCTTCACCAAGCTCAGCTGCCAGCAGTCCTGAAAGCTGAGCAACTTCCATTGAATGTTTTAACACATTTTGGCCGTAACTTGTACGGTATTTCAAGCGGCCAAGAATTTTAATTAAATCCGGATGGAGCCCGTGAACACCGACATCAAATGTAGTTTGTTCACCAATTTCACGGATATGTTCATCCACCTCACGCCGGGCTTTTTCTACCATTTCCTCGATTCGTGCAGGGTGAATGCGTCCGTCTTGTACAAGCTTGTCTAATGCTAAACGAGCTGTTTCACGGCGTATAGGGTCAAAACCTGATAATATTACGGCTTCAGGAGTATCATCAATGATAAGGTCAATACCAGTCAACGTTTCAAGAGTTCTGATATTTCTTCCTTCACGGCCAATAATCCGGCCCTTCATTTCATCATTTGGAAGGTTCACAACTGATACAGTTGTCTCAGCGACATGATCTGCTGCACATCTTTGTATAGCCAGTGACAAGATTTCTTTTGCTTTCTTGTCAGCCTCTTCCTTTGCTCGAATTTCGCTTTCTTTTATCATCATCGCAATTTCGTGAGACAATTCGTTCTCAACGCGTTCCAAAATGATTGATTTTGCCTCTTCCCGTGTCAAGCTCGAGATACGTTCAAGTTCAGCTTGCTGTGCTCGTACCATCTCGTCCACTTTGCTTTCCATCTCTTCAATATGCTGTTGTCTTTTATTAAGGGAATCCTCTTTCTTTTCTAAAAGGGCTTCACGTTTGTCTAACGTTTCGTCCTTCCGATCAAGATTCTCTTCTTTTTGCAGTAAACGGTTTTCTTGTTTTTGCAGTTCAATTCTTCGTTCTTTAACCTCACGTTCAGCTTCAGTACGAAGCTTGTGAATTTCATCCTTTGCCTCCAACAAAGCTTCTTTCTTTAATGCATCTGCTTGACGCCTGGCATCTTCCAGGATCTGTTCAGCTGCATTTTTTGCGCCTGTTATCTTTGCTTCAGCAATGGATTTACGAATGAAATAGCCAACAACTGCACCGACGAATAGGCCAAGCAAAATGGAGATGATCGTAATGGGTTCCATCGTTTCACCTCCTCTTGCTATGAACTTTTGTTACTTTTTTAAGTGTCGGCATGTACATTGTTTTTAACATCAACATACAGCGCTAGGGCTTTTAAACATTTTATGACTTAAAAAGTGAAAAATATACAAGACTAATTGTAAAGCTGTGAATTTTTATTGTCAAGGGTTTGTCCTTGCGGGATCTATATTTATTTGTTAAACTTTGTAAGTTTATCAAAAAAAGCAAAGCTTTCACAGCTTTGCTTTTACAAATTAATCCAACAGGTCAAATTCTTCCTGTTCTTCCGGTTCGGTTATTGTTTTTATTTCATCAAGGCCAAAGTGCTCCCTGATTTTTTGCTGGATCTCGTTGCGAAGTTCCACATTTTCTTTCAAATATTGTTTTGCATTCTCGCGGCCCTGACCTAGGCGCTCATCATTGTACGAATACCAGGATCCGCTCTTCTGGATAATATCCAATTCGGAACCCATATCAATGATTTCGCCCTCTTTTGAAATACCTTCCCCGTACATAATATCAACTTCTGCTGTACGGAATGGAGGAGCTACTTTATTTTTCACAACTTTTATTTTTGTTTTATTCCCAACCATGTCATTGCCTTGCTTTAATTGTTCAGCACGGCGCACTTCCAGACGGATCGTAGAATAGAACTTTAGCGCGCGTCCGCCCGGAGTGGTTTCCGGGTTGCCGAACATAACTCCTACTTTCTCGCGGATTTGGTTAATAAAGATTGCAATTGTTTTCGACTTATTAATGGCACCTGACAGCTTGCGCAGTGCTTGGGACATAAGGCGGGCCTGGAGACCGACATGAGAATCCCCCATTTCTCCTTCAATCTCCGCTTTTGGAACAAGCGCAGCAACAGAATCAATAACAATGATGTCAACAGCCCCGCTTCTTACTAACGCTTCAGCGATTTCCAATGCCTGCTCCCCTGTATCCGGCTGGGAAAGAAGCAGCTCATCAATATCAACTCCAAGTTTTTGAGCATATATCGGATCAAGGGCATGCTCCGCATCAATAAACGCAGCTTGTCCGCCTTGTGCCTGAACTTCCGCAATCGCATGCAGGGCAACGGTCGTTTTACCTGAACTCTCAGGCCCGTAAATTTCGATAATGCGTCCGCGCGGATATCCGCCTACTCCAAGCGCAGCATCAAGTGCAAGCGAACCGCTGGGCACGGTTGAAATTCTTCGGTCAGTTTGCTCTCCTAGTTTCATAATTGAGCCTTTACCAAATTGTTTTTCTATTTGCTTCAACGCCATTTCTAAGGCTGCTTGACGGTCACTCACGAAAAATTTCCTCCTTTATTCACGAGCAAGAAACTCCTATTACCGGATTATTCTTGTTCGTCTCATCTCAAAATCTATCTCTACTATAACGGTTTTTATAATAATTGTCTAGATAAAAATCGAACATCTATTCGGTAATTTTTTTAGCTATTTTTACACATACAATCTGCTTTTCGTCTAGTAAAAAACTTTTTTGAGAAAAAACGCTATTCTTTTTGCGATTTTTTAGTAATGATCTGATCATTGACAATGACAAAAAAACAGAATGCTTAATCAAGCACTCTGTGATTCTGAAAGTAATTTCAATAAGAAAAAACATCCATATTTAACTGTTTGGGTACGGATTGCATCCCTAGTTCCGGCAAGATTCACCTTTTTTACGAGAGTTGGGCGGCCCTTAATCGAAATTCCAATGAAAACAGTGCCTACCGGTTTTCCTTCTAATTCTTCCGGACCGGCCACTCCAGTAAAGCTGATGCCGATATCGGATTGAAAGATCTTAGCAGCATTTTCTGCTAGCTCAAACGCACAAGCTTCACTGACGACTCCTTCTTTATCTATCGTTTCTTTTTGAACGAGGAGTACGTTCTCTTTCGACTCCCGGGTATAACAAACAACACCGCCTTTTAGAATGTTGACGGATCCGGGAATAGAAGTTAGTTCCTGTTGAAACATCCCTCCAGTTAAACTTTCAGCACACGAAATCGTCAGGCTATTTTGTTTCAAAACCTTCGTAAGTTCATTCATCAAAGTAGTATCGTCATATCCGTATTTATACTCTCCTATACGATCTACGATTAATTTTTCTGTTTCATCAATAAGCTGGAACGCCGTTTCAATTGAACTGTGTTTTGCCGTTAAGCGAAGGGTGACATCCCATTCCGCAGCGAGCGGAGCAATTGTCGGATTGCTTTGCTGATCAATGATATCTTGAACTTTCGCTTCCATCAGAGCCTCGCTAAGTCCAAAAAACCTAATGACTCTTGATACAAGTTTTTCTTGCATGTTCAATTTGCTTAACAGTGCAGGAAGCGCATATTTTGTAAACATCGGCTCCATTTCTTTAGGAGGCCCCGGCAAAAGCATATAAATACGGTTACCCGTGTCAAGCAGCATGCCCGGTGCCATTCCGTGTTCGTTTTTCAACACTTGCGAACCTTTAAGAACCAATGCTTGCTTCCGATTGTTTTCAGTCATTTCCATCCCTGTTTTTACATAAAACTCCTCAATCGACTGAAGAGCATCATCATCCAAGACCAGTTCTGTACCGAGATGAGCCGCAATCGTCTCTTTTGTTAAATCATCTTTCGTCGGACCCAGTCCGCCGGTGAAAATAATGATATCAGAGCGTTTTTCGGCTGTTTCAAGAACAGATTTCAATCGGCCGGGGTTATCCCCGACTACTGCATGGTAAAAAACATTGATTCCGGCATCAGCCAAATGCTTCGATATAAATCGAGCATTTGTGTTTACAATTTGTCCAAGTAATAATTCAGAGCCAACCGCGATTATTTCAGCGTTCATAAAGATTCCCCCATTGTTCATTTTATTTTGAGTTCATAAATACTTGTCTGTTTTTGTAGAAATAATCCCATCCTGACCAAATCGTAAAAAACATGGCAACCCAAAGGGCGATGTCATCAAATGGGATATTCACATATTCAAAAACAGGATTATGTAAAAGCAAAGCTGAAATCGCAATGATTTGTGTCCATGTCTTAATTTTACCGAGCATATTTGCTGCAACTACTTCTCCTTCTCCAGCAAGAACAAGGCGAAGACCTGTAACAGCAAACTCGCGGCTAATGATTATGATAACAATCCAAGAAGCTGCCATTTCTAAATCAACAAGGACGATTAAAGCAGATGACACTAATAGTTTATCAGCGAGAGGATCCAAAAATTTCCCCAGGTTTGTAACCAATTTATATTTACGGGCATAGTAACCATCGATCCAATCCGTTGTAGATGCAACGATAAAAATCAGAGCACCGACAAAATGAGTCACCGGCATTTCAGCCCCAAGGAATTCCATTTCCCCCCAATGAAATTGTGCAAGCATAACAACTAAAAACAAGGGGATAAGAAAGATTCTCGAAATCGTTATTTTATTTGGCAAATTCATTAGGTGACCTCCATTACTGTCCGAAAATTCAAAAAGGAAAAAATAGTCATCAACATTGATGACTATTCTGCCTTTGGTACATACCGAATCGTGATATCCTGTCGCACCGATTCAGAAGGCGGAACGGCAAACTCAACTTTTTGATCATTAATATAGATCTCTGTATTTGCTGAATTTCCCACGACAATCACAGCTTCTTGTTCTTTGGAAAAATCAACAGTCTGACTTTCGGTTCCTCCTTTTGATAAAGTACCCTGGAAAAAGGAATGGCCTTTGCCATTCAAAATATTAACCCAAGTCTCTCCGCCCCTAGAAGCAACTTTCAATAAAAACTTGTCGGCATTTTTCAATTCATATACTGTATTTCGGCCACTTGCTTCCACTACTGAAACTTGCTGTTCTTGAGCTTTCTCTTCTTCCACAGGCTCAGTCTCATCAGGACTTGTTTTTTCTTTTTCTTCTTTAGTTTCGGTCTTTTCGCTTTCTTCCACATCTTTTTCAAGATTGGCGGATTGTTCAAAACGAGCAGGTACATTCTTTTCCTGAACAGGTTCTTTCGCTTCATTCCGTGCATTTGATTGAAGGAAATACCAAATAAGCGCAATTGCACCGATGACAAAAACACCGATCAAAATTTTCGGGAGCATATCCAAAATTTTTGAGCTGTTCCCGGAAATATTCTTCCTGCTTTGAACTCTTGAAAGCTGTTCAGGCAATTCATTATCATATGTAGAAGGAATTTCATTTTTGTATTGTTCAAAAAGTTCTTCCGGTTCAATCCCGACAGCTTCCGCATATTGTTTAATAAAAGCGCGGACGTAGAACTTGCCGGGCATCATCGAATAATTTCCTTCTTCAATTCCCTTCAAATATCGCTTCTGAATTTTCGTTAAATCTTGCAGTTGATCCAGGCTCAAACCTTTTGCTTCCCTGGCTTCTTTCAGTCTGTTTCCTAATTCCGTCAACGAAAACACCTTCCATTATTGTTAAAAATTAAAACCTTCGAAATCAGAATCCGAAAATATATGATCCTTATCAACAATTTCATACGTAATCTCTTCATCGGGATCATTTCGAAGTTCAATGATATAGTCAAAATCATCCAATGAAAACTCGGTATTTTGAACGAAGATATCAGGATGTTCTATTACTTTTACAGCAGGAAGCTGCATAATTTCCCTTACAAGCTGCCAATGGCGCTCGCTTGCGCGCCGGGTTGAAACAATTCCATCAATAATGAATATATTATTTTCGTTATACTCGTCCTCTATTAGCTGGTTTCTGACCGTTTGTTTTAGAAGCGTCGATGACACAAACAACCAGCGCTTATTAGCGCTTACGCTAGATGCTACAACTGATTCCGTTTTGCCGACCCTTGGCATTCCACGAATTCCAATCAGTTTATGGCCTTCCTGTTTAAATAATTCTGCCATAAAATCGACGAGTAAACCAATTTCATCACGGACAAACCTGAATGTCTTTTTATCGTCTGCATCTCTTTGTATGTATCTTCCGTGACGGATGGCAAGACGGTCACGCAGTTTTGGCTCGCGAAGTTTTATCACTCTTATTGTATCCATTGTGTTCAAAATAGACTCTAGCCGTTCAATTTGTTCTTTATCTTTTGCTAAAATAAGTAGCCCGCGGCGCCCTTCATGGACCCCATTAATCGTAACAATATTTATGGAGAGCATACCTAATAGGGATGAAATGTCACCGAGCAGACCAGGACGGTTTTTTATAATCTCATATTCCAGATACCATTCCGTTTTTTTCATAAAAAAACCTCCTTCGCTTGCATGCTAGTGACAAATCCCATCATTTTTTCATCTAGCTTATATAATAAATGATTTTGATTGAAGATGAAAGGAAAAACAAAAACGTAAAAAACAAATTCAACCACTTGTAACAGAAACGTAAAAAAGAGAGGGCTTCCCTCTCTTTTTGCGTAATGGGTATGTTATTAGTGGGTTCCGTCATTTTGAACAAGCTTCACCATCATACTGGCGATCGCATGCTGTTCTTCAGGGCTTGCAACAGACCAAAGGTCCGCCAAAATTTTTTCTTGTTCATTCTTAGGCTCTACTTGCTTTGCAAGATAATCACCTATTTGAAATGCAAGATCATTGACCACTTCTTTGCTCATTCCGGAATTTTGCGCCTGATTCAGGCGATCGCCTAAAAAGTCTTTCCATTGATGCCAATTATCTAAAACAGACATTGTTTGAACCTCCTTATATGTTATTCACGGTTATTTTGCTTGATTGAGGTCCAAAATATTCATCGTTCGATAAAGGATTGTCATTAAGTATACCATCCGCCATTTACAGACAGAACCTGTCCTGTAATATAAGAAGCTTTATCGGAAAGCAAAAAAGAAACACTGTTCGCAACATCCATTGGAGTCCCGAATCGGCCGAGCGGGATATCCTCTTTCATTGCTTGCAAGTCCTCTTCGGAAAAATCATTCAGCATGGCTGTTTCGATTGCTCCGGGTGCAATTGCATTCACACGAATACCGTTTAGGGCAACTTCTTTACTTAAAGCCTTTACAAAAGCAATTTGTGCGCCTTTAACCGTTGAGTATGCGACTTCACATGATGCGCCTGTTTGCCCCCAAATCGAAGAAATCACAATAATATTTCCGTGTTTTTTTGCTGTCATTTTCGGAAGCAGTTCTTTTGTCAGCAACAGCGGTGTCGTTAAATGAACCTGAATTAAATCTTGGGCTTCTTTTTCGTCTAAATCGATTAACATTCCATATTGGCTTATTCCGCTATTATGAATGATGGCATCTAACGTAAAAACATTTGAAGTAATCTTTTTATAGCCGTCCAGTTGGGACAGATCGGCTTGTATAGGAATGAATTCCCCTTGAAAAACTTCCAGTTTTTGCAACAATTCTAAAATCGCTTTCTTATTGCGGTTGTAATGTAAATATAACGAATAACCTTCTTCAGCAAGCTTCCAGGCAATCGCCCTGCCGATTCCGCCGCTCGCTCCGGTTATGAGGGCATATTTTTTCATAAAAACACTCCGATAATAACGATTTTTACCCTCTTATTTTACTGGCTTTTGAAAAAGAAAAAAAGCGCCGTGCAAGCGCTTCTTTAAAAACGTTCATTATTTAGGAACAACTTGGCAAACAGAAAACCGTTCCTCGGCAATAAATGTATCCGCAACTTTTTTTACATCATTCAGGGTAATGCTTTCAAGTGTTGGAACAACATCAAACAAATTCATATCATTAAATGCATAGCGGGTAAATTGGTTGGCGATATATTCAGGTGAATTAATAGCTCTTAAGAACGAACCGATTTTTTTCCTTTTTGCCCTTTCCAGATTTTCTTCTGTAAAAATATTCCCTTCTTTTGCGTTGATAAACATTTTTTCTAATTTTTCCGCTAGTTTGTCTGGATCATTTGTATCTCCGCCGACCATCGCAAACCCGAAACCTTGTTCCTGTGTATAATCGTATGAAAATGTATCATCAATAAGCCCTTCATTATAAAGCTCATGATAATTGTTTGAGCTTTTACCAAACAGTACATCAAGCATGACATTAATCGTCAGCTCTTTCTTCAACATTTGTTCGCCCGATTGATTTACATCAAGAGCTTTTATACCGAACAGACATTTTGAAGTTTGAACATTCATTTTTAACACTTTTTTCTTTTCGGCTGACTCTTTCGGTTCATCGGGAAATTGCCGCTTAATTTCCGGCTGGTTATGATAAGTTTTTTTGCTTTGGTTTGCTATTATTTGATTCATAATTTTCTTAGGATCAACCGGCCCAACAACAAACAAAAGCATATTGCTTGGATGATAAAATGTGTAGTAGCATTCATAAAGCATATCTTTTGTTATTTCGGAAATGGACTCGATCGTTCCGGCAATATCAATCTTAACTGGATGGTTTTGATATAAATTTTCGATAAGGCCAAAATAAAGGCGCCAATCAGGATTATCGTCATACATTGTTATTTCCTGTCCGATGATCCCTTTTTCTTTCTCTACTGTTTTTTCTGTAAAATAAGGGTCCTGAACAAAATTGATTAATGTCTCAAGGTTTAATTCAACATCCGAAGTGCTGGAAAATAAATAGGCTGTCCTCGTAAAAGAAGTAAACGCATTTGCAGATGCCCCTTGGCGGCTGAATTGCTGAAACACATCTCCATCTTCTTTTTCAAACAACTTGTGCTCAAGAAAGTGTGCAATTCCATCAGGAACAGTAATAAACTCATTTTTATTTAGAGGAACAAAAGTATTATCAACAGACCCATACTTTGTCGTAAATGTCGCATACGTTTTATTAAACCCTTTTTTTGGAAGTATATACACATCGAGCCCGTTTTCAAGTTTCTCATAATAAAGTTCTTCTTGAAGCTGATCAAACGTTATTTTTTTCATTGGCTTCCACCTTCCGTTCCCGTTAAGAAGTAAATCGTATCTGCTTCAATTTTTTGGGCCACTTTCACGATGTCTTCCCGTGTGACTTGTTCCATTCCTTTGAGCCACGTTTGCAAATCAATCGGTTGTTTTGAAACAATATTATGGTATAATACTTCAACAATTCCCCTAGACGTATCGATCGTTTCAAGCAGCTGATTTCGGATCACAGCTTTTGTCTGATCAATTTCCACATCTGTAAAGTCGCCATTCTTCATTGCCTGCATTTGCTCATTAATAATTTGGACGGCTTGTTGATAATTTCTTGCATCTATTCCGGACATAACCATCATTAAGCCTTTATGGCTTTCAAGCCTGCTTGCGGCATAATAGGCCAGGCTCGCTTTTTCCCGGACATTTCGAAACAATTTAGAATGAGAGAACCCGCCAAAAATCCCATTAAATAATTGCAATGCATAATAATCCGGATCTCCATAAACAATATTCGTTCTGTAGCCAATGTTCAGTTTACCTTGCTTAACATCTTGTTTTTCAATCACTTCATTAATTTTTTCCTTTGTACGAACCGAAACTTTCTCCGCTTCTTTTGGGGTACGGTCATGAAATTTGATCAAATCCGAAGCAGTTTTGTAAACCTCTTCTTCATCAATATCTCCGATTATATAAAGATCCAATTCATCTTCCGCAAGGGCTTGTTGATAATATTCAAATAAATTTTCAGCATTGATTTGATTAACGGATTCCAATTCACCGTTTACACTTAAAGCATAAGGTTCTCCTGAACACATTTCTTGAATGAGGCGCAAATTGGAGTACCTCATTTTATCATCGTAAACAGATTGAATTCGTTGTTTCAATGTTCTTTTTTCCATTTCAACAGTTACCGCATCAAATGAATGATTGGAAGCATTCGGGTTTAACAATATTTCTGATAGTAATTCAAATGCATTTTTTAATAAAGGAGATTGATCACGAAGGAATTTCTCATTGGCGATCTCAATTGAAAACGTGATAACGTGGTACTCGCCTTTTTTCGCAAGATCGACATAAAGAGTTGCCCCATATAATTCGTCTAAATAGGACCGAAGTTTGGCTGTTGTCGGATATTTTTTTGTGCTGCTTTGCAATACATAAGGCAATAATGCTCTTTTCGTGACATCCGATGCTTGAAGCGGGGCCTTCATTTTCCAAACAAGTGTGTTTGTTTTATATTTATCTGTTTTTACAAGATGAAGCTTATAGCCACTCATTTCTTTTACTGTTTCCGATAAAGCTGTCATAAGCAGGCCTCCCATATAAAATTAGAACCCTATTTAAACAATATGTAACAAGTAATGCAGTTATTTTCTATATTATCCTTTGAAGATAAACATATTCTTTATTACTATACATTTCCAATGAGAAATATTTCAAGTAATTTGGGGGGGGTTGCTTGCTTTGTGTGGTTTACTTTGTTTTTTCGGTTTGGTTGGTGTGTGTTTACATAATATTTTTATTGTTTATTAATTATCATGAAAGCTCATAAAATTCATCTACGGCTCATATTTTGAATTGAAGGCTCATATATTGAAATAAAAGCTCATAAATCGAAATAAAGGCTCAAAAATCGAAATAAAGGCTCATAAATCGAAATAAGAGCTCATATGTCAAAATAAGGGCTCATAACCATGTTTCAGAGCAAATAAACCCGCCGTTCACTAACTAAAAATCCGTCCTTTAACAAAAAAAATCGAAGTCGAGACAAAGGAACGAATCAAAAACTCACTTATTTCTAAAAAAACCATGGTTCCATCTAAAGGAACCACGGTTTTTATTAACGGCTTCCTTTTATATAATGTGTTCCGACAGCTTTTGGCGCGTCGGCGCGGCCGATAAAGCCTGTTAAAGCAAGGATTGTTAATACATATGGAGCAATATGCAAGTAAACACTCGGGATGTTTTCCAAAAACGGCAAATTGGATCCGATAATACTGATACTTTGTGCAAAACCAAAGAACAGAGCTGCTCCCATTGCACCGAGCGGATGCCACTTACCAAAAATCATAGCCGCAAGTGCCATGAACCCTTGCCCGCTAATGGTTGCATGGCCGAAATCAGATGTGATCGCCTGTGCATAAACTCCGCCGCCGATCCCTCCAAGGGCACCTGACAAAATAACACCGATATAACGCATTTTAGTCACATTGATCCCCATTGTATCAGCAGCCATCGGATGTTCACCTACTGAGCGGAGGCGAAGTCCAAAAGGAGTTTTGTAAATCACATACCAAACGACCAATGCGAAACCAATAGCAACAAACGATGTCAAATACGTATTTGAGAAGAAAATCGGTCCAAGAAACGGAATATCTTTCAAAAAAGGAATATCTATTTTGTCAAATCCTTTTTGTATAATGTCCGTTTGGCCTTTTCCATAAATTAGCTTTACAAGAAAGAGTGTCAAACCAACTGCCAATAAGTTAATGGCAACCCCTGATACCGTATGGTCAGCCCTGAATGTGATGGAAGCAACCGCATGGATAACGGAAAATAATGCTCCAGCCAGCATTGCAACGAGTAATGCAACCCATGGTGTTAAGTTTCCAAAAATGTAAACATATGTTAAGTTAAAAACAATTGCAGTGAACGCTCCAATGACCATTAAACCTTCCAGCCCAATATTGACAACCCCGGAACGTTCGGAGAAAATACCGCCCAACGCGGTGAAAATAAGTGGAGCCGCCCAAAGTAATGTAGAAGGAATGATAATTTGCAAAATGTCCATGAAATCCACTTACTTCACCCCCTTATTATTGAATCTGTCAATGACCCAGCGGATCATATAACTAGAAGCTACAAAAAATACAATTAATGCAATAATAATATCAACCAATTCATTCGGAATTCCTGATTCGAGCGGCATGTTTAACGCACCGACTTTCAAAGCTCCGAAAAGAAGGGCTGCAAAAATTACCCCGACAGCAGTATTTCCGCCCAATAAGGCAACAGCGATGCCATCAAATCCAACACCTGTAAATCCGCCTTTTACAGCGGCATAACCAAATGTGCCAAGTCCTTCCATCGCACCGGCCAATCCTGCAAAAGCACCTGAAATCAACATCGATAGAACAATATTTCGATCCACATTCATGCCTGCGTATTGGGACGCATGGTGGTTAAAGCCGACGGATCTTAATTCATAGCCAATTGTCGTTTTTTCTAATAAAAACCACATAATCAAGGCACACGCAAGTGAAATCAAAATTCCCCAGTGAAGGCGTGAATAATCTGTTAAGCCTTCTAAAAACGGCGAACGTAATGACGCAGATTCAAAGATGGTTTTCGTTTTATCGCTTTTTTCCGATAAGACGGTTCTAATAATATAATTTGTCACATGAAGGGCGATGTAGTTCATCATGATTGTAACGATTACTTCATGAACCCTGAACTTTGCTTTTAATAAACCTGGAATGAACGCCCATAAAGCTCCGGCAACAGCTGCTGTCAAAATTGCCAGCGGCAAATGAATGACTTTCGGAAGTTCAAAAGCAACCCCAATCCAAACTGCAGCCAGCCATCCGACAATCAATTGCCCTTCGACACCGATGTTGAACAGCCCGACTCTGAAGGCAAATGCAACAGCTAAACCTGATAAAATATATGGGGTAACTTGTCTAATCACTTCACCTGTATAATATAAATCACCAAAGGCCCCATACCAAAGAGATGTGAATCCGGCAATCGGATCATAGCCGCTTACAATCATAATGATCGTACCTGAAAGAATTCCTAATAATACGGCTATGACCGGAATTAAAAGATTACGAATGCGCTTAGTCATTGGTTCCTACACCTGCTTCCTTTCGTTTCGCACCGGCCATTAACAAACCAAGCTCCTGTTCAGTCGTTTCCTTCGGATCAACAATTGCTATAATTTTCCCTTCATAGATGACAGCAATTCGATCACTTACATTCATAATTTCATCAAGCTCAAAGGAAATGAGTAATACAGCTTTTCCATTATCCCTTTGTTCGATTAGTCTCTTATGAATAAATTCGATTGCTCCAACATCAAGTCCCCTTGTTGGCTGCGCTGCAATTAACAGGTCCGGATTCCTGTCCACTTCCCGGCCGATAATCGCTTTTTGCTGATTTCCGCCGGATAGGGCTCTTGCAAGCGTATATTCACTTGGTGTACGTACATCGAATTCACTAATTAAAGTTTTTGCTTTACGATAAATTTCTTTGAAATTAAGGATCCCATTTTTCGAGAAAGGTTTTTTGTAATAGGTCTGAAGCACCATATTTTCTCCAATCGGAAAATCAAGAACCAACCCGTGTTTATGGCGGTCTTGCGGAATATGGCCGACACCTGCCTCCGTAATTTTCCGTGGCGTCATGTTTTGAATTTCTTTTCCATTTAATTTTATCTTACCGCTTTCTGATTTTCTTAACCCGGTGATGGCTTCAATCAATTCTGTCTGCCCATTCCCATCCACTCCGGCAATCCCAACAATCTCTCCGGCATGAACGGTAAGATCCAATCCGTTGACAACAGGCACTCCTCTGGAATCGTTTACAACTAAATTGTTTATTTCAAGTACTTCTTGCTTCGGTACAGGCGGCTTCTTTTCAGTCTTAAAAACGACTTCCCTGCCTACCATTAAGCTGGCCAATTCATTTGGGTTTGTGTCTTTTACGTTTAGAGTTCCTATCCCTTTGCCTTTTCGAATGACCGTTACTCTGTCGCACACTTCCATTATTTCTTTTAATTTATGCGTAATCAAAATAATCGACTTGCCTTCAGCAATCAAGGTTTTCATAATTTGGATCAGTTCCTTAATTTCCTGAGGAGTCAATACAGCGGTAGGCTCATCAAATATGAGAATTTCTGCTCCGCGGTATAATGTTTTTAAAATTTCAACCCTTTGCTGCATTCCTACAGAGATATCGGAAATTTTCGCTTTCGGATCGACGGCAAGACCGTATCGTTCTGAAATTTTCCTTACTTCTTGTTCTGCCTTTTTGATGTCGATTTTCCCTTTGGATGTAATTTCTTTTCCAAGAATGATATTTTCAGTAACCGTAAATGTGTCAACAAGCATAAAATGCTGATGGACCATTCCGATCCCTAAATCGTTTGCAATATTGGGGTTTGTAATTTTAACCGGTTTTCCTTTCACACGGATTTCTCCTTGCTCGGGCTGGTACAATCCAAATAGCACGTTCATCAGTGTGGATTTGCCGGCGCCGTTTTCCCCGAGCAATGCATGGATTTCCCCCTTTTTAACTTGAAGTGTAATATTATCATTGGCGACTATGCCCGGAAATTCTTTTCGAATATTGAGCATCTCTATAACATATTCCATTATTTTCACTCCTTCTTTACGTTATAGGAAATTATAATCAGTAGTTAGAGGTCAGACGTTTTAGTACTTTTAAAAATGGGAGTCACCCAAAAAAATCCTAACTGAAAAGCAGAAAATGTTCTGTTCTTCAGTTAAAATTTTGTTCCGCCGGCATAGCCTTTTATGATTTTCCACAAAAAAAGGAATAAGAGGCCGGCAAGCGACAGCCCGCTTATTCCTTCGCTATCATTTATTTTGCGGAAAATGATTTAAGTTCTTCTAGAGTAGAAGGAACTTTCACTTCACCGCTCTTGATTTTTTCTTGCCATTCTTTAACTGCTGCCTCGATATCGGATTTGTTGGAAAGCTCTTCATTAATTGGAGCTAAGCCGACACCATCTTCAGCCAAACCGTAAATGATCGCTTCCCCGCCAGGGAAGTTTCCTTCTTTTGCTTTAGTAGAAAGGTCTTTTACTGCGTTATCAACTCGTTTAAGAGCTGAAGTAATGATTACGTTGTGTTTTTTCCCATCAATTTCAACGACACCTTCTGCAGACTGGTCTGAGTCAACACCAATCGCCCAGATTTCTTTTGAAGGGTCTTTCTTCTTACGGTCGCGCGCTTCCGTAAATAGACCGTTACCTGTTCCGCCGGCAGCGTGGAAAATCACGTCCGCACCGGAAGAGTACATTTTAGATGCAATTGTTTTTCCAAGCTCAGCTTTGTCAAATGCACCTGCATACTGTACGTCAACTTTAATATCCGGGTTTACTGCTTTTACACCGGCCAAGAATCCGGATTCAAACCGTTCAATTACCGGAATTTCCATTCCACCGATAAAACCGATTTTGTTTGTTTTTGTCGCTTTCGCAGCTGCAACACCAGCTAAGAATGCCGCTTCTTGCTCTTTAAATAAGATGCTTACAACGTTTGGCTCTTTCACTTCGGCGTCCACAATTGCGAAATGCTTATCTTTTTGCTGTTGGGCGATTTCTTTAACAGCCTCTTGCATTAAGAAACCGATACCATACACTAAATCAAAACCTTGACGCGCAAGTGTATTTAAATTTGTAGCGTAATCTGCATCTGATTGTGATTGAAGGTAGTGGTAACCATCTTTTCCTTGTTTGAGACCGTTTTCTTTCCCAAATGCTTGAAGACCTTCCCAAGCAGATTGGTTGAATGATTTGTCATCAACACCGCCGACATCTGTTACCATTGCAACTGTAAATTTATCTTCTTTTGAACCTTCACCGGCTGATCCGCCATCTTCACTTTTGCCGCAAGCACCCAAAATTGTTCCGGCAGCAAGTACGAGTGACAGCGCTAAACCAAATTTACGCTTTTTCAACATTTGTACCCCCCAAAAAATTTGTGGTTTTAGTAGAAATGTTCAGAATAGGCCCATTGATTGCGTTTTCACTTTTAAAATGATTAAACTCTCTTCCGCAAAACATGGAATCTGAACTTATCAGCTTTGAAATAGTTTACCGAATAAAGGATGGGCTCGTCCATTTCATCATAGTGCATTTGCTTTAAAACAAGCAATGCTGTTTCGGGATCACATTCAAGGATGGGAGAAATTTTTTCGTGATAGCCTATAGGCTCAATATGGGCAACTGCATATGTAATTTTCCGGTTTGCCTTCATCTCCAATAAATTGAAGATGGATTCCTGTTCGAGAGAAAAATTCTCAGGCAAAATTTTTTCAGGAACTTTGTCGATACAATAGACAACCGGTTCCCCGTTAGCGGTCCTTACCCTTTCAATCACGACGATTTCTTCATCCAATGAACATGAGAAACGGCGAACGTCCTCCTCGGTCGGGCCTTGGGTTGACGAACTTAAGAAAATAGTTCCCGGAGTCATGCCAGCTAGTTGAATCATGTTCGTAACACTATTTAACTGCTCGATCCCTGAAGTAAACAGAGGTTTTGCATTGACAAAAGTGCCAACGCCGTGACGTCTGATAATCACATTCTCTTCTTCAAGAATTCGCAATGCTTCTCGAAGCGTGGCTCTGCTTACTCCTAATTGTTTAGCAAGATCAAATTCAGACGGAAGCTTTTCTCTTTCTTTATACAGCCCCTTTTCAATATCTTGCTTTAAGCGATCGATGACTTGTAAATACAAATGACGGTTATCTGACTTAATTGACATGCAGGCTCCTCCAACCATTTTCTCAAGACATCAGACCTCTGATGTTCAATCATTCCTACTAATCGAAAATACTATATCACTTTTTTCTCTATAAATAAATAGTGTTTCTCTACTTTGAAGAAAAAAAGGCGACAGCAGAAAACAGTCAAAATTTAATAAATAATCATACAGAAATGGAAGGAAAAATGCTGCTGAAAAATAGATGAATCTGCTTCCAATAAATCCAATTAGGAGGCTTCATTCTATTTTCATTAGGATATGTAAGCGCTTCAAAAAATATGTTGTATTTGAAGATTTTTCAGTGATGTTTTACGTCTTTTAATAATGAGGCTGACCCTTTGCTAATGAGCCAGCCCCATAATTACTTTTTCATTCATACTAGTTAGCTTCTTCTTTTGGCTTTGACACGAGAACTTCACGGGGTTTGCTTCCTTCATACGGACCAACGATCCCTCTTGCTTCCATTTCGTCAATAAGCCGGGCAGCACGTGTGTAGCCAATGCGAAATCTTCGCTGCAGCATGGAAACCGAAGCCGTTTGCATTTCTATTACCAGTTCGACAGCTTGATTATAAAGTTCATCGTCCACTTCAGAAGTATTCTCCGGAATATCATCAGGGATCATTTCTTCTTGATATTGTGCTTTTTGCTGGGAAATGACAAAGTTTACTACCTCTTCAACTTCTTCATCTGAAAGAAAAGCACCCTGGACGCGTATTGGTTTAGAAGCGCCAACAGGAAGAAACAGCATGTCACCGCGGCCGAGAAGCTTTTCTGCTCCTCCCATATCCAAAATTGTCCTTGAGTCAGTCTGTGAAGAAACAGCGAAAGCGATCCGGGATGGAATATTTGCTTTAATGACGCCGGTAATCACATCTACTGACGGTCTTTGGGTCGCGATGATTAAGTGAATTCCCGCTGCTCTTGCCATTTGTGCAAGACGGGTAATCGAATCTTCAACGTCCGAGGAAGCAACCATCATTAAATCAGCCAGCTCGTCCACAATGACAACAATATAAGGCAACAGAGGCTGTTTTGCTTCTTCTTCGGCATTATGCCTTTTAATGTATTCATTATAGCCTTCGATATTTCTCGTTCCGGTATGCGAAAACAATTCATAACGCCGTTCCATTTCGCTTACCACTTTTTTCAATGCTTGCGATGCTTTCTTGGCATCAGTGACGACTGGAGCAAGCAAATGTGGGATCCCGTTATAAACATTCAATTCAACCATCTTAGGGTCGATCATCATTAATTTAACTTCATGCGGTTTTGCCCGCATTAAGATGCTTGTAATAATTCCGTTAATACATACACTTTTCCCGCTGCCCGTTGCTCCTGCAACAAGCAAATGCGGCATTTTATTCAGTTCAGCAAGAACTGCTTCACCCGTAATATCGCGGCCCAGCCCGATCAGGAGCTTTGAATCAGGCTTTTCATTTTGTGTCGATTCAAGTACCTCGCGCAGAGAAACCATCGCAACCTCAGAGTTTGGGACTTCTATTCCAATTGCAGACTTTCCGGGAATCGGTGCTTCGATTCGAATGTCTTTTGCGGCAAGTGCAAGCGCAAGATCATCACTTAAGCTTACAATTTTGCTTACTTTTACCCCAACATCCGGATGAACTTCATATTTCGTTACCGCCGGACCGAGATGAACTTGTGTCACTCTAGCTTTTACGCCAAAACTTTGAAATGTCCGTTCCAATTTTGCTGCATTTGCATGGATCAGTTCATATTCTCTGCTCTGGTCTGTATGCCGCGGAAGTTTTAATAATCGAAGAGGAGGAAGTTCATAATCAATATTTTCAACCTCTGTAAATGTTATTGGCGGAGCGGAATCGTCATCACTTTCTTGTACAGATAAATCTTTGCTTTTCTTTTCAGGTTTTGTCGCAGAATCTCCAGCATGTTCTTGATAAGCTCTCTCCGTAAAGCTGGAGATGATCGGTTCCGGCGGGGAACCGATCTCCAATTCTGGTTGATCGGAATCTGTCATTTGCTCCGCTTCTTCTTTTTCCTGCGAACGGCGCAATCTTTCTTCTTGCCGCTGTCTCCTTGCCGCTTTCCTTTCCGTACGTTCAGTCCGCCAATTCTTTACATCTTCAAGAAAAGCAATCCACTGATTTTTTATGAAACTTCCTAGAAAAGAAAAAATCTTGCCCAGCGAATCGCCAAATGTTTTTCCTGTTAAAAGGACAAATCCAATCATAATAAAAACAGCTGCGATCAGCTTTGTACCTGCTTCATCGAACAAATAGTGGCAAAGCGCGAACAAAATTGCACCGATCATCCCGCCTCCGAGATCAGTTGTACTTGTCTCGCCCCGCACTTCCATCCAAAATAATTCCCATGTATTTGCAATAACGCTCGGGTCCTCGAATTTACCCCCGTTTGATAACAATTGAAACAGCGTAATATGGCTCAAAAGCAATATTGAAGAGATTATGAAATATAAACCGATCAGCTTTCGGTGAAAGAGAAATGGAAAAGACCGCTTCCACATCATATATGCAGAAACAAGAACAATCCCAAGCAGGATAAGCATATACCATTCTCCCATGAAAAACCGGAAAAATAGGACGAAAGCGTTTCCTACCGCACCGAGTCTGGCAATGGAGATGACCGCCAAAGCGATTAAAACTAATGCAGTCAGTTCATATTGAATCGTTCTTTTCATATGATCGTTTTTCTGTGAGCGTCGTTTCTTTGTTTTGGCCATTTCATCACCTTAATCATGTGTTTATTTTTCAGCATCATCAAAATTCTCTACGTTTAAACAAAATATGAACATCAAATATGTATGGCATGAAGAGATAGTATTAAGTAAGAAAGCAGCCTATTAGGCTGCTCTTTGGCTTTTATTCTCATTATATCATATCGGCAGGGCTTTCAGAAAAAAACAAAACATTAAAAATAAGAAATTTTTTCTCCCGGATTACAGCGGGAGTCCAAATAATGCTTCGGATCACTGCTTAAATTGCGAACAATTCTGAAAGAATGATCATCTTCCATTTCGACTAACAATGGGACTCCATTGTAAATGATCGTTCTTTGCTTGCCAAACTCATGATCTTCAGTTGGGAAAACGAGTTCATGAGGCATCATGGTATACAAAATCATTGGATCATCGCCTCTTTTTCACCATTGTTTAAATCAATCAGTTCATTCAATTTTTTTAACGCCTGCCCTATCCCGCCAACCTCATCAATTAGACCGTATTTGACTGCATCGGTTCCGACAACATTCGTTCCAATATCCCTCGTTAAATTGCCTTTTGCAAACATGAGGTCTTTAAATGTTTCCGCCGAAATATCCGAATGCTTTGTGACAAAATTAATCACTCGTTCCTGCATTTTATCCAGATATTCGAACGTCTGGGGAACTCCTATCACCAATCCGGTTAATCGAATTGGATGAATTGTCATCGTTGCCGTCTCAGCGATAAAAGAATAGCTGCAAGAGACTGCTATCGGTACGCCGATTGAATGGCCTCCCCCAAGCACTAGTGAAACAGTAGGCTTTGATAAAGAAGCAAGCATCTCTGAAATAGCCAGCCCGGCTTCAACGTCGCCGCCTACAGTATTTAAGATTACGAGAAGCCCTTCAATATTCGGGTTTTGTTCAATGGCAACAATTTGCGGAATAATATGTTCATATTTCGTCGTTTTATTTTGCGGCGGCAGCTGTATATGGCCTTCAATTTGACCGACAATTGCCAAGCAATGGATCTTCGAATCCTGTGATAATTGCGGAACGTTCGTTTGGCCAAGTTGTTGAATTTTTTCAATGATATTTGACTGCTTTTCATCACTTTGCTGGTCTTCACCATAATATTCAGAATTTTGCCTCGGCTCTTTATCCATTTATTTTTCTCCCTTCCATTATGATATTGTTAGTATGGGCCAGGAAGTCTATTTCATGCGAAGAGCTTTATCAGCTCTAACAAGAATTGGTCAATAAATAAAAAAAGTGGCCGTTAAATTTGAATCTTTAACTAAAATACGGAAAGAACCTTTTTCAATGAACATAAAAAAAGGCGCCGGTTTTTCATCCGGTGCCCAGCAAATTTTTTGCTTTAGATTTCCATAATAATCGGTAAAATCATTGGCCGCCTCTTTGTTTTTTCGAAGAGATATTGATTTAATGAATCCCGCATATCCTGTTTTAGACTCGACCAATCAAAAGAATCTTTTGATATGCTATTATCAACAATTTCTTTGACTAAATCGATTGACTCCTCTATTAATTTCTCCGATTCACGGACATAAACGAAGCCGCGGGAAATGATTTCAGGCCCTGCGGCGATCTTTTTCTCGCTCTTGCTCAATGTTACGACGACGATCAGTGTTCCATCCTGTGATAAGAGCTTCCGATCTCTTAATACGATGTTTCCAACATCACCGACACCGTTTCCGTCAATTAACAAGTTCCCTGCTTGAACACGGCCGCTCAGCTGCATTTTTCCATTCTTGAATTCAAGAACTTCACCTTTATCAACTATATGGATTTGACTGTTTGAAAGACCGCACTCCATGGCGATTTTTGCATGGGCTTTCAGCATGCGATACTCTCCATGAACCGGAACAAAAAATTTCGGTTTCATTAAATTTATCATGAACTTTAATTCTTCCTGGCTTCCGTGGCTTGATGCCTTGATAATGCTCTTACTGGAAACTACATTGGCCCCTGCCCGATAAACCATATCAATTGTTTTAGAAATAAACAGTTCACTGCAATTTAATGGAGACGCAGCGATTATAACCGTATCCCCGGACTGAATATTTATCTGCTTGTGTGTCTGCTTTGCCATTTTTTGCAGTGCTTCGAGCGGCTCACCTTGGTCACCTGTTGTCAGCAATACGATTTCATTATCTTGATATTGGCTGACTTCTTGAACAGGAATGATTAAATCTTCATGAACTTCCAAATATCCAAAATCAAGTGCAATATCAAAAACTCGTTCAAGTCTTTTTCCTAATACAGCTACTTTTCTTCCGTTTTCAAATGCGGAATCAAAAATATGCTGAATTCGATTTATATCTGAAGCGAAACAGGCAGCGATAATTCTTCCCGGTGCATTGTAAAATATATCAGACATTTCTCTTGCAACAATCGCTTCTGATGTAGTATATCCAGGTTTTTCCGCTTCAGTGCTATCTGAAAGCAAACATAAAACTCCTTGATCACCGATGTTTGCCATTTTTCCGATTTCAGGTTGATATAACTTCCCGGCAGCCTGGTCAAATTTAAAATCTCCGGTATGTACAATCATTCCTTCTGAAGTATGAAAGCATATTCCGACTGAATCAGGAATGCTGTGATTTGTTTTAAAAAAGCTGACATCAACCGATTCAAATTGCAGTCTCGAGTTTGAGTGAATTTCTTGAAAATGGGCGGTTCCTTTAAATTCTTTTTCTTTCAGTTTGGCTCTTGCAAGCGCCAATGTTAATCTTGTGCCATAAACAGGAACATTCAGTTTGGAGATAACATAATATAATGCTCCGATATGGTCCTCATGGCCGTGCGTAAGGAATATCGCCTTAACTCTGTCCTTATTTTCAATCAAATAAGAAATATCAGGGATGACAATATCAATCCCGAGCATTTCGTTCTCCGGGAACATTAAACCTGCATCAACGACAAATATTTCTCCGTCCACTTCAACAATGTGCATATTCTTTCCAATTTCTCCTACTCCCCCCAGAGCAATAAGCTTAATGCTTTCATTCTTTCTACTATTCACTTTGTTTCGTTACCTCCTATGTTGTTAATGCCGACCAAAGATCAGTTAAAAATATTATACTTGAAGAAAGAAAATGTTTACAACCAAAATTAGAAAAGCGCAAGCGCCTCGCTTAGCCCCGACAGCTGCTTGCGGGCCTGACGGTGAAGTCGCTTTTTGACTTCATCGGCAGGCGTGAGGCGACCTCGAGGGGCTAGGCGCTCCTCGAAAAGCTAACGCTTTCCTTCGTGCGAAGCGTCGCTGCCGAAGCGTTCTTGTGGAGCTAGACAACGTTTCATCCAAAGATGCTTTACTGCTTTAACAAAATTAATCTTTTTTAATAATAAAAAAAGCCAACCACTAAGGATTGGCCTTCGTATTTTTATAATGCTTTTAATAATGCTGCCACTGTATTTCGCTCCTGTTCAGTAAGCGGAACAAGAGGCAAGCGAACCGAACCGACATCCATGCCTTTTATTTGCAATGCCGTTTTAACCGGCACAGGGTTTGGAGCGATAAATAATCCATCCATAAGCGGAAGCAGCTTTTGATGCAATTTTGCCGCACGTTCATGATCACCATTTAAAAATGCACTGATCATTTCTTGCATTTCATTTCCGATAACATGGGAGGCAACAGAAATAACTCCGGTTCCGCCGATTGACAAAACCGGCAACGTTAAGCCGTCGTCTCCGCTGTACAAAAGAAAATCGTCATCCGTATTGGCAATAATTTGCGTCATCGCACTAAGATTCCCTCCCGCTTCTTTTACACCAACAATGTTCGGAATCTTGGACAATCGGATGACCGTTTCAGGCTCAATATTTACAACAGATCTTCCCGGAATATTATAAACGATAACAGGAAGGGATGTACTTTCAGCAATTGCCTTAAAATGTTGATATAATCCTTCCTGGTTTGGTTTGTTATAATACGGAGCAACTGCCAAGATCGCATCGACGCCGATTTTTTCTGCTTTTTTTGTCATTTCGATTGAATCATAAGTATTATTGCTTCCGGTACCTGCAATAACAGGAACTCTTTTTTCAACTACTTTTACTACATGCTGAAAAAGCGCCAATTTTTCTTCTTTTGTAAGAGTAGCTGACTCTCCAGTAGTACCGACAACGACTAATGAATCTGAACCATTATTAATTAAATGATTCACGAGTTGAGTTGTTTTTGCAAAATCAATATGACCTTTGTTATCAAATGGTGTAACCATAGCTGTTGAAATTCGACCAAATGAAACCATCTTTCCGCTCCTCCTCAATCTATCCGTTCAAACTCCAGCGTCTCTTTTTCAAGCTGGAATGCATCGTGCAATGCTTTGACTGCATTTACTAAATCCTCTTGTTTAACTAAAACCCAGATGGTCGTGTGGCTGTCAGCAGATTGTAAAATACGAATTCCCTTTTCTGACAGCGCTGTTACTATTTTTGATGCGACGCCTGGAACTCCGGCCATACCTGCACCGACAACGGAGACCTTTGCACAATCCCGTTCAACAACCGGTTCATGCCCCAAATCGGTCAAAATTTGAATGGCATGATCTGCCATATCATTCATTACAGTATAGACGACCCCATTTGGCGATATATTAATCAAATCAACACTGATTTTTTCGTTTGCCATTGCTTTAAATACTTCCGCTTGTAAATTATACTGATCTTTTTTAGCGAATACTTTAATCTGGGTTACATTTGGAACGTGGGCAATTCCAGTTACCGGCCGCTCGCGAATGTCGCTTCCTCGATTGTTTCTGTTGAGTGACGTAACTAAGGTGCCGGGGCTGTCAGAATAAGTAGATCTGATCCTGATCGGAATTTTTGCCTGCATGGCTATTTCTACGGCCCGGGGGTGTATAACCTTTGCTCCTTGATAGGCCATATTGCACACTTCCGTGTAAGTAACAACTGATAAAGGACGTGCATTTTCAACAATCCGCGGATCAGCCGTCATTATCCCCTCAACATCGGTAAAAATGTCAATCCACTCGGCATTAAGCGCTGCCCCAAGAGCAGCGGCTGATGTATCGCTTCCGCCACGGCCAATGGTCGTTATATCGCCATTTTTCGCAGCACCTTGGAATCCGGCTACGACTACAACATCGTTTTGTTCTAATTCCCTTAAAAGCCTGTCACATTTCATTTCTATGATTTTTGCATTTGTATAATCGCTGTTTGTCCGGAAACCTGCTTGGGCACCTGTTAAAGCAGCAGCACGTATGCCGTGTTCAACAAGCATGTTTGTAAAAACAATGCTTGAGATTATTTCTCCGCAAGAAAGAAGAAGATCCTGCTCGCGTTTGCTTACTTTACTCGCATTGCCTCCAATCAATGACAAGAGGGTATCGGTTGCATACGGTTCTCCTTTTCGTCCCATTGCTGATACAACAACTACAACCTTGTAGCCTTCTGCGAGAGCTTTCTCTATATGCCTTTTCGCATTCTCTCGGCTTTTATCGTCACGGACTGAAGTGCCCCCGAATTTTTGAACGATTATTTTCATCGTAACACCTCATAATTTATCTCAATCCCCATTATTTGTTTCCGATAAGATCTAATTTGATTAAGCTTTCTGCGATTTGAACTGTATTCAAAGCTGCGCCTTTTAAGAGATTATCAGAAACAATCCACATATGGAATCCGTTTGCCGTGTCAAGGTCTTGTCTAATTCGGCCAACGAAGACTTCGTATTTGCCTACACAATCTGCAGGCATCGGATAGATTTGGTTTTCAATATCGTCTAGAACCTCAACTCCCGGAGCACCGGCAAGGATTTCTTTACACTCTTGAACGGTTAATCCGTCTTTTTCCACTTCAATATACACCGATTCAGAATGTCCCGTCGCAACAGGCAATCGGACACAAGTTGCCGCAATTTGCAGGTCTGGAAGCCCCATAATTTTCTTCGTTTCATTAATCATTTTCATTTCTTCAAAAGTATAGCCGTTTTCCTGGAATTTATCAATTTGCGGTATGGCATTAAAAGCAATTTGATAATGTTTTTTATCAGATTTAACAGGTAGAATTTTTGGCTCATACGGCTCATTATTAATAATCGCTCTTGTCTGCTCATATAATTCTTCCACTGCTTGAGCACCTGCACCTGAAACAGCCTGATAAGTTGATACGATCACCTTTTTCAGACCGTACTTTTGTCGAATTGGTTCCAATGCTGTAACCATTTGAATGGTTGAACAGTTTGGATTGGCAATAATTCCATTATGTTCATGAAGTGCAAATTCGTTTACTTCAGGAACGACAAGCGGAACATCCGCATCCATACGAAAAGCACTCGTATTATCGACAACAATCGCACCGCGTTTTACAGCTTCAGGAGCAAGCTCTTTAGACACACTGCCTCCTGCACTGAATAGTGCGATATCTACACCTTCAAAGCTTTCAGGTTTTGCTTCCTGAATCGTAATTTCTTCACCTTTAAATAAAGCCGTTTTCCCTGCAGACCGGGCTGAGGATAAAAGTGTAATTTTTCCTACAGGAAAATTACGATTTTCAAGGGTTTTTATAATTTGTTGACCAACTGCGCCTGTTGCACCTACCACTGCTATATGAAGACCTTCTTTTTGACCCATGTATAGTTCCCCTTCCGCATCTTTTTATATATATTTTTCTCCAGCAATTGAGAATACTAGAGAAGGCGGCTCTTCTTTGATAAGACCGCCATCTTAATAATATTATATATTTTATCATATTCATTCGTTAAAGGAATAAGCTTTTTGAATTATTGCTGGAAAAAGCGCGGGGATATTACTTTCCATCACGAAATTTTTCTACGATTACGGGCTGGAGCTGTTTTCCATTCATTGCCGAGATAATCGTTTCTTCGAGCATCGACATTCTGGCAACCATTGAATTTGGCTTCTTTACCGGATCATCCTGACCAAAAGGAATAAAGTAAATATTTTTAGTGGCCATTAGCCTCATTAAATTGACTCCGTTTAAACCTAATGCATCATTTGTTGAAATACCCAATACGACGGGTTTTTGATTTCGCAATGTTGCCTTCGCAGCCATTAGTACAGGGGAGTCTGTCATGGCGTTCGCAAATTTGCTCAATGAGTTTCCAGTCAACGGTGCAATTACCATACAGTCAAGGGGAATTTTGGGACCAAGAGGCTCCGCTTTGACAATTGAATCGATTACCTTGTTGCCCGTTAAATCTTCGATACGCTCAACCCAATCTTCCCCTTTTCCAAACCGCGTTTCTGTATTTTTGACCGTAAACGTTACAACCGGTACCACTTCAGCTCCGGTATTCACAAGGTTTTCGATTTCAGGGTACACTTCATCATAAGTACAATGAGATCCCGTCAACCCAAATCCGATTCTTTTGCCTTTTAAGCTCATTCTTCTTTCCCCTTTCTTTTTTGTAAGTCATCTTTCAGCAATTGAGCGAGAACATTTGCGAGAATTTTTCCGGCGGTTTTCGGTGCAACAATTCCTGGAAGCCCCGGTGCAAGCAAAGCTTTAATGCCTCGCTTTTCTGCATAACGAAAATCCGTTCCTCCCGGTTTCGAAGCTAGATCAATGATCAGCGTATGAGCAGGCATTTTTGAAATAACCGAAGCATTTACGACTAAATGCGGAATCGTATTAATACAAATATCTATATCCTTTACCGCCTGTTTGATTTCGTTTAGATGGAAAGGTGTTAAGCCCATTTCCGTAATTCTGGCAATATGCTCGCTTCTTCTTGCTCCGACCTTTACCTTCGCTCCGAGAACATGAAACGTTCTTGCAACACTCATTCCGACTCTGCCAAGACCAAGTACAGCCACTCTTGAACCGTGGATTGTAAAATCGGTATGCTGGATGGCCATCATAATCGTCCCTTCAACCGTAGGGATTGAATTGTAAATTGCGACATCATCCCTTTCAAACAGTTGAACTAGGCGGCGGTTTGCCTGCTTTGTTATTTCATTTAAATAAGAGTTGCTGATTCCTGAATAGATCGTACAATGTTCCGGAGTTTTGGAAATATTCTCTTGAGTGAGAAACACTTTTTCATTGGAAAATATCGTTTCGACTTGACCTTCCAAACTTGTACCCGGCACCGGCAATATGACTGAATCTATATTTGAAAAATCAACATCATCCATTTTTTCTTTAATCGCTCCGGTAAAAGCATGATCCAGCTGTTCAAATCCGATCAGAGACAGCCTGGCATCCAGTTCTGTAAGCTTGCGGATGATTTCCAGTTGTCTGGCATCACCGCCTATGATTGCAATTTGAATTCCTGTCAGCATGAAAATACTCACCTTCTTCTGCAAAATCCGTACAGGAAAATGTATTGACGAACTACTCCAACATCTTATGCGCTAATGTCATAATCGGTGAGTTTTCCACCTACTGCAAAAAAGAATCCAATAAAAAAAGAGATCGGCTCTCGGCCAACCTCTTATCTTTCTTTGCTATTCATTGTCAGGAATATCAATAATGATCATATCAGAACCGATTTTCTTAATATGCTTCCACTGCACTCGAACTTCGCCGCCTTGTTTGCGAAATCCAAACCATTTTAATGCAGGGATAATTAATGTTTCAATTTGCCCTGTGGTTTCATTGATTTCTAAATCTGTCTGTCCCAGAACGCCAAGCCTTTCCGCACGTTTTACGTCTACGATCTCCTTGCCGCTCAACTCGCTTAACCTCATATTCGACCTCCAGCATGCTTTGTCTTACTATATATTTACGTCTTTGAAAATAATTTAGAATAGAGCGGTAAAAAGAAAAAAGAAAGGGCCGGACCCCTCTGATCCAGAGGGAGTCAGACCCTTAAAAGTCAGCCCCTGCTTATATATTTTTCGGAAGTTCGCCATCAGGGCTGATTAATGCAATCGAATATTGATCATTAAAAATCGTATGTGCCATTTGATCAACACTTTCCTTTGTTACTTGATCGATTTGCTCGACAATTTCATCAAGAGAGCGATGGCGTCCCAACAATAATTCATTTTTTCCGTTTCTGCTCATTCTGCTGTTCGTACTTTCAAGGCTCAGCATTAAACTGCCTTTCAACTGTTCTTTGCTATTATTCAATTCTTTTATAGTAATCCCTTCCTGCTTTAGCTTTTCAAGAGTTTCCTGAATAGTTTCAAACAACACATTCAATTGTTTGGCGCCCGTTCCACCATATATCGTGACAATTCCGCTGTCCTGATAAGCGGAATGATAGGAGAAGACTGAATACGCTAAACCTCTTTGCTCACGGACTTCTTGGAATAAGCGGCTGCTCATGCTGCCTCCCAGAATATTATTTAATACAATCAGGCTGTATATATCATCATGGCCTACCTGCAGTCCTTCAAATCCAATACATAAATGGGCTTGTTCGGTATCTTTTTTCCGAGAAATCCGGTTGGCATGAAACTGAGGAGGAATTTGCGTGTTTTTTCGTTTACCGCCTTCATACGATCCGAAGTATTTTTCAACTTCTTTAATAAATGATTCAGAAACATTGCCGGCGATAGAAACGACGACATTTTCTGGTGTATAGAAATCATGTATATATTGTTTCAATGTGTCGCTTGTAAAAGATTCCAGCGTTTCTTCCGTTCCTAATATCGGATATCCAAGTGGATGTTTTTCATACACTGCTTTACTTAGAAGATCATGGACAATATCATCAGGTGTATCTTCATACATTTTTATTTCTTCAAATACAACCTTTTTTTCTTTATCCATTTCTTCTTCAACGAAGGTAGAATGAAAAAACATGTCCGCAAGTACGTCAAGAGCAAAATTGGCATGCGTGTCAAGAACCTTTGCATAATAACATGTATATTCTTTTGAAGTAAAAGCATTCACCTGTCCGCCAATACTATCGAATGATTCGGCAATTTCTTTTGCTGTTCTCGTCTTCGTGCCTTTAAAAAACATATGCTCAAGAAAGTGAGAAATACCATTGTTTTGGGGGTTTTCATTACGGGATCCTGTTTCAATCCAAATACCGATCGCAACGGATCGTACGGTTGGAATATTTTCTAAAACGATTCTTACCCCATTTTGACATGTATATTTCTTTATCAAATAAAACTCCTCCTGTTCTAAAAACCCGCTGCTTCAAGAGTACTGCAATAAGTTAGTATATAACATAATCTTTCTTTTTTCCAAAATAAAATGACGATTCATTTCATTCATTTTGGACAATCCTTTCTTCACTTAACAAGCTGGAAACTGTATCTATTTTCAAATTTTTTTGTTTAATTTGCAATATTAATTGGTCTAATGCTTTTGCAGTTGACTCCGTGGGATGCATCAAAATTAACGCACCATTGTGAAGTTTTGGAATGATTCTGTTAATCAGAACCTCCGGTGCTGGTTTTTGCCAGTCTATTGTATCGAGACTCCACATGACAGTGCCCATATTAAATTCTGAAGCTATTTTTACGACTTCTTCACGATAGGAACCGCTTGGTGGTGCTAACCATTTCGGCCTGTTTCCAGTTGTCGCTTCTATCACTTCATTCGTTCTCTTTATTTCTTTGATTATTTCAGCAGGGGGCAATGTTTTCATATTAGGGTGTGTGTACGAGTGGTTTCCTATTTCGTGTCCAGCTTCGGCTATCATTTTCGCAAGCTCGGGATTATTTTTTACCCATCTTCCTTCTAAGAAAAAACTTGCTGAAACATTATGTTTTTTTAAGGTTGCTAGCATTCCGGAAAGATATTCATTTCCCCAGGCAACATTAATAATAAAACTGACCATCGGTTTTTCCGGATTCCCCCGATAAACAGCGGCTGGCGGAAGATCAGAAAGATGCACTTCCGGACTTATTTGCTTATAAACTAATTTTTCTTCGCTAAATTTACCGTCCTTTTTCATTTTTTTGTATGAAGCCGGAACGTCAACTTTAATCCCATTATATCCGGGAATTGCTTTCCATACCCGATCTATTTTAGCATTAATGGGCTTTTTTTCATATTCGCCTGCACGATTATTTATTTCCTGAAACAAAGGATTTGTTGTTTGATTTACAGTAATAGAATCTGCTTTTAATTTAGATATATATTGGGAAATTAACGGATTATTGATCACGAACATTGAAAATAAAAGAAATAAAGCCAAATGGACGACCTTTTTCATTCGATCCTGCCCCCTTCACTTTACAATATGTAAATCTGGGACAAGGTAGAACGGCCATTATCAAAAAACGCACTTTAACGCATTAACGTAGTGCGGGTCTGGCCCGCGATGCTTTAAAGCGTTAAAAAAACCAGGGGCAACCCTGGCTCTTTTTATTTTGCTTGTCTTTCACGCTGTTCTTTTAGTACTGCTTTTCGTGAAAGGTTGACGCGGCCTTGTTTATCGATTTCGGTTACTTTTACTAATATTTCGTCACCGATCGATACAACATCTTCGACTTTGCCTACCCGTTCCTCAGCCAATTCTGAAATATGAACGAGGCCATCTTTGCCGTTGAAGATTTCAACGAAGGCACCAAATTTTTCAATCCGTTTTACTTTACCGAGATAGAGTTGTCCGACTTCAACTTCCCGGACAATGTCCTCTATAATCGTCTTTGCTTTTTGATTCATTTCTTCATCTATGGAAGAAATGAAGATTGTTCCATCCTGTTCAATATCAATTTTTACACCGGTTTCTTCGATAATTTTGTTAATTTGTTTTCCGCTAGGTCCGATTACATCACGAATTTTTTCAGGATTTATTGTCATCGTTAAGATTTTTGGAGCATATTTCGATAATTGTTCTCTTGGCTTGGATATCGTCTTTAACATGGAATCAAGGATTTGCATGCGGCCTTTTTTCGCTTGCTGCAAGGCTTCTTCGAGTATTTCCCGTGATAAACCTTCAATCTTAATGTCCATTTGCAATGCGGTAACCCCTTTTGGAGTTCCTGCAACCTTAAAGTCCATATCGCCAAGATGGTCTTCCATCCCTTGAATATCCGTTAAAATCGTATAATTGTCGCCTGATTTAACAAGTCCCATTGCAATTCCTGCAACCGGAGCCTTAATCGGAACCCCTGCATCCATCATTGCCAATGTGCTGGCGCAAATGCTTGCTTGAGATGTGGAACCGTTTGATTCAAGCACCTCGGAAACAAGACGAACTGTATATGGGAATTCTTTTTCAGATGGAATAACCGGTTCCAATGCACGCTCTCCCAATGCTCCGTGTCCAATTTCGCGGCGCCCCGGTCCTCTCATGGGACCCGTTTCACCAACACTGAAGCTCGGGAAGTTATAATGGTGCATAAAACGTTTCTCTTCCTCAATTCCGAGCCCGTCCAAAATTTGGACATCACCCAATGCACCAAGTGTACAAACGCTCAACGCCTGCGTTTGTCCGCGCGTAAACAATCCGGAACCGTGCGTGCGCGGCAAAATTCCAATTTCAGAAGAATGCGGCCTGATTTCATCTACTTTACGGCCGTCAGGGCGTATTTTTTCCTCTGTAATTAAGCGGCGAACTTCATTTTTTACAATGTTATCCAAAATTTGTTTTACTTGTTTTAACGTATCTTCGTCCGCTTCTTGTTCTTCATATTTCGCAAGCACTTCATTTTTCACTTCATTAATTGCATCTTCGCGAGCTAGCTTTTCCGGTACTTGGATCGCCTTAATCATGTCTGCTTCACACATCTCGCGGACTTCGGCTTCAAGTTCCTTATCTAATTCGAATAAAACAACTTCCATTTTCTCTTTGCCAATTTCTGAAGTAATTTTTTCCTGAAACTCAATCAATCGTTTTATTTCTTCATGTCCAAACATGATTGCTTCCAGCATTACTTCCTCAGGCACTTCATCGGCACCCGCTTCAACCATGTTAATTGCATCTTTTGTTCCTGCAACTACTAGATGCATATCGCTTTGTTCCATTTCTTGAACGCCAGGGTTAATAATAAATTTTCCCCCGACTCGTCCGACGGTGACACCGGCAATCGGCCCTTCAAATGGAATATCTGATATGCAAAGAGCGAGGGAAGACCCAAACATGGCTGCCATTTCAGAAGAGCAATCCTGATCAACACTCATAACCATGCTGACAACCTGCACTTCATTACGGAATCCTTCTGCAAATAAAGGCCGTATCGGACGGTCAATCAGCCGGCTTGCCAGGATCGCCTTTTCACTTGGGCGGCCTTCTCTTTTTATAAAACCTCCGGGAATTTTCCCAACAGCATACAAGCGCTCCTCATAATTGACTGTCAGCGGAAAAAAATCAACATTTTTTGGTTCTTTTGAAGCTGTTGCCGTACTTAGCACGACTGTATCGCCATAACGGACTAGAACTGCACCGTTAGCTTGTTTCGCCAACTGTCCAATTTCCACAGTTAAATTGCGTCCGGCCCAATCCATGGAATAGACCCGTTTCTCATTTTCCATTCGTATTTAAACCCCTCTCTACCTGAATCACTCTTAGAGAATAAGCAAGGTTTTTAAATAAACTCTGCTTTACCAAGTAATCATATTTTAAGCTAATGAAATGCTTTCTTTATTATTATAAGTAGTTATAATATGCACGAAATAGCTGTTCATTAAAATGTTTAAGAAAATATGTATGATTTTGGATCAGAAACTTTCCTGTTTTCAAGTACTTCTTTCTGAAAAGATACTTATGATTTTCATTTTATTTCAGTATAAGAAAAAGCGGGAAAGATCCCGCTTCTGTTGACTATCGACGTAAACCGAGTTTGTTGATAAGCTCACGGTAACGTTGAATGTCTTTGTTTCGTAGATACGTTAAAAGGTTACGGCGTTTACCTACCATTTTTAAAAGACCGCGACGTGAATGGTGGTCTTTTTTGTGCACACGCAAATGTTCGTTTAAATTGTTAATCTGTTCAGTAAGGACAGCGATTTGTACTTCTGGAGAACCAGTGTCGTTTTCGTGAATCTTGAACTGATTAATGATTTCATTCTTACGTTCTTGTGTGATGGCCATCCTTTTCACCTCCTATTTGTAATCCCCAATTACTGAGCAAGCGTCGGTGATTCGACTTGCCAAGCAAAGGTTCATTTTCATACCTTTTTAGAATACAACTTTTTATGACAAAAAGCAAGTCTAAACGCTGTTTTTCTCAAAATACTGAAGTGCAGCCCGGCGGTCATTTTCAATCTGTGAGACGAGTTGTTCAATCCGAGCAAATTTTTTCTCATTTCGTAAACGGATATGCCATTCGACGGTTACTTTTTCACCATATATCTCCTGTTCGAACTGAAAAATATGAACCTCTATTGAAGGCTTATCACGATTTACTTGATTAAATGTCGGTTTGTATCCGACGTTGCAAACACCTTGAAACCATTGATCATTGATCCGTATGCGGACGGCGTACACACCTGTCGGCGGCAGAATGTATTCATCGGTTAATTCAATATTAGCAGTTGGAAACCCAATTGTTCTTCCTCTTTTATCCCCGTGTACGACTGTTCCTTTAACGGAATAAAAGCGTCCGAGCAAATCGGGAAGTTCTTCTGTTCTTCCGTCACGGATCAATGACCGGATTAACGTTGAGCTTATTTTTCCATCCCTTGACGATAATTTCGGAACAACAGAATATCCGAATTGTTCACGGGAATGAAATGGAAGAGTCTCCATCGTGCCTTTTCCCATTCTTCCATATGTAAAATCAAACCCTGCAACTGTATGTTTGACATTTAAACCGATAATATATTGATCGACAAATTCTTGAGGAAGAAGGTTTGCGAAATCAACTGTAAAATGGACAACAAACAGATAATCAATGTTCAAGCCGGAAATAAGCCTGATTTTATCCTCTAAAGGTGTTATGTATTCCACATGCCGAACACTCCTTCCTAAAACGACCGAAGGATGAGGATCAAATGTCATCACAGCACTTTTCATTCCATTTTGATCAGCAATTTCTTTTGCCTTCCCAATCACTTTTTGGTGGCCGAGATGGACACCGTCAAAAAAACCGAGCGCCATAGCGAGAGGCGGAAAATCCGATTTATTAAACTGATGAGGATGATGAATATGAATAATTTCCACGCTGAATTCACCTTTTCTTGCACGGGTCTATATATTTCTTAAAACTTTCTCGGGTTTCATAAAGCCTTTTTTCAAAGGATGAAGTTTGTAAATAGCTAACGCTATCCCCGTTTTTGTTTCAAAAACGACAGGCCCTTCCAAATTTTCTAAATGTTTGGGAGTGCTTAATACAGCACCATTTTTTACTTTCTCTGCTACTTTATCATCTAATTGATATTTCGGCAAATGAGACAGCGCAGCTTCAATCGGAAATAGAGCTTCAGAAATTGTTTCATCATCAATCATTGCCTGAATTTGTTCAAAGGTCCAAGAATCAGCCAAGGTGAAACCGGCTGATTGAATTCTGGTCAAATCAGACATATGGGCAGGATATCCAAGTTTTTCACCAATCATGACTGCAAGTGTTCTGATGTAGGTACCTTTGCTGCATGAAACGCGGAAACGGAAATTCACCGTCTCGCCTTCAAAAATGTTTCTGTCATCCAGAAGGTCGATCGAATAAATGGTTACCTTTCTCGTTGGCCGTTCTACTTCGATTCCTTGCCTTGCATATTCATATAGGCGTTTGCCATTGACTTTCACGGCAGAGTACATGGGAGGCGTCTGGACAATTTCACCTTTAAAGGAATGCAAGACTTGAACGATTTCTTCCCTTGTAAATTTTTTTGTACCTGAAATTTGTTCAACAATGTCCCCTGAAGCATCTTCCGTTGTTGTCGAATAGCCAATCGTCACTTGCCCCTCATACGTTTTTCCGGCTTCTGTTATGTATTCCGCTACTTTCGTTGCTTTGCCGATGCATATAGGCAATACTCCGTCAACATCCGGGTCTAAAGTTCCCGTATGTCCGATTTTTTTGATTTTTAGCATTTTCCGAAGCTTAAAAACACAATCATGGGAAGTCATTCCTTTTGGCTTGAAGAGCGGCAAAATACCATCCATTTAGGATCACCACCTTTTTTTGGATTTTTGCGCGAAAAAAGGATAGACTCAATCGGTCTATCCTTACTCATTATTCCGGTTTTCTTTCGATTTTTCCTCATTATGAATTTGATGAAGCAATGATTCGATTCGATTTCCGTAATCAATGGATTCATCAAATTCAAAAATGATTTCAGGTGTTTTGCGCAAACGAATGCGCTGTCCGATTTCTGAGCGGATAAATCCCTTAGCCTTTGCCAAGCCTTTTAGAGTATTTTCTCTTTGCTCTTCGTCACCTAAAACCGAAATAAAAACCTTTGCCTGCTGGAGATCACCGGTTACTTGGACATCAGTTACCGTAACAAACCCGATCCGCGGGTCTTTAATTTTTCTGCCGATGATGTCTCCAAGTTCTTTTTTCATTTGTTCTCCAACACGGTTTGCTCTAAGGTTCATTTCACTTCACCTCGTTCTGTCACGTCTAACCGGGTAGCTTTCGATTTTTAGAAAGCTCCGTTCGCTCGGCTTAACAAGCGAACAGAACTTTTATGATTTACAGCCATTCTATTTCGGTGATTGTCCGTTCAATTTCCGGAAAAGAGTCGATTAATTTCAGGGCATTTTGAAGTTCCTGTTCCGCTGAAATCTTCGCGGATGAGACGGCAACGACTGCAATTTTTGTACGCTGCCAAACATCCTGATGATCGACTTCCGCAACGGAAATATTAAATTTTTGCTTTAGGCGCATGAGTATGCGCTTGAGCACTGCCCTTTTCTCTTTCAGTGAAGAAGCATCATAAATAATGCATTCACATGCGGCTAGGCCGATAACCATTACCGTTCCACTTCTTCCATTATGAATGCTTCAATGATGTCGCCTTCTTTAATATCATTGAAGTTCTTAATGGTAATACCGCACTCATAACCTTGGTTTACCTCTTTCGCATCATCTTTAAAACGTTTCAAGGCATCAATTGTACCTTCAAAGATGACAATTCCGTCACGAATTAAGCGAACACCGCTGTCGCGTGTAATTTTTCCATCTGTAACATAACAACCGGCAATTGTTCCAACTTTCGATACTTTGAACGTTTGGCGCACTTCTGCCTGGCCGATCGTTTTTTCTTCGAACTCGGGTTCAAGCAACCCTTTCATTGCGGCTTCAATTTCTTCAATCGCTTTGTAAATGATTCGGTGCAGGCGGATGTCTACTTTTTCCTCTTCAGCTGCACGTTTGGCGTTTACGTCAGGCCGAACATTAAAACCGATTACAATTGCATTTGATGCGGCAGCGAGCGTTATATCTGATTCGGTAATCGCACCTACGCCTGAGTGAATGATTCTGATGTTTACTCCTTCGACATCAATTTTTTGCAATGATGCCGCAAGAGCTTCTGCAGATCCTTGCACGTCTGCTTTAATAATGACGTTTAGATCTTTCATTTCCCCTTGTTTCATTTGTTCAAACAATGATTCAAGGCTTACCCTTGATTTTTCGCCTCGTTGTGCCTGAATCGCTTGTTGAGCACGCGCTTCGCCGATTTGACGAGCTGTTTTCTCATCATCAAACACAACAAAACGATCGCCGGCTTGCGGAACATCGTTCAAACCAGTAATTTCAACCGGTGTAGACGGACCTGCCTCTTTTACACGGCGGCCCATATCGTTTACCATAGCACGCACACGTCCAAAGGTATTTCCGACAACGATCGGGTCTCCCACCCTCAACGTGCCGTTTTGAACTAGAAGGGTAGCAACCGATCCCCGGCCTTTATCAAGCTGTGCCTCAATAACGGTACCAACGGCATTGCGGTTTGGATTCGCTTTATACTCTTCAACTTCACTTACAAGCAATATCATTTCCAGCAGTTCATCAATTCCTTCACCTTTCAGAGCGGAAATTTGGACAAAAATCGTGTCTCCGCCCCAGGCTTCTGGAACTAATCCGTGTTCTGTCAATTCCTGCATGACCCGGTCCGGATTAGCATCAGGTTTATCCATTTTATTAACCGCTACAATAATTGGAACTTCAGCAGCTTTCGCATGGTTTATGGCCTCAACTGTTTGAGGCATGACACCATCGTCTGCAGCAACGACAAGAATTGTGATATCGGTAATGCTTGCTCCGCGTGCACGCATCGTTGTAAAGGCAGCATGTCCCGGTGTATCAAGAAACGTGATTTTCTTACCGTTTTTTACAACTTGATAAGCACCGATATGCTGTGTAATACCGCCGGCCTCTTGAGCAGTTACCTTCGATTGCCGAATTGAATCCAACAGAGTCGTTTTGCCGTGGTCAACGTGTCCCATGATCGTAACAACCGGAGGCCTTTCTACGAGGTCTTTTTCATCATCTTTCGTAAAGTAGACTTCGAGGTCAGTCGTATCGACTTGGATCTCTTCTTCCACTTCCACTCCATAATCACCGGCAATCAATTCAATTGCATCTTTATCAAGATCTTGATTGATTGTTGCCATGACACCGAGCATAAATAGTTTCTTAATGATTTCAGAAGGCTCCCTATGAAGCTTTTTTGCAAGCTCTGCAACTGTTAGTGATCCCGTAAATGTGATTTTTGATGGCAGCTCTTTTTCTTTTTTCTTTTGAGGCTGAACTTGATGTGATTGATGATTTTTGCCTTTGTTATAATTATTTTTTTGTTTATTGTTGCTGCTCTTATTCTTATTTTTGTTTAACACCTTTTTTTCTTTTGACTGAATTTCTTGATCGTGCTTTTTGCCCTCTTTTATTTTAGGAACAGGTTTCACTTTTACGCGGCTCGGATTTTTTTCAACGTCTTCTTCAAAGGGCACTGCCTTCGCATTCATAACGGGTTTTTGCTTTAAACTTGTTTGAGACTGTTGTTGATTGCCTTGTTTTTGTGGTTTTTTCTCTTCTTTTTTTATATAAACTCCGTCTAATTTTTTGATCGTTTCTTCTTCTAAAGTTGCCATGTGATTTTTTACATCAATATTCATATCTTTTAGTTTTGATATCACATCTTTGCTTGAAATATTATGTTTTTTCGCATATTCGTAAACTCGCGTTTTACTCATATTTTCACCCCCGCTAAAATTAATCGAGCAACGTCATCAGTTTTTTCGCAAATCCTTCATCTAAAATGGCTGCGACTACGCGGGCTTCTTTTCCAATTGCTTGACCGAGCAGATATCGGTTTGCAACCATTTTATATGGGACGTGATAGGACCCGCATTTATCAGTAATCTTCTTTGTCGTATTGGCTGATGCATCTCTTGCCAATAAAACGAGCTTTGCTTTACCGCTTCTGATTTCCTTAACGGTAAGCTCCTCGCCTGAAATGATTTTACGAGCTCGATTGGCTAAGCCAAGCAATGACATCCATTGATTTGAATTCATCAGGATAGTCGTTTCTCCTTCTCGATAAGCTCTAAGAGCTCATCATATATGGTCTCATCTATCGTTGTTTGCAAATGATTTGCTAAAATATTTTTTTTCTTTGCCAGAAGGATGGCTTCCTTATCTTTAGACAGATAAGCTCCACGTCCGGATTTTTTCCCTGTTGGATCAATGGATACCACACCTTCTTTCGAGCGAACGATGCGAACGAGTTCTTTCTTAGGTTTCATTTCACCAGTTGCAACACATTTACGCATTGGAACTTTTTTTTGTTTGTTCACGATCATTCACCTCATCCCTTAATCCATTGTATATTCTTCTTCGGTATCTTCGTCTTCATCAAATGTCAGCAATTGTTCATTGCGCGGATAAATTCCCGCTTCACGCGCCTCTGATTCAGCCTTAATATCAATTTTCCAGCCGGTCAGCTTAGCAGCAAGGCGCGCATTTTGGCCGCGTTTTCCAATTGCTAGCGATAACTGGTAATCAGGAACGATAACAGTTGTTGCTTTCTCTTCCTCATTTACAATAACATCAAGAACTTTTGAAGGGCTGAGCGCATTTGCAACAAACTCAACCGGGTCTTCGGACCATTTCACAATATCGATTTTTTCACCTTTTAATTCGTTTACAACCGCCTGAACGCGGCTTCCTTTTGGTCCGACACAAGAACCGACCGGATCTACCTCCGGATTATCGGAATGAACGGAGATTTTTGAACGGTCTCCAGCTTCCCTGGCAACAGACTTTATTTCAACTGTTCCGTCGTAAATTTCCGGAACCTCGATTTCAAATAATCTTTTTAAAAGTCCCGGATGGGTTCTGGAAACGTAAATTTGCGGTCCTTTTGTCGTTTTCTCTACCTTTGTAATATACACTTTAATGCGATCATGCGGTTTGTATTGTTCATTCGGCATTTGCTCATTTGCAGGCAAAATGGCTTCAATTTTGCCGAGGCTTACATAAATGAATCGCGAATCTTGGCGCTGAACGATTCCCGTCATAATATCTTCTTCACGGTCGATAAATTCCGAATAAATAATTCCTCTTTCAGCTTCCCTGACGCGCTGAGTTACAACTTGTTTTGCTGTTTGCGCAGCAATTCGGCCAAAATCTTTCGGCGTAACTTCCAATTCAACAATATCTTCAACTTGATAATTCGGATTGATTTGCCGAGCGTCTTCCAAAGAGATTTCGAGTCGAGGATCAAATACTTCCTCAACCACCTCTTTCCTTGCAAAAACCCGCATAGATCCATTTTCCAGATTCATGTCAATTCTTACGTTTTGTGCTTGATTAAAATTCCTGCGGTAAGCGGAAACAAGCGCTGCCTCTATCGCTTCAATCAAAACTTCACGAGAAATGCCTTTTTCTTTTTCAAGTAAATTAAGTGCATCCAATAATTCACTTGCCATGAGATCGTTCCCCCTTTAATCTCTAAAAACTCTTTTTTTATGTAGCAAAGCAATCATTTATGAAAAACTGACAGCCAAACGGGCGCTGGCAATTTTACTGAACGGTATTTCAATCAGTTTTTTTCTTGTTTTTATTTTAATCTCTATTTTAACTGTTTCTCTGTCAAAATGAGTTAAGATGCCTTCGAACGTCTTTTCTCCATCAATAGGCTCATATGTTTTAATGTAAATATTTTTGCCGACCGCTTTTTCAAAGTCTTTCTCTTTCTTTAAAGGGCGTTCCGCTCCTGGTGAAGAAACTTCAAGAAAGTAGTTATGGGGGATGGGATCAATTGCATCAAGCTTTTCACTTAACTTTTCACTCACAATCCCGCATTCCTCAATATCTACTCCGGTATCCTTATCGATAAATACACGGAGAAACCAGTCTTTTCCCTCTTTTACGTATTCGATGTCAACTAACTCTAAACCGTTTTCATCAAGGATTGGCGTTACTAATTCTTCAACTATTTCCGATACCTTGCTCAAAATCATATCCCTCCTTAGCAAACAATCTCTTACCTGCAGGAAAAAAAAACCGGAAAAAGTCCCGATTAAGATAATTAGTGTAAACAAACACGAAAGAGTGGGTCGCCCCACTCTTATCAGCTAGAGTTTATTCTTAGTATTTCCAAATAAAACTATATCATAAACGGATATTTATTGCAAATGGAATCGCTGTTAAAGAAAGGTTTGCAAAAGTTTTTAGAACAATGACAATTGGTTTTGCTCAGGAAGTGCATCAAGGCATCCATGGTTTTCCAAAAATTCTAAGATTGTTTTTGAGACTTTCCCTCGCTGCTGAAGGTCTTCTTTTGACAAAAATTCTCCTTCGCTTCTTGCCTTCACAATATTTAATGCGGCATTTGTCCCGAGTCCCGGAATGGAATTGAATGGCGGAATAAGGGAATTTCCCTCTATAATAAATTCAGTTGCACTCGACTTGTAAAGATCCACTTTCCCGAAAGAAAAGCCCCTTTCGCACATTTCAAGCGCCAATTCAAGCACTGTTAAAAGGTTCTTCTCCTTAGGAGAAGCATCAAGCCCTTTTGCATTAATTTCTTCAATTCGGGCACGAATCGCTTGTGAACCGCGTGTCATCGCTTCAAGATCAAAGTCTTCAGCACGAACAGTAAAATATGCAGCATAATATAAAAGAGGATGATGAACTTTAAAATATGCAATTCGCACTGCCATTAATACATAGGCAGCAGCATGGGCTTTCGGGAACATGTATTTGATTTTTTTGCAAGAATCGATATACCATTCAGGTACATTGTTCTTGCGCATTTCCGCTTCCATCTCTTCCGTTAAGCCCTTCCCTTTTCGGACGGATTCCATAATTTTGAATGCAAAAGCCGGTTCCAGCCCCTGATAAATGAGGTAGACCATAATATCATCGCGGCACCCGATCACTTCGCTCAATGTACAAATATTATTTTGAATGAGTTCCTGGGCATTGCCGAGCCATACATCCGTACCGTGTGATAATCCGGAAATCTGAACAAGTTCAGAGAATGTCGTCGGCTTCGTTTCTTCGAGCATTTGACGGACAAATCTCGTTCCGAATTCAGGTATTCCTAGCGTTCCCGTTTTACACATGATTTGCTCTTCTGTCACTCCAAGTGTTTCTGTTCCGCTGAAAATTTTCATCACTTCAGGATCATCAGTAGGAATTGTCTTCGGATCGATTCCGCTTAAGTCTTGAAGCATACGGATGACAGTCGGGTCATCGTGTCCGAGAATATCGAGTTTCAATAGATTATCATGAATTGAATGGAAGTCAAAATGGGTTGTCCGCCATTCGGACGATTGATCATCTGCCGGATACTGGATCGGCGAAAAATCATAAATATCCATATAATCCGGAACAACGATAATTCCACCGGGGTGCTGGCCCGTCGTCCTTTTTACACCTGTCAGTCCGGATGCCAAACGATCGATTTCCGCTCCGCGAAGTTCAAGATTGTGATCCTGCTGATAGGCTTTTACATAACCGTATGCCGTTTTATCTGCAACCGTACCGATCGTTCCGGCGCGGTACACATTATCTTCACCAAATAGAACCTTTGTATAGTTATGGGCTCTTGGCTGGTATTCGCCTGAAAAATTCAAGTCGATATCAGGCACTTTGTCCCCTTTGAAACCAAGGAACGTTTCAAATGGGATATCATGGCCGTCTTTTTTATATTTGGCGCCGCATTTTGGACAATCTTTATCAGGCAAATCAAATCCTGATCCTACCGAACCGTCATTAAAGAATTCGGAATGTTTGCATTCCGGGCATACATAATGAGGCGGCAGAGGATTTACTTCCGTAATTTCCGTCATTGTTGCTACGAACGACGATCCTACTGAACCGCGGGAACCGACTAGGTAACCGTCATCTAACGATTTTTTTACGAGTTTATGAGAAATCAAGTAAATCACGGCAAACCCGTGGCCGATAATGCTTTTTAACTCTTTTTCAAGCCGTGCTTCAACAATTTCAGGAAGCGGATCGCCATAAATTTTCTTGGCCATCTCGTAACTCATTTTCCGTATCTCTTCATCCGCACCTTCAATTTTTGGTGTATAAAGATCGTCTTTGATCGGCTTAATCGTTTCGATCATATCAGCAATCTTATTCGTATTCGTAACGACAATTTCTTTTGCTTTTTCTTCACCGAGGAATGAAAAGGCATCAAGCATTTCATTTGTCGTGCGGAAGTAAACGTCAGGCAGTTGGTGGCGGTTTAACGGATTGGCACCCCCTTGAGAACTTACGAGAATTTTTCGGTAGATTTTATCATGCGGGTTTAAGTAATGGACATTACCGGTAGCGACAACCGGTTTGTTTAGCTTTTCCCCTAACTTTACAATATTGCCGATAATCTCTTCCAACGCTTTTTCATCACGTACAAGCTCCATTTCAATAAGTGGGGCATACACCTCTTTCGGGTGTACTTCCAAGTAGTCATAAAATTGAGCAATCTCCTCTACCTCTTCCGGCGCTTTTTGCATCATACCTTCAAAAACTTCCCCTTTGTCGCAGCCGGATCCGACTAAAATTCCTTCCCTGTGCAATTGGAGCTGGGATCTCGGAATTCGTGGAACCCGATAGAAATAATCAATGTGGGAAATCGATACAAGTTTAAACAAGTTTTTCAAACCAGTTTCATTTTGCGCAAGAAGAGTGCAATGGAACGGACGAGCACGCTGATACGCATTTCCTTGGCCCATTTTATCATTTAATTGGTCGTGATATTTAATGCCTTTTTCATTGGCATCTTTTAGCATTTTAATTAAAAGATAACCGGTAGCTTCCGCGTCATAAATAGCCCGGTGATGCTGAGTGAGCTCGACGTCGAATTTTTTAGCCAGTGTATTTAACCGGTGGTTTTTTAATTCAGGATACAGAAACCTGGCTAATTCTAGTGTATCTATTACCGGATTGGCAACCTTTCCGATGCCGATGTTTTTATAGCCGACATTTAAAAATCCAATATCAAAAGAAGCGTTGTGAGCTACTAACACCCCGTCGCCTGCCCAGGAATGGAATCTTCTCAAAACGTCTTCCACTTCGGGTGCATTTTTAACCATATCATCCGTTATTCCTGTCAATTCGATCGTAGTTGCCGAAAGCGGATGGTGCGGGTTGGCAAACGACTCAAAGCGGTCGACAATTTCTCCATTTTGAATTTTAACCGCAGCAAGTTCGATAATCGTGTCATAGACTGCGGATAATCCCGTTGTCTCGACGTCAAATACGATAAAAGTATCTTCCGAGAGTAACCGGTGCGCACTATTATAGGCAATTGGAACTCCGTCATCCACTAAATTAGCTTCAAGACCATACAGGATTTTAATATCATTCTTTTTTCCGGCCCCAAATGCCTCAGGGAAAGATTGAACAACTGCATGGTCGGTAATGGCAATTGCTTTATGCCCCCATTTTTTCGCTTGGGCCACAAGCGTGCTTACAGATGTTACGGCATCCATTTGGCTCATAGGTGTATGAAGGTGAAGTTCGACTCGTTTTTCTCCTTCAGGCGCGGTATCTTTTCTTTCAATCGGTTTTATTTCGTTTATGTCGTTTCCGATCATGACAAGATCCCGGACAAATGTATCGTTTTGAATGCTGCCCCTGACTTTCAGCCACATTCCCTTTTTCACGCGCTGAAACTTTTCTGCATCTTCTTTATCTCTGGAAAACATTTTGACAAGGATCGAGCTTGTATAATCCGTAATCTTGAAGGTTAATAGAGTCCTTCCGCTTTTTAGCTCTTTCGTTTCAACATCGAAAACATACCCTTCAATCGCAACTCTTCGTTCTTCTTCAACGATTTCTTCAAGTTTTCTAAAATCGGAATCGTCTTTAATTGTCAGCCCGATCATGAGAGGACCATTTTCAGATTCAATCCCCTGTTCTTTTTCGGCTTCCTTCTTCTGCAATTCAGCAAGAGCTTGAAGCCCTCTTTCCTGATCTTCTTTTTCTTTTGCAAGCAGAAACTCTTTATATTCTTCATTCGATTCGTTCGAAATTTCGATATCGATTGTTAAAGGGGGAAATCCGAATGTTTGATAAATGTTCGTGATCATTTCGGCATATTTCTTTTTTAACGCAAGCCCTTCCGCTTCATTTCTCGCTTGTATAATTATTTTATTTCCTCGAACCTTTGGAATTTGTTCATTTAGTAATTTTAAAAGCGGCGGCGATATCCCGTCAATTTCTTGAATACAGCATTTCCAATAATCAGTGATGAGCTCGTCTGTAATTTCTTGATTGGAAACTTTTATGGAAAATGAGATATTGGCTATATGTGAGAACGTTTTTTCCAGTCGAGTAGTAAAACGGTTATAAATACTAGAAGGGATTATATGATCAAATAGAAAATAAAAATGCCATTTTCTGGCTTTCTTTTCAATCAAGACTTTTTCGATTTCCGCGTTGTGAAAATACTTTACGATCGCATCTTCAGTCAACTGCAGCTGCTGGAGCAAGAGTTGGAATCGCTCTTTCTTGCCGGAGGCTATATCGCTCATCTTTCTCTCTCCTTCTATAAAAATGATCCTTTTACCAATATGAACATAGGTAATTATAACATAAAGAAAAACTTCCAACAGTGCTTCGCGTTTTAAACCATCCAGGTAAAAAACGGGTTCCGCCCATATGACGGAACCCGAATCGAATCTGATTATAAATTTTTCAGAATGTCAGTAAGCGCCGGCAAAAGGTCATTTTTATGAATCTCTTGCATTTCGCCTGTTTTGCGCACTTTTACTTCGACAATGCCGTCAGCAGCTTTCTTTCCGACTGTAACTATGACAGGAATGCCAATGAGATCAGAATCGGCAAATTTCACGCCCGGTCTTTCCTGACGGTCATCCAGCAAAACTTCAAAGCGGTTTTTTTGCAATTCTGTGTAAATTTCTTCGGCTAATGAAGCTTGTGCTTCATCTTTCATATTAACGGCAATGACATGTACTTGAAACGGTGCAATATTTGCAGGCCAGACAAGCCCATTTTCATCGTTGAACTGTTCAGCGACAGCAGCCAACGTCCGGGAAACTCCGATTCCGTAGCAGCCCATGATCATTGGCTGTGATTTGCCGTTTTCATCTAAATATACGGCATTCATTGCTTCACTGTAACGGGTTCCGAGCTTAAAGACGTGTCCAACTTCGATTCCTTTCGCAAACAAAATCTTCCCTTGCCCATCAGGTGAAGGATCTCCTTCCTGAATAAACCGAAGGTCTGCATACCGGCTGACTTTAAAATCACGGCCGGGATTCACATTTATGTAATGGAAATGTTCTTCATTAGCACCGCATACTCCGTTTGTGATCGCTTCAACCGCAAAATCTGCAACAATTTCAACATTGTTTACATGAATCGGGCCGATGGAGCCTACGCTTACACCAAGAATCTTCTTTGTTTCTTCAGCATCAGCCAGCTCTACCGTATTTGCTTCAAACAGATTTTTCAGTTTAATATCATTAACTTCGTGGTCACCGCGAACAAGAACGAGCACATATGAATCATCCACTTTGAAAAGTAATGATTTTATGCACTTCTTCTCATCTACATTTAAATAAGCTGATACTTCTTCAATCGTTTTTTGATTTTCTGTTTTTACTTTTTCCAGTTCTTTTTCAGGCTCATCGTCTTTTTCATATTTGACAACGACAGGTGCCATTTCAATGTTCGCTGCATAGTCCGATGCATCTGAGTAAGCAATCGTATCTTCTCCGACATCTGATAACACCATAAATTCATGCGTATCTTTTCCGCCCATTGCTCCTGAATCAGCAATAACAGCACGAAAATCGAGTCCGCACCTTCTAAAAATATTCGAGTAAGCTTGAAAGATTTTTTCGTATACTTCGTCAAGGCTTTCTTTTGATGAATGGAATGAATATGCATCCTTCATAATAAACTCTCGACCGCGCAAAAGCCCGAAACGCGGACGCTTTTCATCACGAAATTTAGTTTGAATCTGATATAAAGTGAGTGGTAGCCGTTTATATGATTTAACTTCATCACGAACCAAGCTTGTAATCACTTCTTCATGCGTTGCACCAAGAGCAAATTCTCTTTCATGGCGATCTTTTAGCCGCATCAATTCCGGCCCGTATGTATACCAACGACCTGATTCCTGCCAGAGCTCCGCCTGCTGCAGTGCCGGCATAAGCAGTTCGACGGCTCCGGCATTATTCATTTCTTCACGGATAATTTCCTCAATTTTTTGCAGTACTTTTCGCCCTAATGGCATATAGCTGTAAACACCGCTGGCATTTTGCCGTATAAAACCGGCTCTTAATAATAGCTGGTGGCTTTTTATTTCTGCATCTGCAGGTACTTCTCTTAGTGTCGGAATTAGCGTCATACTCTGTTTCATATCATACACCCCATTTACTTAAATCCGAATGCGCCTCCGGTCAAACACGCCGGAGGCATTAGGCTAACTATTCATTATAGAAAAAAGCGTTGAATATCATTCCATGTTACTACGAGCATTAATAGCATAAGCAGTGCAAAACCGATAAAATGAACCATTCCCTCTTTATGACGGTCAATCGGTTTTCCCCTGACCGCTTCAACAGCAAAAAACATTAGTCTACCACCGTCTAAGGCCGGTATTGGAAGCAAATTCATGATCCCGAGGTTTATGCTTAAAATTGCTGCCCATTTCATTAAATAATAAATTCCTGATTTTGCAACTGTATCGGTTGAAACGTAAATGCCAACAGGTCCTGAAAGAGAATCAATCGAAAACTGCCCTGTCACTAGCTTGCCAAGCATAAAGAAAATCTCTTTCGTCCAGAAATACGTTTCACTTGCTCCGTAAGTGAGTGCTTTTAACGGTGATTTTTCAACAGGACTGTAAACCCCTATTAAACCGATTTTTTTCCCTTCAGCTTCTTGCACTTCCGGAGTTACCGGTATTTCAAGTGTATCGCCATTTCGTTCAATGGTAAATTGAAGTTCTTCGCCGGGATTTTTGCGAATGATTTCAACCACATCTGTCCAGGTTGAAATTTCTGAACCATCAATGCTTACAACCTTATCTCCTTCTTTTAAACCTGCCTCATAAGCAGCACCATCCGGAGTCAATTTCCCGAGTTCAGGTTCCATAGATGGCACTCCCTGAAAAAGTGCAATAATAACAAAGACCACAAATGCAAGGATAAAGTTCATCATTGGTCCTGCAAAAATGGCCATTGTTCTTTGGCCAAGTGTCTTAGAAGCGAACTGGCGGTTATATGGCGCAATTTGAGTTTCAGAGCCGTTTTCCACCACTGTTGCCTCTGGATTGACGGCAAACGTACGGAGAACGTCCTCTTCATCATCCGCATATCCTTTTATGATAAGTTCGTGTTCAATGTCTGCATGCTCAACTTCAACAATCCTTGCATCAGGATATTCATCTTTATTATTTAAAATAATCGTGTTTACTTTTCCGGCTTTGTCAAAGAGCAATCCAATTCTGTAGCCGGGCTTAATTTCCACCATCTCAGGGTCTTCTCCTGCCATCCGGACAAATCCGCCTATTGGCAGAAGGCGTATCGTATAGGTTGTTTCCCCTTTTTTATAGGAAAATACTTTCGGGCCAAAACCGATCGCAAACTCCCGGCATAAAATACCCGCTTTTTTTGCAAAAACGAAATGTCCTAATTCATGGAAAAAAACAAGGGCGCCAAATATGACGATAAAGGCTATCACTGTACTCAAACGTATACCCACCTTTTAGACTGTCAGATTTTTTTCATGTTTTTCAGCATGAAACATATTTCTTGGCTAAAGAGTACCAAATATATTACTTCATGCCAAGTATGAAGCAAAAACCGTTTGTACTCTATATTACATTCTATGTGAATATAATCAGTATAAACCTTTAACAAAGTTTCTTGTTTCTTTATCGATTACTTGAATCGTTTCAAGATCAGGATGTTTAATGATTTCGTGCTTGCTGATTGCTTTTTCAATTAAATCTTCAATTTGCAGGAAAGAAATTTCCCCATTCAGAAATGCGGCCACTGCTTCCTCGTTTGCAGCATTTAGAACTGTCGGCATCGTTCCCCCCGCTTTTCCGGCTTCATATGCAAATTGTAAACAGCGAAAACGGTTAAAGTCCATCTCAGCAAAATGGAGCTTGCCAATTTCGGCAAGATTCAGCTTGCTTGCAGATTTAAGAGGCAGTCTGTCCGGGTAAGTTAACGCATATTGAATCGGCACCCTCATATCCGGTGTTCCGAGCTGGGCAATCACACTGCTGTCATGGAACTCAATCATCGAATGAATAATACTTTCTTTATGCAAAAGCACTTCTATTCGATCATATGGCATTGAAAAAAGCCAGTGAGCCTCAATCACTTCAAGGCCTTTATTCATCATGGTGGCGGAATCAATCGTAATTTTCGCTCCCATGGACCAATTAGGGTGGTTAAGGGCTTCCTCTACTGTAACATTGACTAGTTCGTCCCGGCTTCTGTCCCGAAAACTTCCTCCAGAAGCCGTTAAAATAATTTTTTCAATGTTTTTTTCTTTTTCACCTTGAAGGGCTTGGAATATGGCTGAATGCTCACTGTCGACCGGAAGCAATGGAACTTTTTTTCGACGGGCTGCTTCCATTACTAGATGGCCCGCGGTAACAAGCGTCTCTTTATTTGCGATCGCTATTGTTTTACCCGCTTCAATTGCTTGCAATGTCGGATATAGACCGACGCTGCCTAATACAGCATTTACGAGAATGTCTGTTTTTTCAAAAACAGCTGCTTCTGATAAACCTTCTTCTCCATATGTAAAAGTAATACCGGGAAATTCGGCTCTCAAGCTATCTGAACCGGATTTATCCCTGGTTGAAACTAGCTCGGGCTTAAATTCATGAATGATTTTTCTTGCGAGATCAAGATTTCTGCCGACAGACATCGCCGCAAGCTTAAATTGGTCAGGGTGTTCCCTTATGATATCCAATGTTTGAGTACCAATTGAACCGGTTGCCCCTAACAAACTAATATACTTCAAATACATTCAACTCCTACTAATCAACAACAAGAACAAAATTTTTATTTTTGGACTTTGATAACTGTCCAGCGCAAGCAGCTGTCGGGCCTAATCGAGGCGCTTGCACTTTTCTTATAACAAGTGAAAGAAATGCAATAGAGGCCAAACAAATAACAGGCTGTCAAAGCGGTCTAAAATACCGCCATGACCGGGAAGAATGTTACCGGAATCTTTCACATCATAATGCCTTTTTAAAGCTGACTCGACTAGATCGCCAATTTGACCGAAAATCGACAAAAAGACAGTGATGATCATTAATTGTATAAGTGATGCATCAATATCTGTAAAGAATACAAATAAAATCGCAACGATGATGGCGCATACAATGCCGCCAATAAATCCTTCCACAGTCTTGTTAGGGCTGATTTCCGGCCAAAGTTTGTTTTTGCCAATAGCCCGTCCGATAAAATAAGCACCTGAATCGGTCGCCCAAACGATAAATAGTGAATAAAACACATAAGTCAAGCCCGCTTCGCGCGTTTCAATAAAATAATAAAATCCGATCCCGATATACATAATTGCCATTGTTGAAAAGGCAACATCGTCAAATGAAAACCTGTTCTTTGTCGCAACGGTATAAGTTAAAAATAGCAAAACAGCCAATAGCGCGACTTCTACCTTTGAATAGTTAAGATCCTCAATTAAATTTAAATACTCATTTGGCAATAAAAATATCCAAAGTAGAGCCAATGATATAATGCCTGGAACTGAAAAAAGCTTCAGTTTTCGCATTTTTAACAGCTCATATAAGCTTATCGTTGCCAATAAGTATATCATGGCCAAAAATGGCATATTTCCGAAAAAAACAATCGGCAAAAAAACAGCCGCTGCTGCGATTGCTGTTATGATTCTTTGCTTCATCCATTATTCAACACCTTTGTATTCTTCGTCTAGATTCATGAATATGGAAGCCCCGATGTCAAATTTGGGGATGATCAAACTCCCCCAAACCGTCTTTGGCGGTTTTGGAAATCTTCTATTGCTTCGATTAAATGTTCCTCGGAAAAATCCGGCCACAAAACATCGGTAAACCAAAATTCTGTATACGCAAGCTGCCATAGCATAAAATTGCTCAGCCGAATTTCCCCGCTGGTTCTAATTAAGAGATCGGGGTCCTCAAGACCTGAAGTCATTAAATAATTGGAAAATACATCCTCATTCAAGTCGTTTTCATTCATTATGCCACTTCGGCAATCTTTTAAGACGTGCTTTACAGCTTCAATAATTTCAGCCCTGCTTCCATAATTGAGAGCAAAATTTAGAATAAGGCCGTTGTTTTCCTTTGTTTCATCGGTTGCTTTTTCAATTGCTCTTACCGTATGTTCCGGAAGATTGTGCTTATAGCCTATCATTTTCACCTTTACATTTTCTTTCACAAGCTCCGGCAAAAAGGTGCCTAGAAACTCTTCGGGAAGCTTCATTAGATAATCTACTTCGTTCTTCGGGCGCTTCCAGTTTTCCGTGGAAAATGCGTACAAAGTCAATATTTTTATTCCAAGTTCATTTGCCAGCATCGTTATTTTACGAACGACCTTCATACCCTCATGATGGCCTGCTACTCTCGGCAATGCTCTCTTCTTTGCCCAGCGGCCGTTCCCGTCCATAATAATGGCAATATGTGAAGGAACTTGTTGTTCTTTAATGTTTTTAATTCGATCTCGGAGATTGGAAGAGAAATTCTGGTTCTTCCAAAGCTTTATTTTATTAAACATAGTTCAGCTCCTCCAAAAAAGGTTAATCGTTACCTCCGATAAAAAAGGAAAAATGCAGAATATGTAAAAATTTTTTCAAACTGCACGCTCTTATCATACCAAAAATTCAATTAGATATCTCTATAAAAAATATAGAGGATTAAGTAAAGCAAAAAGACCTTCGGAACAGCATCGCTTTTTCTATTTTTTGAAAAAGAAAACTCGCCGTCCGGCGAGCAATAATCAGATTTCCAAGATTTCCTTTTCTTTATCTTTTGTGATTTGGTCAATTTTGCTAATATGTTCATCCGTAAGCTTTTGAATATCATCCGAATATCCGCGAAGATCATCTTCTGTTATTTCGCCTGCTTTTTCTAATTTTTTAAGATCATCATTTGCATCGCGGCGGATGTTTCTGATCGCTACTTTAGCTTCTTCTGATTCTTTTTTTACAACTTTTACAAGCTCTTTTCGGCGTTCCTCAGTGAGCTGCGGAATGGCAATGCGGATAAGGGAGCCGTCACTTGTCGGATTTAATCCCAAATCTGATTTTAAAATGGCTTTTTCGATTTCCCCAACAATTGATTTATCATATGGCTGGATGACAAGTAAGCGAGGTTCGGGAACAGTAATCCCTGCTAATTGATTGACAGGTGTAGGCACTCCATAATATTCAACGGTTACTCTGTCCAATAAAGAAGCGCTGGCTCTGCCTGCCCGAATGCTTGCAAGTTCGCGTGTATATGCTTGGATCGCTTTCGTCATTTTTTCTTTAGCATTTGCAATGACTTGTTTTGGCATTATTATTTCCCCCTTACGATTGTTCCGATTGTTTCGCCCATCACGGCTCGTTTAATATTTCCTTGTTCCATAATAGAGAATACAATTAACGGTATATTGTTGTCCATACATAGTGACGATGCTGTTGAATCCATAACCGCGAGCCCCTCTTTTAGAACATCTAAATAAGACAGTTCATCATATTTCTTTGCATTTTTATCAACTCGAGGGTCAGCAGTATATACCCCATCTACATTGTTTTTCGCCATTAAAATAACTTCCGCTTCTATTTCGGCTGCCCGCAAAGCAGCTGTTGTATCAGTTGAGAAATAAGGGTTTCCAGTACCAGCAGCGAAAATAACCACCCGTTTTTTCTCAAGATGGCGAATCGCACGTCTGCGAATATAAGGTTCTGCAACTTGGCGCATTTCGATTGAAGTTTGGACACGTGTTTCAATCCCTAAATGTTCGAGGCTGTCTTGCAGCGCCAAGGAGTTCATCACAGTTGCCAGCATTCCCATATAATCCGCTGTCGCTCTGTCCATTCCCATCTCACTGCCTATTTTTCCCCGCCAAATATTGCCGCCGCCTACAACTACTGCCACTTCAACACCTAATTCAGCTATTTCCTTTACTTGTTCGGCGATTGATTTAATGACGGCAGGATTAATACCGAAGCCTTGTTCACCTGCTAAAGCTTCTCCGCTTAATTTTAATACTACTCGTTTGTACTTAGGGCTGCTCATAAGAACCTCCATATGTAGTCTTAGCCTATTATGCAAGCTTTAAAAACAGGGAACACAAAGTGTTCCCTGAGTATGAATCAGTCTGTTTAATTATAGCTTAATTGATTACTTCTTAACCTGGTTCATAACTTCTTCTGCGAAGTTTTCTTCACGTTTTTCCAAGCCTTCTCCAACTTCGTAGCGAACGAACTCGCGAATTGTTGCGCCTTTTGATTCTACAAATTGGCGTACTTTTTGGTCAGGGTTTTTAACGAAAGCTTGATCAAGAACACAAACTTCTTCAAAAAATTTCCCTAGACGCCCTTCTACCATTTTTGCGACGATGTTTTCAGGTTTCCCTTCATTTAGAGCCTGTTGTGTTAAAACTTGGCGTTCGCGCTCTACTTCTTCTTGAGAAACTTGGTCGCGGGAAACGTATTTAGGATTTAATGCGGCAATATGCATTGCAACATCCTTTGCAGCCTCTTCATCAGTAGTTCCTTCTAACACAGTTAGAACACCGATGCGTCCGCCCATATGCAAATAAGCACCGAATGCATCATTGTCAGTTTTTGTTTTGATTTCAAAGCGGCGAAGAGTGATTTTCTCACCGATTTTTGCAACAGCGGCATTAATGTGTTCAGCTACAGTAGAACCGCTATCCATTTTTTGTTCTGCTGCCTCTTCAACAGTAGCCGGTTTATGTTTTAGAAGATGATCAGCCAATTCTTTTACAAGTGTTTGGAAGCCTTCGTTTTTAGCAACGAAATCCGTTTCAGAGTTCACTTCAAGAATGACAGCCTCGTTTCCTTCAACTTTGATAGAAGTAATACCTTCAGCGGCAATACGGTCTGCTTTCTTTGCAGCTTTTGCGATTCCTTTTTCACGAAGGAAATCAATCGCTTTTTCCATATCACCGTTTGTTTCTTGAAGGGCTTTTTTGCAATCCATCATGCCGGCGCCAGTTTTTTCGCGCAGTTCTTTAACCATTTGTGCAGTAATTGCCATAATAAGAAATCCTCCTTAATTGTATGTTATGTAACTTGGCTATTAGAATAATTCAAAAAGAAAATCTTTAAAAAAAGGTGATAAAGGGTGCTCCCTATTATCACCTTTAACATTACTCAGCGGCAGCTGTAGTTGCAACTTCTTCACCTTGTTTAGCTTCTAAGATCGCATCAGCCATTTTTGAAGTTAAAAGCTTAACAGCGCGAATTGCATCATCGTTTGCAGGGATAACCACATCAATTTCATCTGGGTCGCAGTTTGTATCTACGATAGCTACGATTGGAATGTTTAATTTATGTGCCTCTGCAACTGCGATACGTTCTTTACGAGGGTCAATGATGAACAAAGCATCCGGCAGCTGTTTCATTTCTTTAATACCGCCAAGGAATTTTTCTAAACGCTCTTGTTCTTTCCTTAATTTAACTACTTCTTTCTTTGGAAGAACATCGAAAGTGCCGTCTTCAGCCATTCTTTCAATATCTTTTAAACGTTGGATACGCTTTTGGATTGTCTCAAAGTTAGTTAAAGTTCCTCCAAGCCAGCGTTGGTTCACATAAAACATTCCTGAACGTTCTGCTTCTTCCTTTACAGATTCTTGAGCTTGTTTTTTTGTACCAACGAAAAGAATTGTTCCTCCATTCGCTGCAAGCTCTTTTACCCAATTAAAAGCTTCCTCAACCTTTTTCACTGTTTTTTGAAGGTCGATGATGTAAATGCCGTTACGTTCAGTGAAAATATATTTCTTCATTTTTGGGTTCCAACGGCGAGTTTGGTGACCGAAATGTACACCAGCTTCAAGCAATTGCTTCATAGAAATTACTGACATGCTTTTTTCCTCCTAATGGTTTTGTTTTCCTCCGCCCACATCATTTTTAAACGGAAACTGTCATTTTGACAGCACCATCCGTTTAAATCAGCAAGCGTGTGTAATAACACCATGTCATAATATAGCACATGTGAAAATGACAATCAAGTTATTCCTGCTCATTTTGATGATTAAATTTAAGTAAAAGTTCGATTTCCGTCTTTCCTTTATTCAGTTTCTTTGCAATTTCTTCAACGCTAAATCCTTCCTTTTTCAGAGAAAAAACTTCATTTAACAATGACATTAAATAATCGTCTTTCTGTTCAGATTTTATGTTTTGATCTTGGAAATGATTCTCTGAGTCAACGGATGCATTTTGGGAACCTGACTGTTTGCCATCCGTTAACGGAGAGCTGTTTGATTTCTCAATCGAAAGATCAGAATTGTTCATGTTTTTCTTATAAGCTTTTACCGCTTGAAAGGGAGCGACTTTTCCTATTCTGATTGAACGCTCTTTGCTTGTTCCATCGGAGTGAAGATCCGATATGTTTGGAGTTGGCATTTCACTCGTTCTATTAATAAATGCAGTTTCTTTATTTAGGCTAATTTCCTGTAAACGATTAATAAATTTCTCGTTTTCTTCTTTCATTTCAATCATATAAGCCGAAATGACTTCTTCCATTTCCTGAATCATTTTTTCTTGCTTTTTTTCTGCCTGAATGAATCGATTTTGGCGCAAATATAATATCACGATTGCCAGAAAAGCCAAAATATTGAATAATAAACTTAATATCAGAAAAAAAATAACCATATTACCCCTCTATCCGCTGTAAGCATTCCATTGCTTGCCGCAGTTTGTAAAGTGCCCTTGAATGTATTTGGGAAATTCTCGACGTAGACAGCCCCATTACTCTGCCGATTTCAGTTAATGTTAATTCCTCTTTGTAAAACAAACTTAAAACTAGCTGCTCTTTTTCATTCAGCTGAGAAATGAGCTCAGACAACTCCAAAAGCATCTCTTCTTTCACAATTTTTTCTTCTGGATTTTCTGCTTTCTCATCCTTAAGGACATATGATTGCCCGTCTTTGTCATCATGTTCTAGAGGATGTTCATCAATGGAAAGAACATTGGCAAAAAAGTGTTCATTCATTGTGGAAACTACTTCATCTTCTGACATATTCAGTTCAGCTGCAATTTCTGCTGTTGTCACGTTTCTCATATACCGCTGTTCAAGCTTTTCAATTGCAGATTCAATCTTTTTGGCTTTATCTCTTGTGCTTCGCGGCAGCCAATCTTCTTTTCGCAAACCGTCAAGAATTGCCCCGCGAATACGGAAGGAAGCATATGTATCAAACTTTAATTCTCGCTCAGGGTCAAATTTTTCAAGTGCATCATACAAACCAACCATTCCAAGGCTTTGCAAATCATCTCTTGATATGCTTTTTGGGAGACTGACAGAGATTCGTTGTACATGATAATTAACTAATGGCATATATTTTTTGACTAATAGATTTCCTGCATGAGGATCACGATGCCGTACCCAATTTTCCCAGTATATTTGCTCATCGGTCATTGAAACCTTTGTCACGGTAATCCTCCTCAAATCGTTTACCACTTTGTACTGATTGGGTCTGACCCTTTACTTATGAGTCAGCCCCTAGATCGTGCTGGTTCCTTTGTTTACCGTACGGATCGTTAATTCACAAGTTTTCGGATTAAATTCGATCGTTCTACCGTTGTTACCTCCAACATCTTCTGCAACAATAACTATTTTTAATGCAGCAAGCTCTCTTTTAACAGCTTCTACATTTCTCGGTCCGATTCTCATCATATCGTTTGCAGCAGCAAATTGAAACATTTGGGCACCGCCGGCTATTTTTGCTTTTAACGCCATTTGACGGGCACCGCCCTTTACTAATAACGATACTAGTTCTTTTATTGCCGTATCAGCATATTTAGCTCTGTTAATTGTTCCTGCCTTTGCAAGTGAAGAATCAGGAAGCATAACATGGGCTAATCCGGCAATCTCTTTTACCTGATCGTAAATGACTACCCCTACACAAGAGCCAAGTCCGGAAGTCCTGATTAAACCGGGAGCACGTACAATCTTCATGTCAGCAATACCTACTTTCACAACTTGCAAACTATCAATCATCCTCTGCAACCCCTAAAGATTTGAAAATTGTACGAAAGGAGTCAGGGTCAGGCAAAAGGAAAAAATGGCCTTTCACGCCGTCTGAAGATTGCATGTCATCTTCATTTAACGCCGTTTCTACAACAATTGCATAATCACTAACTTGTGACAATTCTATTAATCCGTAGCTAATGATCGCTCCTACCATATCGATGCTAAGGGCGGGCACAGAAGGATACAGACACAGATTTGTAAAGTCTGACAATGATGACAAATAAGAACCGGACAATATGTTGCCAAGCTCTTGAAGTGCCGATAAAGCCAATTCATTGTATGGAGGGTTCTCAAATGTGAAATCCGAATCGCCAATCATTCGCTGAATAAAGGCGTCTGCTTGTTTTAATGAAAGGATAAAAAACATGCTCCCAGGAGCATCTCCTTCAATTCTTAAAAAAACACCGGCTACTACATTTTCTGCGCCGCCGGCCATTTCCATCATTTCATCAAACGAAACAATCCGAACGTTCGGCACGTTCATTTCTATTTTTTTATTTAATAAGGTAGACAATGCCGTTGCCGCATTGCCGGCGCCGATATTGCCAATCTCTTTTAAAATATCAAGGTGCAAACTTGTAAAATTTTCGATGAATAACATAGCCTATCCTTCATTCCCAACAGATACAAGAATTTTATCTGAACTCAAAACCGTGCCGAGATCTAACAAAATTAATAACCTTTTATCAATATTTACGACGCCCCTAATATAATCCGCATCTATTGCACCGACCACTTCAGGAGGGGGTTCTATTGAATTTGCCGGAATATCTATTACATCATTTGCACTATCTACGATCAGCCCTACTTCTATATCTTCAATTAACACAATAATTACACGTGTGTTGTCATTATAACTTGCTTCAGGAAAGTCAAATCTCTTCCGAAGATCAATAATAGGTGTAACGACCCCTCGCAAATTAATGACGCCCTTCACGAAAGGTGAAGTGCCGGGAACTCTCGTTATATGTTGAACCTTTTCAATCGACTGGACTTGGCTGACAGGGATTGCATATTCTTTTTCCATCAATTGAAAAACGATGACTTTCATCTCATCAGTTTTGGCTGCCGTCATGTTGAATCACTCCCCTCGAAATCTATCATTTTTTTCAGCAAGAATATGAAAAAGATCCTCACTATTCCTTACTTAATAAGGGCATTGCAATCAACGATCAGAGCGACTTGACCGTCACCAAGAATCGTTGCACCGGAAATCGCAAAAACATTTGTTAAGTAATTTCCGAGTGATTTTAAAACAATTTCTTGCTGCCCAATAAATGAATCGACAACAAGACCGGCCATTTTATCTCCTTTTCGAACAATGACAACAGAATGGAATTCATCATCATTATCTTCTTCATCCCATGCAGGAACTTCAAAAATATCCTTTAAAAATAAAAGCGGTACAACCCTTCCTCTGAAATCGATCACTTTCTGATTATGGGCATTGAATATTTCTTCTCTTTTCACGATCGCTGTTTCGATAATTGAAGATAATGGGATCGCATATTTTTCTTTTTTGATTTCGACAAGCATGACAGAAATGATTGAAAGAGTTAATGGCAATTGAATGGAAAAGATGGATCCTTCTCCTTCTTTCGAATCAATTGAAACAGAGCCTCCGAGTGATTCGATCGTGTTTTTCACAACATCTAATCCGACTCCGCGGCCCGAAATATCAGAAATTTTCTCGGCCGTTGAAAAACCGGAAGCAAAAATCAGCTCGTACACCTGTTTATCTGTTAACACGGCGGCCGTTTGTTCATTAATAATTCCTTTGCTGATAGCTTTATTAAGAATTTTTTCTTTGCTTATTCCGGCCCCGTCATCTTCAATTTCGATAAATACGTGATTACCGCTGTGGTAAGCTCTCAGGACAATCGTTCCCACTTCATTTTTTCCGTTCGCTTTTCGTACTTCAGGAGTTTCTATGCCGTGATCAATCGCATTACGCAACAAGTGTACAAGCGGATCCCCAATTTCATCGATAACCGTTCTGTCCAGTTCGGTTTCCGCCCCAATAATTTCTAATTCTATTTTTTTATTTAGATCTCTGGCAAGCTGGCGCACCATCCGCGGAAAACGGTTAAAGACATTTTCTACCGGAACCATTCGCATATTTAAGATTATATTTTGCAAATCACCGGAAATTCGGGACATTCTTTCAACCGTTTCATGTAGCTCCTGATGTTTTAATTCACGTGAAATTTGCTCCAGTCTTCCCCGGTCGATAACCAATTCCTCAAACAAGTTCATCAAAATATCGAGTCTTTCGATATTAACGCGAATCGTCTTGCTGCTTGTTGGAGACTGTTTAGCAGCTGTTTTCTTGCTAAGAGCCGCCTCGTTTGATTGAGAATTCTTTGTACTTGGACTGCTTTCTGAGTCTGTTTGATCAGACCGGCTGTTATCAGGAGCTTCAAACTCTTCTTCCGTTGTGCGAAAATCTTCAAATGAGAGAGGAACAGCTTTTACTTTTTCTACTTCGGAAACTTTCATGATTTTCTTTTCAATATCTTCCCGCTGTTCCTTTGTAATAAAAGTTACTGTAAATTCATGATCAAATTGCTCTTCTTCCAGCTGCTCGACTGAAGGGACGGCTTTAATGACTTCCCCCATTTTTTCAAGAACTTCAAAAATCATATAGACACGGGCCGCTTTTAACAGACAGTCTTCTCGTAAAGCCACTGTAATTTCATAAGCTTCAAAGCCTTGTTCTTTTGACTGCTTCAGCACCGTCAACTCAAATTCGTCGTATGAGCCAATTGTTGCGGCAGGCGTCTCAATAGCAGCAGCGGCAACTTCTTCATTTGATTTTTGTTGTATGGGTTTTTCTCCTTTTTCGATCAGTTTTAATTTATGTACAACGTCGCTGACATCCCGTTTGCCGTCTCCGCCTTCTGCAATGGATTGAACCATCGCTTCCAAATCGTCAACGGCAAGGAAAATGACATCTAAAATTTCAGGTGTAACAGAAATTCTATGATTTCGGATCGCGTCTAAGACATTTTCCATTTGATGGGTCAGACTGGCAAGGTCCTCATACCCCATTGTCGCCGACATCCCTTTCAATGTATGCGCAGACCGAAATATTTCATTTACAATAGAAATGTCCTGAGGGTTTTTTTCAAGCTCTAATAACTTCTCATTACAAGCTTGCAAATGCTCTTTGCTTTCTTCAATAAAAACCTCTAAATACTGGTTCATTTCCATGCGCCTTCACTCCCCGGCATTAAACGTATTTCATAATTGTTTCAGCAATTTTCTCAACATTTTGGACTTCATCTACCAATCTTGTAGCAATCGCCGATTTAGGCATTCCAAACACGATGGATGTTTCTTGTGACTCCGCAATTGCTTTCACTACTCCGTTGCTTTTTAAATGAATAAGCCCTTCGGCCCCGTCAGATCCCATTCCTGTCATAATAACCGCGATCTTTAAATAGTCTTTTATTTTGCTCACAGACTCAAACATGACATCGACAGAAGGACGATGGCCGTTGTAAGGGGGAGACTTGTCAAGTTGAACAGCAAGGCTTGTCCCGACTTGTTTTACCTTAAGGTGATAGCCGCCGGGTGCTATATACGCTGTTCCCTTTTTTAGCAATTCGCCATCTTCAGCTTCTTTGACGTGAATTTGAGATAAAGAATTCAACCTGTCCGCCAAAGATTTTGTAAAACCCGGCGGCATATGTTGAACGACTAAAATTGGCGCCTGAAATTCTCGAGGCAGCTGTATCAGAACATGCTGCAATGCTCTCGGGCCGCCGGTTGAAGCTCCAATACAAATAAGCTTTTTTTTCTGATAATTCCATTTACCAATGGAAACTTTCGAATGTTTTATCGGGTTCTGTAGTTCAATTTTACTATAATTTTGAGTTGCTGGAATAGTGTTTTTTCCAATTAATGAAGCTTTTTCCACTTGCTTCATATTCGCCTTACTTGCTAATATCACTTTGCGAACTAATTCATCTTTGACCTTATGCAAATCAAGAGAGATCGTTCCGGATGGCTTTTGAACGAAATCAATCGCCCCATATTGCATTGCCAGCACTGTATTTTCCGCACCTTCCCGTGTCGTGCTTGATAGCATGATAATGGGAACGGGATTTTCCTGCATAATCATTTTTAACGCTTCGAGCCCGTTCAATTTCGGCATTTCAATATCCAATGTAACTACATCCGGCTTCAATTCCTTTACTTTCTTAACGGCATCTTCTCCGTGCCGGGCAATTCCAATGACACTGATCCTTGGATTTTCAGATAGAAAATCATGAATAAGTTTTCTCATGAATGCTGAATCATCTACAACAAGCACCTTAATTTTCTCCATACCTGCTCCCTACCTTTCAAAGAGAAATTTCTTTAACTTTGAAACAAAATGAAATTTGACCGCCGGTGTTTTTTCATATGACTTCGGTTGCACATAGCGATCGGCAATTTCTATTAATGACCGGGAAACAGGAGATTTTTCATTTAAATTCACAAAAGGAATTTGCCTTCTGACAGCCTTTTGCACCATCAAATCATCAGGGAGAATGCCCAAGGAAATCAAGCGGCGCCCTAAAAATTGATTGACAACCTTTGACAATCTTTGAATCGTTTCGGCTCCTTCCTTTATTGATCGGGCCTTATTTACGACAACATATAACGGGATCCTTGAATCGAGTAAATGTACATATTTCATCATCGCATACGCATCCGTGATTGCAGTCGGCTCAGGTGTCGTAATAACAAACACTTCATCAACGGACAGCAGAAAAGGCAATAAATCTTCTCTAATGCCGGCTCCCATATCAAAAATCAAATACTCATAATCCTCAAAGCTCATTTCTAAATCTTCAAAAAACTGGTCCAATTCTGCTTCTCCAAGTTTCACGAACGAAGCGAGACCCGAACCGCCGGCAATATAATGGATTCCGTTAGGTCCTGTCATAATGATTTTTTCAAGCGGTATTTCTTTTTCGAAGTAATCAATGATTGTTAAGTCAGGGGCGCTTCCCATTAAAATATCCAGATTTCCCATTCCGATATCCATATCAATTAACAAAACTTTTGCGCCCCGTTTTGACAATGCAATGGCAAAGTTTAAAGAAAAATTTGACTTTCCGACTCCTCCTTTGCCGCTGACAACAGCGATTGCCTTTTTATCGGTTTTTTTTTCATCCATCCCAAGTCTTAATCTTAATCCTTCAGCTTGATCGTTCATCTGTTTCAACCCCAAATAATAAATTCGTTATCACCGAAGGGTTGGCAACCAGTATATCGTCGGGAACATTTTGGCCGTTCGTCAAATAAGCCGCGCCAATCCGGTATTTATCGATTACGTTCAGCATCGCACCATAGCTTGAAGTTTCGTCCGCTTTTGTAAAAATCAATTTATCTATGCTAATAAGTGAAAACTGTTCAATAATTTCTTCCATATCTTTTTGTTTCGAAGTTAAGGAAAGAACAAGATATGTTTCCATATCCCTGTCAAAATCAATTGTTTTTTTTAAGTCATTTACATAATCCGGATTTCGGAAATTTCTGCCTGCTGTATCAATAAAGACAATATCATAATCAGCAAATTGATTGGCTGCTTTCTGAAAATCTTCCATGTTGTAGCATACTTCCAACGGAACATTTAATAATTGTGCATATGTTTTTAACTGATCGATCGCAGCAATCCGATAAGTATCTGTTGTAATAAATGCTGCCTTTTTTTTATGCGTCAGCACACAATCGGCGGCAATCTTTGCTAAAGTTGTCGTTTTACCAACCCCTGTTGGACCAACCACATTAACATATTGTTTCGCAAAATGAACACCGCCAAATGTGAGATTGGCGATACGATTACATATATAACTCTTAAGCCATGATAAAACTTCATCTATTGAAGCGCGGGCACCTGTTAAATACCACTTTTCAATTAACTCTTCGAGAACAGCTGCCTGAATTTGTTTATTAATCTCTTGTTTTTCCATCAGCAGACTTGCTTCATGCAGCGGACCAGGAAGCGGAATTCCACTTTCATTAAAAGTGGAATGACCTTTTTTCAACAGCGCTTTTATTTCAGAAATTTCCTTTATCAATTCACTTGTGCGAAGATTATGAAAAGTAGACTCTAATTTATTTTCAGGATATATGTCTTGCTGTTTTTCAAATTGATATTCCTTCTCTTTCGGAATGTTTTTTGTTTTTTGTTTCACGATCGGTATTGCTTCGTCTTTTGGAATCGGATCGACCGCCGCGATTACTTCGATATTTTTCTTTTTAAAAAAACCTAAAAATCCGCCTGTATGAACAACCTTCGAATTAAGAATGACAGCATCGTTGCCAAGTTCAGCCCTTATTAATTTCATCGCTTCAGTCATAGTAGAAGCGACATATTTCTTTACCTTCAATCTACGTTCACCACCCCGACACTTTGTACTTCTACGTTTGCTTCCAGTTCGTTATAAGATAATATCGGTATTTGCGGAAAATATCTTTCGGTTAACTGGCGGACATACATTCTTACTGCCGGGGAACATAATACAACCGGAGTCTGATCCATAAGCGACACTTGTTCGATTTGGGAAGCTATTGACTCCAGTATTTGTTGAGAAATAGTAGGATCAAGAGATAAATAATTGCCGTGCTCCGTTTGCTGTACCCCTTCAGCAATCAGTTTTTCAACTTTTCCGGAAAGCGTGATTACTTTTAATGTTTTCTCCTGCCCCGTATATTGGTTCGTGATTTGTCTGGCAAGCGCCTGGCGAACATATTCAGTTAGAAGATCTGTATCCGTTGTGGCCTTTCCAAAGTCTGCCAGCGTTTCGAAAATAACCGGCAAATTTCGAATCGATACATTTTCTTTTAGAAGTTTCGCAAGTACTTTCTGTACTTCACCGACAGAAAGAGGGTTTGGCGTTACTTCTTCGACAAGGATTGGATAGCTTTCTTTTAAATGGTCGATCAATTGTTTCGTTTCTTGTCTTCCTAACAATTCATAGGCATTCGCTTTAATGACTTCGGTAATATGTGTAGAAACGACTGAAGGCGGGTCAACGACTGTATATCCCAAAATTTCTGCCTTTTCCTTCATTTCTTCCGTAATCCACTTGGCCGGAAGCCCGAATGAAGGTTCAATCGTATCGATTCCCTCGATTGAATCATCATCTACTCCTGGGCTCATCGCCAAATAATGATCGAGAAGCAGTTCACCTCTGGCCATTTCATTTCCTTTTATTTTTAACCGATATTCGTTCGGCTGAAGCTGAATATTATCGCGGATGCGGACAACCGGGATGACTAACCCTAATTCAATCGCCAGCTGCCGGCGGATCATGACAATCCGATCCAAAAGATCCCCGCCTTGATTTGTGTCAGCCAATGGAATAAGCCCATATCCAAATTCGAATTCAATCGGATCAATACTTAATAAATTAACAACACTTTCAGGGCTTTTCATTTCATCGGTTTCAATTTCCTCTTCAAGTTCTTGCAAATGTTCTTTGTCCGGCTCCGGAATCCGTGAGAACATCTTTCCTCCTAAAAACAGCAAACCGGCAATTGGAAGAGTCAATAAATCCGAAATTGGTGTAAATAATCCAAGGAAGAATATTGTACCACCTGTAATATAGAGCATTTTCGGATAAGCAAGAAGCTGAGAAGTAATATCTGTCCCAAGATTCCCTTCTGATGCCGCCCTCGTTACGACAATACCGGTTGCGGTTGAAATCAGTAATGCAGGAATTTGACTGACAAGACCATCCCCTACTGTCAGTAAAGAATAGTGGGAGGCTGCATCGCTGATGGACATATCTTTTTGCAGCATTCCAATAACAATTCCAAAAATTAAGTTGATGAAAACAATAATGATCCCTGCTATTGCATCACCTTTAACGAATTTGCTGGCACCATCCATCGCTCCGTAAAAATCAGCTTCCCTGCCGACTTTTTCCCTGCGCTGCCGGGCTTCTTGCTCTGAGATCATACCTGCATTTAAATCTGCATCGATGCTCATTTGTTTCCCCGGCATTGCATCAAGGGTGAAGCGTGCTGCGACCTCTGAAACGCGTTCAGAGCCCTTAGTAATAACGATAAACTGAATAATGACCAAAATAAGGAAAACAACAAGACCGACAACTAAGTTGCCCCCGATGACAAACGTACCAAAAGTTTCAACAACCCCTCCGGCTTCTCCATTCGACAAGATCGCCCTGGTCGTTGACACATTCAGTCCGAGTCGAAATAGCGTTAATATCAGCAATAATGACGGAAAAACGGAAAACTGGAGCGGTTCCCTCATATTCATTGAGGTTAGCAATACAATCAGCGCTAAAGAAATGTTGATAATAATTAAAATGCTTAGCAGCCATGTTGGAAAAGGAATTATTAGCATTGCTACAATTAAGATCACACCTAGCAATACTGGAAGATCTCTTGCTGACATACCGTTTCTCTCCTAACTCGCTCCAAATTAAAATAAAACAGTGTTTAAACACAATAAAATTCATTCAAATCTTATTTTTTGTCCGGTAAACGAACGCAAGAATTTCCGCTACCGCTTTAAAAAATTGTTCCGGAATTGTCTCACCGATATCCGTCTGATCGTATAGCGCCCTTGCCAGTGGACGGTTTTCCACTGTGATGACATCATTTTCTTTCGCAATATACTTGATCTTTTGAGCAACATAATCTACGCCTTTTGCGACGACATACGGAGCATCCATTTTTTGTTCATCATACTTTAAAGCAACCGCAAAATGGGTAGGGTTTGTTATGACCACATCGGCTTTCGGCACTTCCTGCATCATTCTTCGCATAGCCATTTCCCGCTGTCTTTGCTTTATTTTTGATTTGATGAGAGGATCCCCTTCAATATTTTTGAATTCATCTTTTATGTCCTGTTTTGACATTCTGATGCTTTTTTCAAAATCGTACTTTTGATATAGATAATCGAGAATCGCCAGAAAGAGCAGGGCACCTGATGCAAACAGCCCCATCTGCACCGTTAAACTTGCGATCGCAGCAAGAGCAGCGCCTACAGATTTATGAGAAAGGAGAAGAATTTCATCAATCCGCTTCCAAAGCACCGTAAACGTAACAATTCCGACAAAACTGATTTTTAAAACGGATTTCAATAGCTCAACGAGTGCCCTTAAAGAAAAAATGCGTTTAAAACCTTGGATCGGATTGATCTTCTCAAGTTTCATTTGAATGGCTTCTGACGAAAATAAAAATCCGATCTGAAAATAATTAGCCGCCACACCGGCAACAAGTGCAACAAGCATGATCGGACCTAAAATAAAAGTGAGTTCCTTCAAGATTTCAAGCAAAATCGATTTGAGATTATTTTCCGTCATTTCAACAAGCAAATAATCCTGGAAAGAATGCCTGAATACACCTAAAATATGATCCAACAACAACTCGCCTGCAAACATGAAAAATAAAAATACTGCCAGCAAATGAACGGCCGTATTCACATCCTGACTTTTTGCCACCTGCCCTTTTTTTCGCGCATCTTGGCGTTTCTTTGGAGTTGCTTTCTCCGTTTTTTCTCCGGCAAAAAACTGCAAGTCTAATGTAAGAAACTTCATTTATAGCCCTCCAATAAGGTCCATCAAACCGCGCATCGTGCTAAGCATTGTCTCAAACAATTGTGAGACTGCCAGCATCATCACACCCATTACAGCAATCAAAACAATAAAGCTGACACCAATTTTCAAAGGGAGGCCGACAATAAATACGTTTAACTGCGGAACCGTTCTTGCCACGATCCCAAGGGCTACATCGACAAGAAGAAGACAACCAACAACGGGAACAGACATTTGAAAAGCAATGACAAAGACGGAACTAAATGATTTCAATATATAATTTAAAAAATTTTCATTGCCGAAAGGGATCCATGCTTGATCAATAGGGATAAATTTGTAGCTGTAAAAAATCCCGTCAATCAATAAATGATGTCCATTAGCCGTCAATAAAAACAGCAATGCAACCGAGTACAAATATTGCCCCATCAAAGGGCTTTGCGCACCTGTCTGCGGGTCAATGACATTGGCAATGGCGACGCCCATTTGAAAATCAATAAATCCTCCGGCTATTTGGATTGCAGACATAATCATATAGGCGACAAAGCCAATCAAAAGCCCGACTAATGCTTCCTTAATAATCAAGAGGAGAAACTCTCCATTGATTTCAAAAGCGGGTGCATCGATTGTAAAAAACATAATCCAGGCAAGAAAAAAGCCAAGGCCGATCTTTATCCTCGCAGGTATTGTCCTGTAAGAAAAGAACGGCATCATAAGAAAAAAAGAAGTTACCCTTACAAAAATAAGCAAAAACATCGGAAATTTCGGGAGCAAATCCAGCATAGAATCATCCTATAAATCTCGTTAAATTCGAAAAAATTTCATTTGCATATGACAGCATATGGCTCAGCATCCATGGTCCGAAGAAGACGACACCGAGCAACACGGCAATAATTTTCGGAATAAATGCCAGCGTTTGTTCCTGAATTTGTGTAGTTGCTTGGAAAATGCTTACAATCAAACCTACAACTAATGCAAGAAGCAATAATGGCCCGCTTATCATCAATACTGTGTAGATGCCCTGTTCGGCAATCGAAATGACAGCTTCAGAAGTCATAACATTCACCCGCTTTAATAGCTTTGTAAAAGAGATTTAACTACTAAATACCAACCGTCTACCATAATAAATAGTAATATTTTGAATGGGAGCGAAATCATTACAGGCGGAAGCATCATCATTCCCATCGACATCAAGACACTTGACACAACCATATCGATCACTAAAAAAGGAATAAAAATCATAAAACCAATCTGAAAAGCCGTCTTTATTTCAGAAATTGCAAAAGCCGGAACGAGTGTAGTCAATGGTATATCCTGTACAGACTTCGGACGCTCTGCCTTTGAATAGTCCAAAAAAAGGGCAAGATCTTTCTGTCTTGTATGGGCGCTCATAAACTCTTTAAAAGGTACACTGGCCCGATCGTAAGCCTCTTCCAACGTAATTTCATTATTAAACAGTGGAGTCAGCGCTTCATCGTTTACTTCCTGGAAAGTAGGAGCCATCACAAAAAATGTCAAGAACAGAGACAATCCAATAAGCACTTGAGTTGGCGGCATTTGCTGTGTAGCAAGCGCCGTTCTGACAAAGGAAAGAACGATGACAATTCTTGTAAAGCAAGTCATCAATATAAGAATGCTGGGAGCTAAAGAGAGAACCGTCAAAAGCAATAGAAGTTTAACAGAAACAGAAACGTTTTCCGGGGAGCTGTTGCTAAAAAATTGAATAAATTCGTTCATCGTTCGTCTTTCCCTTTCTGTTCCATACCTTCAAAAAATTTTTTCCTTTCGTTTTTCAATTCATCTAATTGCTTCTTTAGAAGCATTTTGAATTGACTGTTATCCTCTTTAGCAGCATATATTTTCCTTGTTCTCTGAATGACCTTTGTCACAATATCGCTTGGTTGAACAAGCTGTTCCATTTTGTCGTTGTATTCTGTGATGATTTGACGAAACTCATCAGGATCGTCAATTTCTTTTAACAGCTGGATGTTTTCACCTACGCCGACAACTAAAAGCCGGTTTCCCACCTTAACCATTTGGATCGACCGGTTTCCTCCGAGATTCGTCCCCCCTATGTTTTCAACCAATTGATTACTCCTGTATACCATCGATTTTTTATTGATCAGCTTGAGAATAAAATAAAGAAGCGCCACTACAAAAAGTGTTGCAAAAATCATTCTGAAGAAATCCCAAACATTCAGTCCTACATTTTCTCCGCCTGGTTTTGCTTGTTCTTTTTGTTTTTCCCGAATGGAATCATCTTCACAGTTATCGGGATTTTCAATGCAATCTTTCACACTGTTATTTACCTGCTCTGCGAAAGCCCAGCTTTGTGAGCCAAGCAAAGCAAGTAAAACGAGAAGCGCCACTTTTCCTATGAATATTAGTTTTTGCAATGCGCTGCACCTCAAATCGCAGTCTTATCCTAAAGTCTTAGAAATTGCTTCTAACACACGATCAGCCTGAAATGGCTTTACAATAAAATCTTTCGCTCCTGCTTGAATCGCATCAATGACCATTGCTTGCTGTCCCATGGCCGAACACATGATAACTTTGGCATTCGGATCAATTTTCTTAATCTCTTTCAGTGCGGTAATCCCATCCATTTCCGGCATCGTAATATCCATCGTTACCAATTCAGGCTGAAGTTCTTTATATTTTTCGACTGCTTGGATGCCGTCTGCAGCTTCACCGACAACCTCATACCCATTCTTTGTTAAAATGTCTTTTATCATCATTCGCATGAATGCAGCATCATCTACAATTAAAATTCTGTGTGCCATAACCATTTTACCCCCATCTGTTTATCTCAGTTTATTAATGCGATCACTCTGGCTGATAATGTCGGTAACACGAACTCCAAAGTTTTCATCGATAACAACAACTTCACCTTTTGCAATAAGACGGTTATTGACTAAAATATCAACAGGTTCTCCTGCCAGTTTATCAAGTTCGATGATGGAGCCGGCCGAAATGTCTAATATTTCTTTTACTGACCTTCTTGTTCTCCCGAGTTCAACTGTTATTTGCAGCGGAATATCAAGCAGTATATTTAAATTCTTGGATTCAGATTCCTGAAGTTGATACGGTTCAAAACTTGAAAATACTGCCGGTTGAACATTCGGCTGATTGCCCGCTGCTTGAAATCCGGTTCCAAAATGTCCAGGCTCGGATGGATAACCAATACCCCTTTCTTGAAACGGTGATGAATATGCATGTTGCTTCTGCTGCAAGTTTTCGTTCATTTGCTGTCCATTATTCGATGAATGGGATTCATAGCTTTGAGCGTGTCCTGCTTGCTGATTGTTGTTATAATGACCGGAAGTATTATGCTGTCTCGGATCTTCTGCATGCTGTTCGATAGGACCTTGTCTGTCTGCTGCACTCGCCGTTTTCTCCATTTTTTCTGATGCATTGATCGATTGTTCTTCCGGATTGAGCAGTCCTTTTACCAAACTTTTTGCAAACTCAAGCGGAAGAAGCTGCATAATATTTGAATCGATCAGTTCTCCAATTTTAAGGCGGAATGAAACCTTTACAAGCAAATCATCATTAGGGATTCGTTCCGTTCCTTCCTCATTAAGAAAATCTAAAATATCGATGGAAGGGGGTGAAATATCCACCTTCTTATTAAAAATGGTTGACATGCTTGTTGCAGCAGATCCCATCATCTGATTCATGGCTTCCTGAACAGCACTCATTTGAATTTCATCCATCAATTCAGACGGATTGAGTCCGTCGCCGCCAAGCATTAAATCTGCTATAATTGCTGCATCCGATTGTTTAATTACAAGCAAATTGCTTCCTGAAAAACCTTCAGTATAGTTGACCAGGATAGCAACATACGGGTGCGGAAACTCTTCCGGCAGTTGTTTTCTATGAACAACGGAGACCTCCGGAGTTGTAATCTCCACTTTTTGATTTAACAATGTTGAAAGAGCAGTAGCCGAGCTTCCAAACGAGATATTTCCAATTTCCCCTAAAGCATCCTTTTCCATTAATGAGAGATAATCCTCTACATGTAAACGAGGAGCAGCCGGGTAATCTGTTCCATCATTATCAGTGCCTCTTAATAGGGCATCGATCTCATCTTGAGAGAGCATGTTATCGCTCATCATCGTCATCTTCCCCCTTCAATGTTTCTAACACTTGAACGGCTAACTTTTTATTTACTTTACCTGGCTGCCCTAAAAATTTAGGGATTTCACCGATTTTTATTAAGAGCGGTTGATCGATTGCCTGATTCAATTCAATCACATCCCCAACATCCAACAACAAAAATTCCTGTATCGATATTTCTGAAGTTCCAAGTTCCGCGATCACAGGAACATCGGCATTTTGGATTCGTTTCTCCAGTATCGCAATTTCTTCCGGTTCTCTTTCTTTTTTCTCCGTTTGCATCCAGTAATGTACCGAAAGCTTTGGAATAATCGGCTCCAGTACAATGTGTGGAATACAAATATTGATCATGCCGCTCGTTTCCCCAATGGTCGTATTCAATGAGATAACAACAACCGTTTCATTGGGAGATACCATTTGCAAAAACTGAGGATTTACTTCAAACTCAGTTAAAATTGGATCAATATCTGCAACCGTTGCCCATGCCTCTCGCAAATATTCAAAGGCGCGTTCAAATGTGGTTGACATAATTTTTTCTTCAATTTCAGTCAAGTTTTCGACTTTGTTGAAACTTGTCCCTCTTCCGCCCATCATTCGGTCCAGCATCGCGTAAGCAACATTCGGATTCACTTCCATAATAATTCGACCATCAAGCGGAGGAACTTCAAAAACATTCAATATTGTCATCTTTGGTATTGAACGAATGAATTCTTCATAAGGAATCTGGTCCGCTGACGCAACGCCGATTTGCACATATGTTCTGAGCTGAGCAGAGAAAAAAGTCGTTAATAATCTCGCAAAGTTTTCATGAAGGCGTGTTAAACTGCGAATTTGGTCTTTTGAAAAACGCAGCGCTCTCTTAAAATCGTAAACTTTCACTTTTTTCTCTGTTTGCTCTTTTTTTAATTCATCTGCATTCATCTCCCCTGTAGAAAGAGCAGACAACAGAGCATCAATTTCACTTTGTGATAATATTTCTCCAGACATGTGATCTCACCTCCATTATTTCTGTTGATTCATCCTCTGAATATCTTTTTATTGGAGGAGAGATTCGGTGATATACACCTTAACAACCTGCCCTTCTTGCATCAGGCTGTTAATTTTATCTTTTACGTCTTCTTCTAGTTTTAATTTTCCTTCTTTTCCTCGAAGTTCTTCAGCTTTTTTCTCGGATAATTCTTGAATAATGATATTTCTCACTTGAAAATCGCGTTTCTCTAATTCTTCTTTTGCTTTTTTGCTGTCTGTTTGAATTTTAAATGATATTCTTATAAAGCCATCACTGGCGAGATTCGTAACAATATCCTTAACATCAACTGACATTTCAAGCACTTCATCAATTGTCGGCTCTTTTTGTTCTTTTTCACCTGTAAATTTCAATACGGCCACAACCGCAACAGCCCCTGCAAGAGTGATTGCTACTAGCAATATGAACATGATCTTTAACAGCTTATTATTCTTCATCCTCAATTTCCTCCAACTGTTGTCCAAGAAGGTTGACAGTTTGGTAGAATTTCGCAACCATTTCCAAGACTTGATCCTCTGTCTCCTTCACGACATATTTGCGGCCGTTTGTCAGTGTAATGGTCGTATCAGGAAACGATTCTACCGTTTCTATGTATATTGCATTAATAATGAAAGGTTTTCCATTCAGTCTAGTAACCTTAATCAATGTATGTATCAGGGCCAAAGGCTTGCCCCCTATGGCCCTGCCCCTCCCTTAAATTAGCGTTTCAAGTTTACGAGTTCTTGTAAAATCTCATCAGACGTTGTAATGATTCGAGTATTTGCCTGAAAACCGCGCTGAGCGGTAATCATTTCCGTAAACTCCTCAGAAAGGTCGACGTTGGACATTTCAAGGGAACCTGCAACAATAGCCCCTGCCCCGCCTTCTTTCGGTGCATTTGGATCTGCCATACCAGAGTTTGCTGACTCTTTAAAAAGGTTTTGTCCCACCTTTTGAAGCCCTTCACTATTATCAAATTTTGCAATAATAATTTGACCAGCTAATTTTAATGCTCCGGTATCATCAACATATTGAATTTCACCCTTATCTGAAATGCTAAAACTTTGTGCGCTTATAGGAATTTTAATATCAGAGAAATAATTTTTATCTATATTTCCATTCGTACCTACTGCATAAGCTTTCAGATAAAGCCCATCCTGATTTACAAGGTATCCTTCTTTGTCGAGATAAAAATTACCTGCTCTAGTAAAACTCTTATCTAAAGAATTAAAATTGTTAGTGCCAGTCGTTTTTGGAGCTAATACAAAGTACCCGTCCCCGGAAATTGATAGATCTAATGGTCGCCCTGTGGTTTGAATACTCCCTTGTGTATGTACTGTATCGATCGTTGCAAGTGTTGAACCTAATCCAACTTGTTTAGGATTTACCCCACCTATATTATTAGCAGGGCCACTAGCACCTGATATGGTTTGCGATACTAAGTCTTTAAACGTTACACGGCCTTTTTTGTAACCGAAAGTATTAACATTCGCGATGTTGTTACCTATTACGTCCAGTTTTGTTTGGAAGTTTTTCATTCCGCTGATTCCGGAGTACATTGAACGCAGCATAATCAGCTACTCCTTTCGATTATATGTATTATTTGACGAATGGCTGATTCCAATTATAATGAAAAAAATTGTTTGGTGCGGTCGTCTCTTTTTAACCGAATTGAATGTGATGAGAGTTTACGTAATTTTGTTTGAATCGGACGAAAAACATGCTTGTCCATTGAACCAATTCCTGTGCTTATTCAATTTTAATAATTTGAGAAGAATCAATGCTAGAATGTTCGTTGTCATCAAGTTGAAATAATGTTTTGCCGTCTTTGAAAGAGACGGATTTAACAACTGCCGTTTTTTCCTCATTATTTGCATCCAAAAAAGTGACGGTTTTCCCAATCATCATGCTTGCTTGAAGCATGTAATTTTGCTCTTGAGACTTCAAGAAATTTTCGAGCGATTTCCCCATATTTGTAATCTGTTCAAGCGTGCTGAATTGGGCCATTTGGGCAATAAAGTCCTTATCTTGCATCGGATTTAGCGGATCCTGATTTTGAAGCTGGGTCATGAGAATCTTTAAAAAATCATCTTTCCCCAAAATGTTTGTACCGGTTTTCCGTGTGTTTTGCTGATAATTTGACAGCAACAATGAAGAATCAATCGTATTTGCCATTGTTTTCACCTAAACTTCCGTGTCAAGAAGTATTTGTTCAAAAGAGAGAGCAGTCTCTTTTGTCTTTTCATGCTCTTTATTTTGCTGATGCTTTTCTTGATGCCTTTCTTGCCCTTGCTGGTGAGGGTCACGATTTAAAAGTCGTTCCTGCTGGGTCATTTGCTGAGATATTTCAATCCGGTCAACTTGAATGTTTTGCGAGCTGAACGCTTGTTTTAACCCTTGCAATTGCGATTCCAATGAATCTTTTGCTGCCCCGGTCGTTGTCAAAATGCGGGCGACAATTGATTGATCTTTTTGAATTAATTCAATTCTTACTGACCCTAAATGCTCCGGATAAAGTTTAAGAAAGAGTTTTTGTGTTCCTCCGTATTTTGTAAACTGGCTCTTCGCTAAAATTGATTCAAACTGCCGAATGAATTGCTCTGTTGATACATGTTTTCCCTTATTATCGAGCATCAGCGTAAGCTGCTCCGCTTTAGACATTTGATTCAACGGAAAAGCAGTTCCAAAAGTTCCATCATGTTTGATCGAATTGTGTTTGATTTCGGAGGCTCTTTCGCTCACATTTTGGTTATTTAATTCTGAGGCAAGCGGCGTAAAAGTTTTCCGGAGATATTCCATTTTTGAACCATTTTGTTGATGAACAAATGAAATCGATTCAAGTTTTTCTGCTACTTGCTTTATAAGAAGCTTCAAGTCGTTCTTCCTATTAAAAGGTTCATGATAATTGGAAAGCAAATCATACAGTTTAGCTGCTTTTGCAACATCCGCTACATCTTTCGTAAATGAATGGTCAGCACTTGATAAAATGGCAACAACCATCGGCAATAAAATTTCAAATTGATCGAAATCTAACTTTTTGCCATCGATTTGGTCGGAAAAAATTCTTTCAATCGCGTTTTGTTTTCCCTCAGCATCCATTGCGAATGAACGAATCCGATCGACGAGTGTGCTCCATTTTTTATCGTCCATTCCCAAATAACCGAGAATCAATTCGAGAAAATGATCAACGTTCCTTGTTTGAACTTGATCGATTAAATCCAATCCGCCTTCCAACTCAGCCAAATCTAAAGCTTGAAGAAAATCAATGAGATCGGTTAATTCCTCTGATGAAAGCCCTGTTCCCGTTTCTTTTATCATGCCATTTTCTGCGGACGTGTCTTTTATGAAAGATGCAAGAACTCCCGCAAAGTTTCCTATGCTTCTTTCCGAGGACGTTTGCTTAGGGCTTCCCATGACCGATTGAACAACTCCTAATCCTCCGATTTCCACGACCTCACCTCCTTTCAGAGCAATAAATCATCATTCCGGATTTCCTGATAAATTTTCTTTTTCGTTCGTTAAAAGTTCGGTATATTTTGCTGCTTCTTCAGGAGACATATTTTCCATGATGCTGGCAAGAGTATCAGCTTTTATATTTGTTAATATTTTTAAGGCTTCTTCGTTTTTCATTTTAGTAATAATTGGTGCAGCCTTTTTGGCAGACATTGTTTCGTATGTGCGTACGATGTCTTTAAATGCTCGTTTGTTTTCTTCCTGGATGGCCGCTAATTCATCGATTTGGCGTTCAAGCCGTTTTTTTTCAAGTTTTAGTCTTTCAATCTCTTGATCCTTGTTTTGCATTTGTGATTCAAGCCGGCTAATTTTTGCTTCCTTATCTTTTATTTCCCCTTCCAGCTCGACCATCGTTTGCTCGATTTCTGTTATGGATTTCGAGTTTTCATTATTAAATATATTTGAAACAACCGGTATTTTTTTGCCGTACTCTTTTGCTGCATCAAACACATTTATTCCGGCAAACGTCATGACGATGAGGGCAACGACAAGTGCAAACAGCATTGGGATCACGACGACATAAAGGAACCACTGCAGTCGGCCGTATTTTTTTTCTTCTTGTTCTTCGAAAATTTTTTCCATGGAATCACCTAGTTTACCCGATTCATAAATTGCTGTATCGAGATATCATCCATTTGTTTGCCCTCTGAATTCTTTTGTTCTTCAATAAAATGGAGGAAATCTTTTTCTTTAATTTTTTCGTATTTTTTCACTTCGATGTTTTTTTCCAACAATTTTTCTTGATAAAAGTTCATTCGATTTCTGGCATTCATGACCATTTTTTGATAATATTCAATACTTTTTTCTAAATTTCCAATAAACTGCTGATGATGCCTGATTTCTTGAACTGAAAGGCCGCTTACGAGCCGCGAAGATTGATAGGCTTCTAACTCTTCTTTCTTTTTCAGAAGTTCATACAGTTTTTCTGCTGCTTCTTCAAACTTTTTTACTGACTCATTATAAATATTTAAAGCTTCGTCTTTTTCTCTTTCTTTCAGAGATAAAATCTTTTCAAACTTATAATGGTATCGCATGAAATTATTCACCCTCTTGAATTAATTGGTATAGTGCTTCGATACTTTCTTGCATGGTTACTTTTTCATGCGTTGATTGTTTTAAAAACGTTACAATCTTTGGATATAAACGGATCGCTTCATCTATTTCCTTCGATGATCCCCGTTTATATGCGCCGATATTGATTAAATCTTCAGAATTTATGTAGGTGCTTAATATTTCCCGAAGCTTTTCAGCGGCTTTGATGTGGCCATCAGAGACAATATGATTCATAACCCTGCTTATACTTTTTAAAACATTGACGGCAGGGTATTGGCCTTTATTCGCAAGGTCTCTGTCTAAAACAAAGTGGCCGTCTAAAATTCCTCGTACCGTATCCGCGATCGGCTCGTTCATGTCATCGCCGTCGACAAGAACAGTGTAAAATGAAGTGATTGAACCATTCTCATTTGTTCCAGTCCGTTCAAGAAGTTTCGGCAATACAGCGAACACAGAAGGGGTATAGCCTTTTGTCGTCGGCGGCTCGCCTACCGCAAGCCCTACTTCCCGCTGGGCCATGGCAACCCTTGTTACCGAATCCATCATGAGCATGACATTCAGTCCTTGATCTCTGAAATATTCTGCAATCGCTGTTGCCGTATATGCTCCCTTAATCCGCATTAATGCAGGCTGATCTGATGTAGCAACAACCACAATAGACCGTTTTAGGCCATCCGGCCCAAGATCGCGTTCGATAAATTCTCTTACTTCACGCCCGCGTTCCCCGATTAAACCGATAACGTTTAAATCAGCCGTTGTATTACGGGCGATCATGCCAAGCAAAGTGCTCTTTCCGACACCGCTCCCTGCAAAAATTCCGACGCGCTGCCCGTTTCCGACAGTCAAGAGTCCGTCTATCAGCCGTACTCCAACTTCAATTGGTTCTGAGATAGGCGGTCTGCTCATAGGATTTGGAGGAGCCTGTTCAGTCGGAACAGATGTTAATCCTTTTGGAAGGCTAGACCCGTCCAGCGGTAGTCCTAAAGAATCAATTACTTTTCCGACTAAAGCGGCTCCAACCTTTACCTCCAGCGGCTTAAGCGTTGCTTCTACCAGACATCCCGGCGAAATATCATTGACAGTTGTATAAGGCATTAAAATAACATTCTCTTCTTTAAAACCTACAACTTCAGCTAATATTTTCCGCTTTTTCTGACTGCCGACATAAATATAGCAAACATCGCCAATAGAGCTTTGCGGGCCTTGGGATTCGATCATTAACCCGATCACCCTTTTCACTCTTCCATACCTCTTAAAGGTATCTATTTGGTCAATTTGCTTTAATAAGCCGGCAATCCTCATTATTCTTCACTCTCCAACAGTTCAAAAAGCTTCTTTTTCACTTGTTCCAGTTGGCTGTCAATGCTTGCATCTATTCGTCCGTTCGCTGACTCTATAATGCAGCTTGTTTTGGATAAATCTTCATCTGGATAAATATAAAAATTTGTTTCTCTCGGGAAAATCGATAGCAGCTCTTCTTTTTGCGCCAGCAAAAATCCATAATGGATGGGGTGTACATGCAACTGAATTTCCCGATATTCTCTTGCTTCTTTTAATGCTCTTTTTACAAGATGGAGAAATTCTTCTTCGTTTCTATCGATTATTTTCCCAAGTATTTTTTCAGATACTTTAAGTGCCAATTCCAAAATTGCTTTATCAGATGACTCAAGGGTCAGTCTGTAATCATTTTTTGCTGAATCAATCACTTCACGGGCCAGCTCGATTGATTCTTTGTATTCCTGAAATCCTTTTTGCCTTCCTTCTTTATAGCCCGCTTGAAACCCTTCATGTTTTGCTTGTTCAATAAGGGCTGCTTTTTCTTGTTCCCAAGCAAGCTTTTCATCTTCGACCAGCCTTTTGATCATTCTCGCATGGTCGTTTGCTTTTGAAACAATTTGTTCTGCATCTTTGTGCGCCTGCTCTATTAAGCTGTTTCTTTCAGAATCTGTTGAGTCAAATGCTTGTTTTTCATTTTCAAGTTCAGCTCGGCGCAATACTTTAATCGAAATCACTTTGTTGCCGTCTTTTTCCTGGTTTGCCCAGTAGGATTTGATTAACCTAGACAATGATATCATCTCCTCCGCCGCGGGCGACGATAATCTCTCCGGACTCTTCAAGCCTGCGGATGATTGCGACAATTCGTGATTGGGCCTCTTCTACATCACGAAGGCGAACCGGCCCCATTAATTCCATTTCTTCCTTGAATGTTTCAACCATACGTTGGGACATATTTTTATAAACGATCTCTCTAACTTCATCACTCGAAACTTTCAATGCAAGCATCAAATCTTCGTTTTCACAATCACGGATGACCCTCTGAATTGCACGATTATCTAGTGTAACAATGTCTTCAAATACAAACATTCTTTTCTTGATTTCTTCAGCTAATTCCGGATCTTGAATTTCGAGTGCTTCTAAAATCGTCCGCTCGGTAGCCCGATCTACTCCGTTAAGAACTTCCACCACTGCTTCAATGCCGCCTGTTTGTGTATAATCCTGCGTAACCGTTGCTGAAAGTTTTCTTTCGAGGATCTGCTCCACCTCATTAATAATTTCCGGAGATGTTCTGTCCATTTCTGCTATTCTTCTCGCAACATCAGCCTGCATTTCCTGCGGAAGCTCGGAGAGTATTTGTCCTGCTTGGGCTGCATCAAGATATGACAGTATTAACGCAATTGTTTGCGGGTGCTCATTTTGAATAAAATTCAAGATTTGTGCCGGGTCGGCCTTTCGCGCAAAGTCAAAAGGTCTGACCTGGAGAGAAGAAGTTAGACGGTTAATAATGGCAGACGCCTGTTCCGGTCCAAGTGCTTTTTCCAAAACAGTCTTGGCGAAGCCTATTCCTCCTTGTGAAATATAATCTTGTGCAAGTGCTATATTATGAAATTCCTCTATCACTTGTTCTTTTGAGTGTGGTTCAACTTTTCTGACCCCTGATATTTCCAATGTCAACTTTTCGATTTCCTCTTCAGTCAAATGCTTATACACAGAGGCAGATACATCCGGGCCGAGTGTAATTAGAAGTATGGCTGCTTTCTGCTTTCCTGTTAATTCCTTTTGTTCTTTTTTTGCCATGAAACCACCTCCTAATCCTCAGCGATCCATGTCCGGAGCAGTTTTGCGAAGTCTTCCGGTTTTTCTTTTGCCAATTTCTCAAGCTGTTTCCTTCTCAGACTGCTTTCAGTATCTTGCTCCTCATTAACATCGGGTACGTTAAATGGAACTGTATCTTCTTCCTCAGCGAAATCTTCCTCAAATTCTTGCTTTCTCTTCGCTCTAATATATAGAAAGATCAATAGTCCAATAATTGCTAACAATATTCCTCCAACGACATATGCCCACCAAGGAAGAACAGGAGCTTTTTCATCGGAAAATTCAATTTTCCCATTGAATGGCTGAACAGAAACGACCACTTTATCCTCTATCATTTCATCTGTTAATTCTGTATCTGCAGCTTTTTTATCAATCGTTGTTCGAACAATAGTGCTTAAAATTTTCTGAATATCGTCCACTCGCTCTTGCGGAAGCGAATTCGGATCGTCAGGTACTGGAGGTTCAACCATTACTTGAATCCCCAAATCACGAATTTTATATGGGCTTTCGGTAATTTTTTTCCGAATCCGGTTTACCTCATTGTTAATTGTTTCTTCTATTTTTTCATAATCCCCATTTGATCCTTGCGCTGCTTCATTATAATTCGTCACATCATTTTCGCCGGTACCAACGATGCCGCCGGCCTGTTCTGGATTGCCTGTGAATGTTTCCGTAATTTTTTGGGCACTGATTGCAATACCTTCCATATTTTCTTTATCTACCGGTTCAACGATGTTTTCTTCCCTTTTTTCTTGTGTAAAGTCGATATCTGCAGTAACGGAAACAACAACTTTATCACGGCCCATAAGAGTGCCAAGCATGTTTTGAACTTGGCGCTGTACATCACGCTCAACTTGCTTTTTAATTTCCTGCTGCGAAGCAAATGCGGCAGACGGTGAAGATTTTTCTTTTTTTAAGTCAAAATACTCAAAATTCTGATTCATAATGACGATATTATCAGTAGGAAGATTTGGAACACTTTTTGAAACTAAATGATAAAGTGCTTTTATTTGCTCTTCTTCAAACTGATAGCCGGGTTTTGTTTCTAAGACGATTGAAGCTGACGCCTCTTCAGGTTGATCGGACACAAATATCCCGGTTTCCGGAAGGTTAATCATCACCTTCGCATCTTTAATCCCGTCAATGCCTTTAATCAAATTTGCCAGTTCGGTTTGCATAGCATCGAGCTTTAATACATTGAACTCGTTTTCGGTCATGCCGAGGCCCGCATTCTGGCCGAAAAACGAATAATCAATATTTCCGGACTTAGGAATTCCCTCGGCAGCCAACTCAACTTTTAACGTATCTACATATTCTTCAGGTACTTTTATTGTTGTACCTTCATCAGTTATTTCTGATTTGATTCCTTTTTCATCAAGGCTTTCCTTTATGGCGCCTGTTTCTGAAGGAGACAAGTTGCTGTATAAAGGAGCCATTGTGGTTCTCGTTGTAAAAAACACGAGTGCAGCTGAAAAAATAACGACAGTAAGAAATACTGCTAAAATTGTAATCTTTTGCTTCTTTGTTCTCGAAGTCCAATATTCTTTTATTTTTGCTATATATTTTTGAAACGATTGATTCATGTTATTCCCCCGGTTATTCTGTCTCTGTATCGGCAGCTAATAACCGCTACTTTTCAACTTTTTTAAACGATTAAACTTGCATTCTCATGATTTCTTGATAAGCTTCAATTACTTTATTGCGAATTTCAATTGTTGCCTGTAAAGTGATGTTTGCCTTTTGTGAAGCAATCATTACTTGATGCAAGTCAACATTTTCTCCGCGGGCTAGTTTTTCAGTCATTAAATCTGATTGATTTTGGGCTTCATTCATTTTTTCAATTTGCTCTTTAAGTACGGCCGAAAATTTTCGCTGTACTTCGTATGGTGTATATGTATAAGTGGGTGCCTCTTTTCCTTCAGGTTTTAATACATGAGCCGTTAACGGAAACGATATGTTTTCCATTTCATTTCACCTTACTTTCCAATTTCTAAAGCTTTCATCATCATCGCTTTAGAAGCGTTGAATACAGTAACATTTGCTTCATATGATCTTGTCGCACTGATCAGATCAACCATTTCTTTCAGCGGATCAACATTAGGCAAAGCAACATAACCATTTTCATCGGCGTCCGGATGTTCCGGGTCGTATACCATCTTAAAAGGGGTATTATCTTCCGCAATCCGTGTGACTTTTACGCCGCTTCCGATTGTTTTTGATTCACTCATGTTCATTGCTTTATTTAAGAAAGATGAAAATTGTCCTTCCGCCGGTTGCATCACAACCATTTTTCTTTTATATGGCTGCCATTGTCCATTAACATAATTGGCTCTGGTAGAATCTACATTAGCCATATTTGAGGAAATGACATCCATTCTTAATCTTTGGGCCGTTAGTGCGGAGGCTGTCGTGTTCATACTATGAAACATGGTCATCTCTATTTCCCACCTTTAATGACACTTTGAAGAGAAGCAAATTTCCCATTTAATCTTTCAATTAGTGCATTGTAATAGATTTGATTTGCAGCAAGGTTCGCCATTTCCTGATCAATGTCAACACTGTTACCATTTTGGCTGTAAGATACATTTTTTTTCGTAACAACCGCGCTATTTCCGGCAGACGACCCTTCAAAACGAAAATGCCTTTTGTCAGTCCGATAGTTTTCAAATGATGAATTGAACTCTTGTTGAAAAATTGTTTTGAAGCTGACATCTTTTGCTTTGTAATCAGGTGTATCGACATTTGCAATATTTTGCGAGATGACTTTTTGCTTCAATGATGAATAATTTAATGCATTTTCTAAAGTAGAAAACGTATTGGCAAATAACTTCAATTCGCTCACCTCACAAATTGTTGCTGAATTTTAATAAAAAGTTGCTTATATTGGCGAAATATGTATAATCATCGTATTTATTGTAATGAAATTGCAATAATCTGTCCATGAACAAAAAGTTAAAATTTTGTGCTCCTTTATGCCTATTTTCAATAATTTCCCTTTTTATCCGGAAATGAAAACCCGCTTGAAGTTAGCAACATTTAGCATTTCTCTTATAACTTTCCTTTCGCCAATTATATTTTAACGGCATTTACATCTGTTTTACCGGGGCAAAAGTCCTGTTTCACGGTTATATGAAAGTAAAAATTATGTAAATATAAATCGAATATGTTAAAATATTGTAAAATTGATGAGAAAATTCTCTTTTTTTGTCATCATTTCGTAAAATAAAAAAACCTCCGGTTAACGAAGTTAACGAAGGTTTTTTGTTACTTATTTATTAATTATTAATTTGCTTTTAGTTTTTCCAATTCGACAAGGAACTTATCATTCAATACTTTGATATACGTTCCTTTCATCCCAAGTGATCTTGATTCAATGACGCCGGCACTCTCCAATTTGCGGAGGGCATTTACAATAACTGAACGGGTAATACCTACACGGTCAGCGATTTTTGAAGCAACCAGCAATCCTTCATTACCGTTTAGTTCCTCGAAAATGTGTTCAATTGCTTCCAATTCGCTGTATGATAAAGAGCTGATTGCCATTTGAACAACTGCTTTGCTGCGAGCTTCTTCTTCAATTTCTTCAGCCTTTTCACGCAAAATCTCCATTCCTACAACGGTCGCACCATATTCGGCAAGAATTAAATCATCGTCATGGAACTGTTCTTCAAGCCTTGCCAAAATCAAAGTACCTAAGCGCTCACCGCCTCCATTAATTGGAACGATTGTAGTTAATCCATTGCGGAATAAGTCTTTGTTTTCAACCGGAAATGCAGTATATTCACTTTCAACATCAAGGTTTGGTGATGTTTCCTGAATATTGAACAAGCTCTTTGTATATTCTTCAGGAAATTGGCGGTCTTCAAGCATTTTCTTCATACGTTCATTTTCGATTTGCTGATTGATTGCAAATCCTAATAATTTTCCGCGGCGGCTGACAACGAAAATATTTGCTTCAATGACGTCACGCAATGTTTCAGCCATTTCTTTAAAATTAACGGGTTTTCCTGCCGCTTTTTGAAGCATTGCATTAATTTTTCTTGTTTTACTTAGTAAATCCATTGTTTCTCCCTCCTATTAAATCGACCAATAGTTATTTTTGTGTTTCTTCCTGATTCATAAAGTTTCATTATTTACACTATCAAATGATCTGCACAATCATTGAAGATTGATCCTTATTGTTAAAGGATAAATTGGCTTAAATCTTTATTTCGGGAAATTGCCCCTAATTTTTCTTCGACATATTGAGGGGTGATCGTGATTTTATCCATCGTAATATCCGGTGCTTCAAACGATAAATCTTCAAGAAGCTTCTCTAAAATTGTGTGCAATCGCCGAGCACCAATATTGTCAGTGTTTTGATTTACTTCATAAGCAACTTCTGCAATCTTACGAATAGCATCGTCAGAAAATTCAATTTGTATACCTTCTGTTTCCAATAATGCTTCATATTGTTTAATTAACGCATTATCCGGTTCAATCAAAATGCGATAGAAATCATCTACTGTCAGCTTTGTCAGCTCTACCCGTATCGGGAAGCGGCCCTGGAGCTCGGGGATTAAATCTGACGGTTTCGCCATATGGAACGCACCCGCTGCGATAAATAAAATATGATCCGTTTTAACAGGTCCATATTTCGTAACAACTGTTGAGCCTTCTACGATCGGGAGAATATCCCTCTGAACTCCCTCGCGCGAGACATCAACTGTTGAGCCCCCGCTGTTTCTGCTTGCTATTTTATCAATTTCATCAATAAAAATAATACCGTTTTGTTCAGCCCTGCTGACGGCATCTTGAATGACTTCATCCATATCAATTAATTTTTGAGCTTCTTCATTCGTTAATACTTTACGGGCTTCACGGACAGGCAGCTTTCTTTTTTTTCTTCTTTTCGGCAATAAGCTGCTGAGTGCATCTTGCATATTTACTCCCATTTGCTCTATGCCTGAACCTTGAAGCAAATCAAACATAGAAGGCTGCTGTTCTTCAACTTCAACCGTAACGATTTCATCTTCAAGCTGGCCTAGAGCCAACTTTTCTTTTATTACTCTTCTTTTTTCTTGAATGCTTTGATCGTCAGAAGTGCTTGATTCCGCATCTGGCTGAGAATTTCCTCCGCCGAAGAGCATTTCAAGAGGATTTTTATAATTGGCAGATTTTTTGGCAGATGGAACAAGCAGCTCAACAAGTCTGCGATTGGCATGCTCTTCTGCCCGTTCTTTTACACTGTTCATTTTTTCTTCTTTTACTAAACGGACAGATGTTTCGACGAGATCACGAACCATTGATTCAACATCGCGTCCAACATAGCCGACTTCGGTGAATTTCGTTGCTTCTACTTTAATAAATGGAGCCCCGACGAGCTTAGCCATCCGCCGGGCGATTTCAGTTTTACCGACCCCTGTGGGCCCAATCATTAAAATATTCTTTGGACTAATTTCATCCCGGAGTTTTTCACTTAGCAAGCTTCTGCGATATCTATTTCGTAAAGCGACTGCAACGGCTTTTTTTGCATCTTTTTGTCCAATAATATACTGGTCAAGCCGCTCAACGATTTGCCTTGGTGTTAAATTTGACGTTTTCACCATATTCCACTTCCCTTCCGTCATAGCTCCTCGACGATAATATTGTGATTCGTATAGACGCAAATTTCCGCTGCTATTTCAAGCGCCGCTTTAGCAATCTCTTTGGCAGTAAGCTCTTCGCCGGCATACCGCTTTAATGACCGTCCCGCAGAAAGCGCATAATTCCCGCCCGAACCAATGGCAAGGATGCCATCATCCGGCTCAATTACTTCGCCCGTTCCGGAAATTAAAAGCATATTGTTTTCATCCATGACAATCAGCATAGCTTCCAACTGTCGTAACACCTTGTCGCTGCGCCATTTTTTTGCAAGCTCAACAGCAGCTCTTTTCAAATTGCCGTTAAATTCCTCAAGCTTGCCTTCAAACATTTCAAACAGAGTAAAAGCATCGGCAACAGAACCTGCAAAACCCGCAATTACTTTCCCATTGAACAACTTGCGGACTTTTCTTGCAGTATGCTTCATCACAACCGCATTTCCGAATGTAACTTGGCCGTCCCCGGCCATTGCACATTTCCCTTTATGTTGAATGGCAAAAATGGTCGTTGCGTGAAATTGTGACATGTTTTTTCCTCCTTTTGGAGTCTATGCCCTTGGGTGATAAGACATATACGTTTTTCTTAAATGTTCATTTGTAACATGAGTATATACTTGAGTTGATGATAAATATGCGTGTCCCAAAAGCTCCTGCACCGTTCTCATATCAGCTCCGTTGCTCAACAAATGCGTTGCAAATGTATGGCGCAGCTTATGAGGGTGTATTTTTCCGTTAAGGGAAGATTTTTCGATCAGTGAATTTAAGATCATTCGGATGCCTCTGTCCGTTAATGGGCCTCCCCGAAAGTTTACAAATAAATAATCATGTGTCTCTTTGCCATTTAATAATTGCTTCCTGCCGTCATTTATGTAGGTTTCCAATGCTTCATGTGCAAAACTCCCGAATGGAACATATCGTTCTTTATGTCCTTTTCCGTGAACGAGTACTGTTGCTAAATACATATCAAGGTCAGAGAGCTTAATTTGGCTGCATTCACTGACGCGAATGCCGGTAGCATATAAAACTTCAAGAAGAGCCCGGTTCCGCTGGCCAAGAGGAGTTTGATCTTCACAAGCTTTAAACAGTTCTGCCAATTCCTCTTCATAAAAAAAATCGGGAAGCCTTTTCTCTTGTTTAGGCATGGAAACAAGAGAAAAAGGATTTTCTTTTACAAGCTTTTCCCTCAGCAAAAATTTATAAAAGCTTCTCAGACTTGATATTTTGCGTGCAACCGATTTTCTTGAAAGCTTTTTCTCATATAGCTTTGTCAAATACAGGCGCACATCAAAATATTGTACGTCGGCAAGTCCGCCTATTGCTTGTTCAGACATGAACATAAAGAAATCTCTAATATCCTGTTGGTAATGCACAACTGTATATTGTGAGTAATTTTTCTCTATTTGTAAATATTCAATAAATAACTTTAATGAAACGTTCACATTTGCTATCACGAACACCACACCTCACAAGGGCTACATAATAGTATCATAAATTACTAGCCCTTGCAATAAAATTTACAAATTTTTCACAAAGTTCTGAATTGTTTCCAATGCTCTGTTTGCATGCCTTTCATTTCTCTCTTTTTTGCCTTTGATTTTTTCCGGAAGCTCAGGAAACAACCCAAAATTGGCATTCATCGGCTGAAAATTGTCCGGGTTGGCAGTCGTTATATACCGCGCCATGCTTCCGATGGCTGTTTCTCTAGGAAACTCAACAGGGTCCTGTCCTTTAACAAGGCGGGCAGCATTAATACCGGCAATTAATCCGCTGGCTGCCGATTCTACATACCCTTCTACACCTGTCATCTGCCCGGCAAAAAATAAATCCGGCCGGTTTTTAAACTGGTACGTTGCTTTTAACACTTTCGGTGAGTTAATAAATGTGTTGCGATGCATAACGCCGTAGCGAACAATTTCAGCATTTTCTAGACCCGGAATCATGCGGATCACTTCTTTTTGCGGTCCCCATTTCAAATGAGTTTGGAAGCCAACAATATTATAAAGTGTTCCTGCTGCATCATCTTGGCGAAGCTGAACAACCGCAAACGGCCGCTTGCCTGTACGGGGATCTTCCAATCCGACAGGTTTCATTGGCCCAAACAGCAATGTTTTTTTTCCTCGGGATGCCATTACTTCAATTGGCATGCAGCCTTCAAAAAAGATTTCTTTTTCAAATTCCTTTAAAGGCACTGTTTCAGCAGAAATAAGTGCATCATAAAAGCGGTTAAATTCCTCTTCTGTCATCGGACAGTTTAAATATGCCGCTTCTCCTTTATCATAACGAGACTTTAAATAAACTTTATCCATGTCGATACTGTCTTTTTCAATGATAGGAGCTGCTGCATCGTAGAAATATAAATAATCTTCGCCTGTTAATTTTCTCAACTGCTCTGATAGGGCTTCGCTTGTTAATGGTCCGGTAGCAATGATCGTAGGACCTTCCGGAATTTCTGTCACTTCCTCATTAATAACCGTCACATTTTCATGGTTTTTCACCCGGTCTGTTACTTTTGCCGCAAATTCATGCCGGTCAACAGCAAGGGCTCCGCCTGCAGGAACCGCGCAATCATCCGCAGAACGGATGATGACAGAATCAAGGATTCTCATTTCTTCTTTTAAAACGCCGACAGCGTTTGTTAATGTATTTGCCCTTAATGAGTTGCTGCAAACGAGCTCAGCAAATTTATCTGTATGATGGGCAGGTGTTTGTTTTACAGGCCTCATTTCATATAATCGAACCTTTATTCCGCGCTTTGCCAGCTGCCAGGCTGCTTCACTGCCGGCAAGGCCCGCACCGATCACGTTCACCGTTGTTTCATTCATTCTATGTTCCTCCCAATTAGCAATTGAAGTTGTCAATATTTTCATGATAATTCCATGTTTTTTATCTACATTTATGCCCAAATTGCATTTTACGAAATCACAATTGAATAGTTCAATAGAAAAGAGTGAGCCTGGAGCTCACCCTGATTATTGCTGTTCTTCTTTGTAATCGCATGCAATGCATTGAACTTGGACGCCCTTTTTAAGCTTCTTTTCCACAAGCAAATGCTCGCATTTAGGGCAATTGCGCGGCAAAGGCTTATCCCAAGAGATGAAATCACATTCAGGAAAACGGTCGCACCCGTAAAAAACCCGGCGCTTTTTACTTTTTCTTTCAATAATATTACCTTCTTTACATTTCGGACACTTCACGCCAATTTCTTTTACAATTGGTTTTGTATTGCGGCAATCAGGAAAATTGCTGCAAGCCATAAATTTTCCGAAACGGCCCATTTTGTAAACCATTGGACTGCCGCATTCATCACAATCTTCGCCGGCAGGTTCATCTTTTATTTCAACTTTTTCCATCTCTTGTTCAGCTTTTTCGAGGTGTGTGGCAAAGTCCCGATAAAATTCATCGATTATTTTTACCCATTTTACTTTGCCAACTTCAATATCATCCAAATCTTTCTCCATCTTTGCCGTAAATTCAACATCTAGTATATCCGGGAAAAACTCTAAAATCAAATCTAATACTATTTCCCCGAGCTCTGTTGGAACAAAACGCTTATTATCAAGGGAAACATAGCCTCGTTTTTGAATCGTATCAAGGGTCGGAGCGTATGTTGAAGGACGCCCGATTCCGAGCTCTTCCAATGTTTTTACTAAGCGGGCTTCCGTATAGCGCGGAGGAGGCTGCGTGAAATGCTGTTTTGGATCAATGTCTTTTTTCAGCACTTCATCTCCTTCCGCCAATTCAGGAAGCATATTTTCCTTTTCTTCGGTTTGATCGTCCGTTCCTTCTACATATACTTTCATAAATCCGGAGAACTTAATTTTTGAACCTGTCGCTCTAAAAAGAACATCGCCGTTTTTCAGATCGACACTCATTGTATCCATTACAGCCGGAGCCATTTGGCTTGCAACAAATCTTTCCCAAATCAGTTTGTACAAACGAAGCTGGTCGCGTGTCAGAAACTCTTTAATACTTGACGGGTCGCGAAGTGTGCTTGTTGGCCGGATTGCTTCATGAGCATCCTGGGCATTGGATTGTTTTTTCTCCTTTCGCTTTTCCTCTTGAAGATACTCCTTGCCAAATACATTTTCAATATACTGAGCTGCTTCAGATTGAGCGACTTCAGACACGCGGGTAGAGTCGGTTCTCATGTATGTAATCAGACCGACCGTACCTTCTTTTCCAAGATCAATTCCCTCATAAAGCTGCTGCGCCAGCATCATCGTTTTCTTCGCACGAAAATTCAACTTTCGAGCTGCTTCCTGCTGCAAAGAAGAGGTGGTAAAAGGCGGAGCCGGATTTCGTTTTCTTTCCTTCTTCGTAACAGATACTACTTTAAATTTGTCTCCATTAATCTGTTTAAGAACGTTCTGGACTTCCTCTTCCGTCCTTAATTCTACCTTTTTCCCCTCGATTCCATAGAAAGATGCTTCAAAAGTTTCTTTTCCTTTTAAAAATTGTGCGCCTATTGTCCAATACTCTTCCGGAACAAATTCTTTAATTTCTTTTTCCCTGTCTATGATCAATCTTAATGCAACCGATTGAACGCGGCCTGCGCTCAATCCTTTTTTAACTTTTTTCCAAAGCAGCGGGCTTATATTATAGCCAACTAATCTGTCAAGAACCCTGCGTGCTTGCTGTGCATCGACAAGATCCATGTTGATCGGCCTTGGATGTTTAAACGATTCTTTAATCGCATCTTTTGTAATTTCATTAAAAACAACTCGGCAGTCTGAATTGATATCTATATCAAGACTATTGGCCAAATGCCAGGCAATTGCCTCACCTTCACGATCAGGGTCGGCTGCCAAGAAAATTTTCTTTGCCTTTTTCGCTGCTGTCTTTAATTCCTTTAAAACAGGTCCTTTGCCGCGAATTGTAATATACTTCGGCTCAAAGTTATGCTCTATATCAACACCCATCTGACTTTTCGGCAAATCACGGACATGCCCCATGGATGCTTTTACTTTATATTTTTTTCCAAGATACCTTTCAATCGTTTTCGCCTTGGCCGGCGATTCCACGATTACAAGAAAATCTGACATCCAGTAGCCTCCTTAAGAGGGATAATAAATTAACTATTATTATTGTGCAATCTATGGGAAAATGTCAAAGAAGATTATTGTCGGTAACCGTTAACAATGCAGTGTATTATATTTAACCAACATCCATTATTAGCATCAAGTCCCATTTCTAATACCTGTTGCAAAATGTATAACAGTTTATAAATAATTTCAAGCTTTTTGTTAAAAATTTTTTAACTGCAAGTCAATGTACGAGTTTTTTGTTTATTGATTTATATCAAAACAGCAAGCAAAACATTCCAAAAAGCTGTTAAAATGAAAATTCTTCAAAAATATCTTCCGGCCTGATGACCATTTTTGCCCCTTGTTGTATCAATTCATTTGTTCCTAACGAAAATATGCTAAATATACTGCCGGGCAAAGCAAAAACTTCTCTGCCCTCATTCAGTGCATAGTTTGCCGTAATCAAAGAACCGCTTTTCTTTTTTGCTTCTATTACTAATGTGCCTGATGTAAGGCCGCTAATGATTCGATTTCGCATTGGAAACTGCCATCTTGTCGGCCTTGTATCCGGAGGGTATTCAGAAATGACAAGCTGGGTTCTCATCATTTCGATGGCCAACTTTGCTGTTTCTCTCGGGTAAAGGTGATAAAAACCGCCCGCAATCACACCGATCGTCCGGCCCTTATTTTCAATGGCATAACGGTGAGCCAGAGCATCGATTCCTTTTGCAAGTCCGCTTACGATTACATAATCATTTTCAATTAACTTCGGAAACAAGTATTTAATGGCTCTTTCGCCATATGCTGTTGATTCACGGGATCCTACGACCGCCAATTTTCGCGGGGACTGAAGCAGTGAGAGATCGCCTTTTGCATAAATGACCCATGGCGGCTGATAAATCTCTTTCAAAAGAGCGGGATATTCATCATCAAAAATCGTAATGGCATGGATTTGATTTGAAGGGTATTGGCGGATTTGTTCATGGATGGCTTGAGAGTTAAGGTCTGAAAAGCATTCGGAATAAACAGGAGAGTGTTCTTTTAGATAAGGAAAAGACTTTGGAAGAGATTTAAGCTGGGGGTCTTGCTTCAGAAAATGATAAATGGTCTTCCAGCTAATTCCCCGGCAATGATGCAAGTGAATGAGCCGGTTTCGAAAATTATCCATATTTCAACCTCCAATATCGTTTTTCGAGAAAAGTAGATGAAGAAATAAGCCCCTCCAAGAAAGAGGGACTTTTATGAGATAAATTAATGTGTTTTACATTTGTCGTAAAGTCCTTTTTCTTTTAAAACTTTAATTAATGTTTCACCCATGACTGCCGGTGTATCAGCAACTTCAATGCCGCACTCATTCATTACGCGGATTTTTTCATCTGCTGTTCCTTTTCCTCCTGAAATAATCGCGCCGGCATGGCCCATCCGTTTTCCCGGAGGTGCTGTGCGTCCGCCGATAAAGCCGACAACCGGTTTTGTCATATTCTCTTTAATCCAATGTGCGGCTTCTTCTTCTGCTGTACCGCCTATTTCCCCGATCATGATTACGGCATATGTTTCAGGGTCTTCATTAAACGCTTTTAAAACATCGATAAAGTTTGTGCCATTCACAGGGTCTCCGCCGATGCCGACAGCAGTAGATTGCCCGATACCTGCTTGAGTTAATTGGTGAACCGCTTCATATGTTAATGTTCCGGATCGGGAAACAACGCCGACATGTCCTTTTTTATGAATGTATCCGGGCATGATCCCAATTTTGCACTCTTCCGGAGTAATAACACCAGGGCAGTTTGGCCCGATGAGGCGTGTTTTCTTGCCTTCCATGTAACGTTTTACTTTTACCATATCAAGAACAGGAATATGTTCTGTAATACAAATGACAATATCAAGCTCTGCATCTACCGCTTCTAAAATGGCATCAGCTGCAAATGGAGCCGGTACGTAAATAACAGAAGCATTGGCGCCCGTTGCTTCAACAGCTTCTTTAACTGTATTGAATACAGGTACTCCTTCAACATTCATGCCGCCTTTTCCGGGAGAAGTTCCTCCAACAATTTGCGTTCCATATTCAAGCATTTGTTTTGTATGGAAAAGGGCAGTTGAACCTGTAATCCCTTGTACGATCACTTTCGTATCTTTATTAATGAAAATGCTCACTTTAATTCCCCTTTCTCGCCCTTACACTAATGAAACGATTTTTTGCGCACCGTCAGCCATAGATTCAGCTGCAATAATATTTAATCCCGACTCATTCAATATTTTTTTGCCTAATTCAACGTTTGTTCCTTCAAGGCGAACAACTAAAGGAACTTTCAATCCAACTTGCTTCGCAGCTTCCACTACGCCTGTGGCGATGACATCACATTTCATAATTCCGCCAAAGATATTTACGAAAATACCTTTTACGTTCGGATCAGAAAGGATGATTTTAAATGCTTCCGTTACCTTCTCAGCAGATGCGCCGCCGCCGACATCAAGGAAGTTTGCCGGTTCGCCGCCGTAATATTTCACGATATCCATTGTAGCCATTGCAAGTCCTGCTCCGTTTACCATGCAGCCGATATTTCCGTCAAGGGAAATGTAACTTAAATCATATTTGGAAGCTTCAATTTCTTTCGGATCTTCTTCGTCTAAATCACGTAATTCAAGAATGTCTTTATGACGGTAAAGTGCATTTGAGTCAAAGTTTAACTTGGCATCCAATGCCATTACCTTCCCGTCTCCGGTAACAACAAGCGGATTAATTTCCGCGATCGAACAATCCTTTTCAATATAAGCTTGATATAAGCCCATCATAAATTTAACAGCCTGATTCACTAATTCCTTGGGAATATTAATATTAAAAGCGATCCGGCGAGCCTGGAAGGCAGTTAAGCCCACGACAGGGTCAATTTCTTCTTTGAAGATTTTTTCCGGAGTTTTAGCGGCCACTTCTTCAATTTCTGTTCCGCCTTCTTCAGAGGCCATTAAAACGACGCGTGATGTAGCCCGGTCAAGCACTAATCCTACATAATATTCTTTTTTGATATCGCAGCCTTCCTCGATAAGTAAGCGCTTTACTTCTTTCCCCTCAGGGCCTGTTTGATGAGTCACTAACGTTTTGCCCAAAATTTCACTCGCATATGTACGCACTTCTTCTAAACTTTTTGCAACTTTCACACCGCCGGCTTTTCCGCGTCCGCCTGCGTGTATTTGCGCTTTAACAACACAAACTTCCGTTCCGAGTTCTTTCGCAGCTTCAACAGCTTCTTCAACCGTAAAAGCCACTTTTCCATTTGGAACCGTTACCCCGTATTTTCTGAGGATTTCTTTTCCCTGATACTCGTGGATATTCATTTCCCATCCTCCAATCAAACTCTTCAAAAAAAAAATAGACTGCGCTTTCATTTTATATAATGACAAATACATTGTCTACCATTATCCTGAAAAGATTCTATTTTATAAAGAATTTTGAAAACAATACTATTCAACTACGCTGCTATTACAGGAATAACTGTTGATAACCAGGCAATAGGAATTTTATTAAAAAAATTTTATTGATCTATTTCTTTCGTTTTCCTGCTTCCCGGTCTGTCCTGTAAATAAAGGCAAACACTTCTGCAACTGCACTGTATAATTCCTCGGGAATACTTTCATTGATATTCAGTTCACTTAGCAGTTCAACAAGATTTCGGTCTTCCTGTACTGGTATATTGTTTTCCTTTGCTTTTTTAATTATGTTTTCTGCGATTCTCCCTTGTCCTTTTGCAACCACCTTCGGAGCGTCATGGATCGTTTGATCATATTTGAGTGCAATCGCTTCTTTTCTGGCAAGCTTGTCCTTTCTGTTCATATCTTCAGATCGACTCCCTGATACTTGTTCGGATCAAACACGCTTCGAAGCTTTTTAGAGGCTGGACTTGGCTTTAGAAGTTGTTCATGAGGTGTTTCAAAATGAACAGCTGAAAGATGGAAATTAAAGGCGGAAAGCTTTTCTTTCAGCTCGCCTAAAAATTTCATGGCTAATTTTTTTAGTTCTTGATTTTCATTAATAACAGTAATGCGCATAATTCGGTTTTGAACTTGCACATCAATCATTGTTTCCTTTATATGTTCTAAATCCAAATAAAAAAGAATTCGGCAAAAATCCGGATCTATTTTTCCGTTCGGTTTTTTCCGTCCGCTCCATTGCATCGTTAAATCTGTTGTTTTGTTCCAAAAAGAAATCGGAATCTGAACGACAAACTGCATGATGGGCCCTGTTTCCTGCGAGAGAACCTGGAGCCCTGTTATTCTGTTCAGCAGCTGTTCAGCCGCTTCTTTTTGCATTAGCGGCGGCTGTTCATTTATAAACTGAATCAAAAGCGGCTTTACCATTTCTGTATGAAAAGAACCGTCCTTTGTCTTATTATTAATAAATTGGTGGAGATTATGTTCATAATCAAATCCAAAATGAGAAATGAATTTCTTTAACTGAACTGTGATTAACGGAGCTTGACCCCCGACGTTTTCTTTTTCAGCAACAGTTAATTTCGGCAATATGTTTTTAAGAATTGTCCCGGTTTCCGTCAGCTCCGTTTCTTTCAATGAAGAAAGAAGGTTGCTGACAAGGGAGTGTAGAGGTTCGTTTTTTTGCAATGAAGAAAGAGCGTTAAATATTTCATTACTAAATGGGAGATTTTTTTCAAACATTTGCTGAATCACTTCAAGCCCTTGTTTTAGTGAAGGAGCTGATTTGAGCCATTCTGAAGAAAGCTGTATCGTTTCTTTTGATATTGGAAGTCCGTTTTGCAAAAATGAGCGGATGATTTCTATATTTTCTTTTGTAGACGGCAATTTTAATTGTGCTAATGCCTGTTCCGCATGGTTGATAGACGCAGTTCCGCCTTCATGTGAAGTGGTGAGTACTTTTAGATGGATTTTCCCTTCGCCCGGCTGGACTTGAAACAAATAGCGCTCTTGATTGGAAAGCGGTGCTTCAAGAAGGGCAATAAATTTTTGGTTGCCCACCTGCACCTCCGCTGTTTGATTCGGAAAAAGTTTCGTAACTTTCCCTTGAAAAATCTGGCCAGGTCTGAAAACAGCGGCTTCACTTTGGTTAAAATGATTTTGCTTAAAAAATGGCGATGTCAGCGTTATTCGTTCCATACCTTCACCTTTCGGATTCCAACATTAATTGTTTAATGGGTGCAAAGCTTTTGCGGTGGTAAGGTGTAATTCCAAACCGCTTTATCGCTTCGAGATGTTCTTTTGTTCCATAGCCCATATTATTTTCAAATCCGTACGATGGGAAAAGTAAGCCCAACTTCTTCATGAAATTGTCCCTGACAACTTTTGCAACAATCGATGCAGCTGCGATCGAAACACTCTTGGCATCGCCTTTTATAATCGATTCGGACGGATACGGCGTATCGAGTTTCATCGCATCGATCAGCAAGCAATCAGGATTTGTATCCAAATTCGTTATCGCTTCAAGCATTGCTTTCTTAGCTGCTTCATTAATATTAATTCGATCGATTTCATCGTGGTCAATCATTCCGATTCCAATAACAGCCCCTGATGATGTGATCCTCTCGTAGAATTCTTCCCTTTTAGCTTCAGTAAGTTTTTTTGAATCATCAATTCCGGGCAAATAAAATTCAGGTGGAAGAATAACTGCTGCTGCTACTACCGGACCTGCTAACGGGCCCCTGCCAACTTCATCTACCCCTGCTATTTTTAAAAAGCCTTCTCTATGTAATTTCCTTTCATATTTCATCATCGCAAAAAACTTTTCTCGTAATCGCTTTTCTTGTTCCATGTTTTTCTTCCATTTTTTTAAAGCCCGCTGAACGCCTTTTCGGTCATCTTTTTCAAGTCTGTAGATAAAATCAGCATCAGGCTGTTCAAACAGAAGCTTTTTTTCAATTTCAGCGATTGTATATTTCCCCATGTCTGTTCTCCTCGAAAAAGCAATTGTTGTATATATTATCGGAAAAATAGTAAAAAGAATAAAGACCTCATTTTTTGAGGCCTCTACTCTGTATCTGATTCCTCTTTTGCAAGGTCTCTTGGCCTTTCGAATGTTAAAGGACCAAATTTCTCTGTCCTTACTTCTCTGACAATGAGCTCCGCTACTTTATCATAATCAACTTCGCCCCCGCCCTTCAGGCATCCGCGGAATTTTCCGATTTCGTTAAATAGTTCAACGATATCATCATGAATGATCCCGAGCCGATAGCGGTCTTTCAGCCTGTCGGGATATTCCCTTTCAAGAAAGCGCAACGCATAGACAGCAACATCCTGCAAGTTTAAGATTGTATCTTTAATTGCGCCTGTGAGCGCCAGTTTTAATCCTACTTCCTCGTCTTCAAATTTCGGCCAGAGAATTCCGGGTGTATCTAAAAGTTCAAGTTCTTTTCCTACTTTAATCCATTGCTGCGCTTTCGTCACACCGGGAGTATTGCCTGTCTTGGCAATATTTTTTCGTGCAAGGCGATTAATCAACGTAGACTTTCCTGCATTTGGAATTCCGACGATCATCGCCCGGATCGCCCGCGGTTTTACTCCTTTTGCTATCATCCGGTCAAATTTTTCTTTTAAAATTTCTCTTGAATGAGAGACAATTTCCTTCATGCCTGTTCCTGCCTGAGAATTGATGGCCAGGGCACGAATATTATTCGCTTCGAAATATTCAATCCATTCTTTTGTTTTTGATTGATCAGCCATATCCGCTTTATTTAAGAGCAATAGTCTCGGTTTGTGTTGGATGATTTCATCAATCATCGGGTTTCTTGAAGAATATGGGATTCTAGCATCCACTAATTCAAAAATAATATCAACAAGTTTTAGCTTTTCCGTGACCTCACGGCGGGCTTTTGCCATATGCCCCGGAAACCATTGAATTGTCAAACGAGCACCTCCCTGAAACTTATTTCACAATGCGTATATCCTTAATCGGCCAATAAATGATCGATGTTTTCCCAAGCACATCCTCCATTGGAATCGTTCCGATGTGGCGGCTGTCCTTGCTGTAACGACGGTTATCACCCATAACAAATAGATGCCCCTCCGGAACTGTTTCCTGTCCAATTACTTCTTCAAGAGTAAATGGCTCTGTTAGCGGTCCGTCTATAACTTCCTTTTTCTTTTCTTCCAAATATGGTTCTTTATAGGCTTTTCCATTAACATAGAGCGTATCATTTTTGTATTCGATCCGATCTCCAGGAAGACCGATTACTCTTTTTATGTAATCTCTATTTTCCGGTGCATGAAAGACAATAATATCAAATCGTTCAGGCTCGCCAATCTTATAACTCAGCTTATTGACAATCATTCTGTCCTTATCGTGAAGCGTCGGCATCATCGACAATCCATCGACCACAATCGGCGCAAATAAAAAGTAACGAATGACTGCTGCCAAAAGAACGGCGATGACAAGCGCCTTTGTCCATTCCCAGAACTCATTTTTCTTTTTCTTCATTTTGTTTCCCCACCATTTCAACTTATCAAAGTAGTATACATAGCTTTATTTTACAAAAGTTTTTTTAAATAAACAGGATGGGTTCAATTTTTTATAAATAATTTTTCAATTGAGAATTATTTTTTAAATAATTCTGAAAAGTCGAAAAAGGAGCCTGTTCACCAAGCTCCTTTTTTCTCTAGTTGAAGCGCCCACGTCCTCAAGACCACAAGCCAAATCACTTCTGGGTCCATTGACTCCTGAGTGATTCAACTTGCACATCCCGGACCTGATTAAGGCGCTTCTGCATTTCTCATTATCGAATTTCTTTAATACGAGCTTTTTTACCGCGAAGGCTACGCAAGTAGTAAAGCTTAGCACGGCGAACTTTACCGCGGCGCACTACTTCGATGTTCGCAATTTTTGGTGTGTGTAATGGGAATGTACGCTCCACTCCAACACCATAGGAAACTTTACGAACAGTGAAAGTTTCACTTATGCCGCCGCCACGACGCTTTATCACAACACCTTCAAACACCTGGATACGTTCACGGGAACCTTCGATAACTTTCACGTGGACACGTACAGTATCACCAGGGCGAAAAGCCGGAATATCAGTGCGAAGCTGTTCTTTTGTGATTTCTTCGATTAATTTATGCATCGTTTTCAACTCCTCCCACAGATGCTCTTGCAAATATACTACTTTTATTGCAGCGGAACATCGTTCTAAAAAGACAACAGGCTAAAATTCTTTTGCCCAGTCACGAAAAATATCATAACATATGACATATTTTGTTGCAATAGCTAGTCGTACTGTTTTTTTATTTCATTCAGCCATTTTTCTTGTTTAGGAGACAGGCTGATTTTCTCCAGTAAATCCGGCCTGCGCAAGTAGGTTCTTCGTAAAGATTCTTTTTCTCTCCATTCTTCTATTAGCCGGTGATTTCCTGACAGTAAAACATCAGGAACTTTCATGCCGCGAAACTCAGCAGGCCTCGTATAATGGGGGTGTTCAAGAAGCCCTGTTGAAAATGAATCCCTTAGATGGGATTCTTCGCTTCCCAAAACACCGGGGAGAAGTCGGACAATACTGTCAATAACCACCATTGCTCCAAGCTCTCCTCCGGTTAAAACATAATCACCGATTGAAATCTCATCTGTTACTAGATGTTCTCGAATTCGTTCGTCATAGCCTTCATAGTGGCCGCAAATAAAAATCAAATGTTGTTCTTTTGCCAGTTCCTCTGCTTTTCGCTGTTCATAGCGCTCCCCCTGGGGACAGAGAAGAATGACCCTGGAACCATCACTTCCATGCTTCTCCTTTAATGAGGCAACAGCGTCAAAAATCGGTTGTGGTTTTAAAACCATCCCTGCTCCGCCGCCATATGGGTAATCATCGACCGTTTGATGTTTATTGTCAGCAAATTCGCGGAAATTCACAATATTATATGATACTGCATTCTTGTCGGCAGCTTTTTTTAAAATGGAGTGGCCCAACACCCCGCTGAACATCTCGGGAAAGAGGGTAAGAATATCAATTTTCATCATGACAATAATCCTTCCATCGGTTTAATCAGGACTATTTTTTCTTTTACATCAACCTTTTTCACGACCTCATCTATATAAGGAATTAATATTTCTTTTCCGTCTTTATCTTTGACGACCCAAACATCGTTGGCCCCGGGAGTAAGAATCTCTTTTATTTTTCCAATTTCTTCACCGGATGTTGTGAAGACAAGACAGCCAATGATCTCATGAAAATAATATTCTCCTTCTTCCAACGGACTGAGCTGGCTTTCGGTAATTTTTAATATACCGCCCTTCATCTTTTCAACATCTGAGATGCTTTCATACCCCTTGAATGTTAATAAATCGAAGTTTTTATGTTTGCGATGGCTATTTACTACTAATTCTAACGGCTCTTTTGAATCCGGCATAAATAAATATAAACTATTGCCAGGTTTATAACGTTCATCGGCAAAATCAGTTATAGAAATCACCCTGACTTCTCCTTTAATTCCATGTGTATTGACAATTTTGCCGACATTAAACCATTTGACCATTGGTCGATCACCTCTCACGAATTTCTGCTACGATGCCATCTTTAATGATAATTGTCTTCCCGCTCAACAGCTCGTCCCAACGGTCTCCTTCATTAACATCAACAAGCGCTTGCACTTCTGATTCCTTTAGTTCACTGCCTAAAGGTAGCATATGTAATTGTTCACATTGAAAATCCAATAGTTTTATTTTTTCCTGCCTCATTTGGATCTCTTTTTCAAAGTGCTTTCTTACATTTTCAGGATGGAACTTTTTTGATTTCTCGAACTTTCGCAATTCAAAACGCAGCTGGTCTGTTTCTTTTTGAAGCTGCAGTTTTTTTGATCGATATTTTTCAAGCAGCTCGTTTCTGCTTTTTTCTGTTAATACTTGCTTGACCACAACAGTTTGGAGAATTTTCACTTTTTAGCGCCTCCCGATCCCATTTTGTCCGCGCTACTTGAAAAGCGCAAGCGCCTTGTTTAGCCCCGACAGCTGCTTGCGGGCCTGCCGGTGAAGTCGCTTTTTGACTTCATTGGCAGGCGTGAGGCGACCTCGAGGGGCTAGGCGCTGGAGCTAGACTGCGAAACTAACCTAAGGACGCTTTTCTGCATTAACAAAGTTAAACTTTTTTAAAAGGCGAAAAAAGGAGGGTCACCCCTCCTTCTTTATGACTTGTTGCCAGTGTAAAATATGAAGCTGCGACGCCTAATCCAAACGCCAAGCTTCTCATTCTATTCAATGATTTCTAGAAAAATCTTCTTTTGTTGTGATGATCCTGCTGCATAGACAACAGTTCGAATCGCCTTTGCAACACGCCCTTGCTTTCCAATTACTTTCCCCATGTCATTCTTGTTGACAGAAAGCTGATAGGTTACGCGATGATCCTCCTCATGGACATTCACTTGAACATCTTCCGGAAAATCAACAAGGGGCTTTACAATTGTTTCAATTAATTCTTTCATTCTGTCTGCAATTACTTGCTGTTTTTAGCGTTATGGAATTTTTCCATGATGCCTTGTTTTGAGAATAGATTGCGAACTGTGTCAGACGGTTTTGCACCGTTTTGCAACCATTTAAGAGCCAATTCTTCATTGATTTCAATTTGAGCCGGCTCTGTAACAGGGTTGTAAGTTCCCACTGTTTCAATGAAACGTCCGTCACGAGGAGAACGAGAATCAGCTACTACAATACGATAGAAAGGAGATTTTTTAGCCCCCATACGTTTTAAACGAATTTTTACTGCCATATAAAATAAGCACCTCCGAATAGTTTCACACAAGTTATTATGATATCAAATAAAAATATAGTTTGTAAAGGTTTTTTTCTTAACACACAAAAATTACGAATGATCCCGAATTAAAAAGGATTAAAAGGCAACTTGAATCCGCCTTTTCTCTTCCCTTTTTGCTGCATTCCGGACATTTGTTTCATCATTTTCTTCATATCTTCAAATTGCTTCAGCAGCCGGTTTACTTCCTGAATGGTCGTTCCACTGCCTTTTGCAATCCGTTTCCGCCTGCTGGCATTGATGATTTCCGGATGTATCTTCTCTTCCATCGTCATTGATTTGATGATCGCCTCAACATGTGCAATCTGCTTTTCGTCAATCGTTAAATTGTTCAGACCCTTAATCTTATTGGCGCCGGGCATCATTTTCAGAAGCTCGTCAAGAGGCCCCATTTTTCGAACCTGCCCGAGCTGTTCAAGAAAATCATCAAGTGTAAAAGAAGCTGTTCGAATCTTCTTTTCGAGTTCTTTTGCTTTTTCTTCATCAACGGTAGCTTGGGCTTTTTCAATTAATGTAAGAACATCGCCCATTCCGAGAATTCTTGAAGCCATTCTTTCCGGATGGAATGGCTCAATTGCATCCATTTTTTCTCCTAAACCGACAAACTTAATGGGAGTTTGCGTAACGGCACGAATAGATAGCGCAGCACCGCCCCGAGTATCTCCATCAAGCTTTGTTAAAACAACTCCCGTTAAGCCGAGCTGTTCGTTAAAGCTTTGGGCTACGTTGACGGCATCTTGCCCTGTCATCGCGTCGACAACAAGGAAAATTTCGTCCGGTTTGGTAAGTTCTTTTATTTCTTTTAATTCAGCCATTAACGCTTCGTCAACATGCAAGCGGCCCGCAGTATCAATCAAAACATAGTCATGATGTTCTTCTTTTGCTTTCTCGACCGCCTGTCTTGCAATTTCCACAGGGCTCGTTTGGTCACCGAGAGAAAAAACAGGTATATTCAATTGTTTTCCTAAAGTCTCAAGCTGTTTAATTGCAGCAGGTCGGTAAATATCGGCCGCGACAAGCATTGGCTTGCGGTTATATTTTTTCCGAAGCAAATTGGCCAGTTTACCGGTTGTCGTTGTTTTTCCGGCACCTTGAAGTCCAACCATCATGATAACAGTCGGCGGGCGGTTTGATACAGCAATTTTGCTTTGCTCTCCACCCATTAATTCGGTCAGTTCTTCTTTAACGACTTTTATAACTTGCTGGCCCGGTGTTAAGCTTTTCATTACTTCTTGGCCTACGGCGCGTTCACTGACCTTTTTCACAAATTCTTTGACGACTTTAAAGTTTACGTCCGCTTCTAAAAGGGCCAGTCGAACTTCGCGCATCATTTCTTTTACATCCGCTTCTGTTACTTTTCCTTTTCCGCGGATCTTTTGAATTGTCTTTTGCAGTCGGTCGGCTAATCCTTCAAATGCCATTCATGCCGCCTCCTAATCTAATTTCTCAAGCTCCGCGATAATATCCAATAGAGCACGGTTGGATGAATGATCTTCATTTATCAGCTCTTTCAATTTGGAAATCAGTTTGCTTCGCTCTTGAAATTTTTGGAATAATCTTAGCTTTTCCTCATATTCTTCGAGCATCGCTTCAGTCCGTTTGATGTTATCGTACACCGCCTGACGGCTAACATCATACTCTTCCGCAATCTCGCCGAGGGAATAGTCGTCCAAATAATACAAGGACATGTAGCTGCGCTGCTTTGGAGTTAACAACGATTGATAAAAATCATACAAATAGTTCATCCGCGTTGTTTTTTCAAGCACCGCCGATTCCCCCCTTGTTAAGTGAAAAGCCTTTACAAAGAAAGTTTACACAAACCCTTTGATAATGTCAAGGAAATACCTTTACACGAACTCTTGTAAGGTTCAGATCCCTTACCCTTATTCCTCCCTTTCATTATCAATGAGATTTGCAAATAAACCATATACATATTTTTCTGCATCAAACTCTTGAAGATCATCCATTTTTTCACCGAGGCCGACAAATTTTACCGGAATGTTTAATTCATTTCGAATCGCAAGGACAATTCCGCCTTTTGCTGTTCCATCAAGCTTTGTTAAAACAATTCCCGTAACATTTGTTGCTTCTTTGAAGGTTTTCGCCTGGATCATTGCATTTTGTCCTGTCGTTGCATCGACGACAAGGAGAACTTCATGCGGGGCTCCGGGAATTTCACGTTCGATGACCCGCTTCACTTTTTCTAATTCCTTCATTAAATTAACTTTATTTTGGAGTCTTCCAGCCGTATCGCAAAGCAAAATATCTGCATTTCTGGCTTTTGCGGCCCGGATCGCATCATACATAACAGCAGCAGGATCTGAACCTGCTCCTTGTTTAATCACTTCAACACCGACCCGCTCTCCCCAAACTTCAAGCTGTTCAATCGCACCGGCACGGAAAGTGTCCCCTGCAGCCAATAAGACCGTTTTTCCTTCCGATTTAAATTTATGGGCAAGTTTTCCGATCGTTGTTGTTTTTCCGACACCGTTAACACCGACAAATAGAATAACGGTAAGTCCGTCTTCTTGAATATTTAATTCGGAAATGCCTTCTTCTCCGCCCTGGTAAATTTCCACGAGCTTTTCTGAGATAACTGCCTGCACATCTTTCGGATCCTGAATGTTGCGGCGTTTTACTTCCATTTTTAATTCGTCAATTAATTCCATTACGGTATCAAAACCTACATCGGCTTGAATGAGAATTTCTTCAAGTTCCTCAAAAAACTCTTCATCAACTTTACGGTAGCGTGCAACAAGATCATTGACTTTTCCGGCAAAACTATCCCGTGTCTTCGTCAAACCTTCTTTAAACTTCTCTGTCACACTGTCTGCTTGTTTTGTGATTTTTTCTTTTAATTTTTTGAAGAAGCTCATTTCTTCACTTCCTTTTCTTCATAATCGATTTCAGCATATTACGTGGCAATAAGGATATCAAGATGTTTGTAAAATTTCGTTCGTTTCCGCAAGCCTTACAGAAACAAGCTTGGACACACCGGATTCCTGCATCGTTACACCATAGAGGACATCCGCTTCTTCCATCGTTCCTTTTCTATGAGTAATTACAATAAACTGAGTTTCAGAACTGTATCTTTTCAAATACTGGCTAAAACGGGAAACATTTGCTTCGTCAAGCGCAGCTTCCACTTCATCCAGTATACAAAATGGAACGGGGCGGACTTTAAGAATCGAAAAAAGGAGAGCGATAGCGGTCAACGCCCTTTCTCCTCCGGATAAAAGCCCGAGATTTTGCAGTTTTTTTCCCGGCGGCTGGGCAACAATTTCAATTCCGGTATTTAACAAGTCATCCGGATCGGTTAATTTTAAATCAGCTCTTCCGCCCCCGAATAAAGTTCTGAATACAGATTCGAAATGGGAGCGTATGCCATTAAAGGTCTGTTCAAAACGTTTTTTCATTTCTTCATCCATTTCATCAATGACTTGGAACAAAGTATCTTTTGCTTGTTGTAAGTCTCTCTTCTGTTCCGACAAAAATTCATAGCGTTCAGAAACCCGTTCGTATTCTTCAATTGCACCAAGATTAACGGTTCCCAATTCCTCTATGGCAAGCTTTATTAGTTTTACTTTTTTCCTTGCTTCCTCAAGAGGCATCGTTAGAGGATATTGTTCCTTTGCACCGTCAAAGGAGAGCAGATACTCTTCCCGAAGATGGGCCAGCCTGTTTTCAAGCTCGACATCAATCCTGTTCAATTTTATTTCTTCATCCTTTAAGACAACAACAAGGCCTCTATGCTGACGCTTAAGTTCTTTTACTTCGATCTCCGATTCTTCCAGCAAAGCCTGCAGCTTCATCCGTTCTTCACGCCTTGAAGAGATGAGCTTCATTGTTTCATCTTTATCTTGCAATTTACGTTTTGCAGCCTCTTCCAGCTGCAACTCTCCGGTAGAACTGTCTGTCATCTCTGATGAAAGAAGCTCCAAGTCTTCTTGATAGGTTACAAGCTTCTGTTCCGTTTCCCTTAAATCACCGGCAATCCTCTCAATCTTTTCATTCGCATGACGGAGCTCTTGTTTTTTTGCAGCAATTTCAGCTTTCAGATCGGTGATTTCAGCAGAAATCGCTTCTTTGGAAACGACGTCTTGATTTTTTCGTTCGGTCAATACAGAAATCTCTTGATCCAGTTCAGAAATAGAAGAAACATACGAATTAAGCTTCATTGAAAGCTCTTTTTTTCTCGAAAGCAGCTTTTCCATTTCTTCTTTAAACTGAACCTTATCCATATCGTAAAGGGCAAGCCGTTCATTTATGTTCTTTTCGGCTATTTCCACTTCACGAAGCTCAACCTTAAATGACTGTTCCTTAAAGCGGAGCGCCTCTCCTGTTTTTCTCATCTCTTCTGCCTTGTTTTCAAGGTGCTGAATGTCTTCTTTCAGACGTTTCACATGAGATTCCAGCTTCTCCGTTTTTAGTTCCATATCTGTTAACTTCTCTTTTAATTCTTCAAGTTCCCCTTTTCTGCTTAATAGAGAAGTTGTTTTTTGTTTCATTGCACCGCCTGTCATCGATCCGCCCGGATTTACGATGTCGCCTTCAAGAGTAACGATGCGGTATCTATATTCCAATAATTTAGCCAATTCATTTGCGCTTTTTAAATCTTTTGTAATAACGACATTACCGAGTAGATATAAGATAATATTTGCATATTTGCGGTCAAATTGGACTAAATCCGCTGCAACGCCCACAAAAGATGGATGCTTTTCAATTGCCTTAGCTTGAGCGGAAGACAGCTGTTTTCCTTTAATGACATTTAGCGGAAGGAAAGTCGCTCTTCCGAAAGAATTCATTTTTAAAAATTGAATCGCCGCTCTCCCGCTTTGTTCTGAATCAACGACAATATGCTGCAGTGCTCCTCCGAGAGCTGTTTCAATTGCAACCTCATATTCTTTTGGAACGCGGATCAGTTCTGCAACAGCTCCTTCTATGCCTTGAAGTTTAGACTGGCGGGCTTTTAATACTTCCTTTACGCCTTGAAAAAACCCGGAATAATCTTCTTCCATTTCTTCAAGCATATCTTTGCGGGATTTCGCTTGCTGCAAATATTGATAAGCTTGATAAAGCGTCTTTTCCTGCTTTTGGTAATTATTTTTTAAAGACTCAAGTTTTTTCTGCTCTTCCATATAGAATTGGACATGATTTTCGAGCCTTTTCTTTGCATCGTCCAGAAAAGACAGAACTTCCCGTTTTCTTTCTTGGATTTTCCTTCTTTCATGAAGAAATTTTACATTCTCATTGTCTAATCTCGCATTTCTGGCATTTAGCTGTTCAAGCTGCTGCTCAATATAGCGCAGCTCATTTTTGGCGCTGGCCTGTTCATTTAAGAGTTCGATGTAATCGCTTTTTAATGATTCTATTTTTTCATCAATATTTTCAGTAAATGATTTTAAGTCCTGCTGTTTTTCAAATAGTTTTTGTTCCAGCTGTTTCGTATCATCCGCTAAGCTAGCAGCAGCAGATTCTTGCTCTATTTTTTGTTTTCTTAGAATTTTTAGCTTTAAGGTTAATTCTTCAATGTTTTTTTCAAGCTGTTCCTTGTTTTGTGATGCGTTTTTTTTTCTTTCTTTTAATACTTCTCTTCGCCCCTCCAATTTTTCAAGCTCTTCACTCGCATGGAGAAGGGCGGTTTGCAGATCATTGATTGACTCATCAATCGCAGAAATATGATCGCGGAGCTCCTCAATATTTACTTCTTTTACTTGAAGATCTGAAGAAAGCTTTAGTTCATCTTTTTGATGTTGTTCCAGCTGTTTCGACAAGCTTTCCCATTGTGCATGGAGATCTTCTATTTCATGGACGGTAAGCGCGATTTCAATTTTTTCGAGTTCTTCTTTTTTCTCCAAATATTCTTTTGCTATGGAAGCCTGAATTTTTAATGGCTCAACCTGGCTTTCAAGTTCATGGATAATGTCATTTACGCGATTTAAGTTTTCCTGAGTTTCCATTAACTTCGCTTCAGCCTTTTTCTTTCTTGATTTATATTTCAAAACACCTGCAGCTTCTTCAAAAATCGCGCGTCTTTCTTCTGCCTTGCTGTTTAAAATTTCTTCGACCTTTCCCTGGCTGATAATGGAGAACGCTTCTCTTCCCAGCCCTGTGTCCATGAATAAATCGATAATATCTTTTAATCGGCAAGATTGTTTATTTATGAAGAATTCGCTTTCTCCGGAACGATACACTCTTCTCGTTATACTGACCTCATTGTATTCGATCGGCAAAAACTGGTCTTCATTATCAAGTGTTAATGTTACCTCTGCAAAGTTTAACGGTTTTCTTGAATCACTGCCCGCAAAAATAATGTCTTCCATTTTTGCGCCGCGGAGGGATTTTGCTGACTGTTCACCTAGCACCCAGCGAATGGCGTCCGTAATATTGCTTTTCCCGCTTCCGTTCGGTCCTACCACAGCTGTCACACCGGGAACGAAATCTACGGCTGTTCGTTCTGCAAACGACTTAAAGCCGACAACATCCAATCGCTTTAAAAACACTTCTTATCCCACCTAACATAAAGTCACTCTTCAATCGAGTTTACTTCTAAATGTGCTTTAAGCTTTTCCAGAGCCATTTGGGCAGCATGCTGTTCTGCTTCTTTTTTGGACCGGCCTATGCCTGTTCCTAATTCCACTTTGTTTAATGAAACCCGGGAAACGAATTCCCGATTATGGGCCGGCCCTTTTTCTTGCAAAATCCGATATTCAATCGTTCCGGCCCCGTCCCTTTGAACGAGCTCCTGAAGCTGGCTTTTGTAATCCATCACATGAGAAAAAGCACCGGTATTAATTTTCGGAAACACAACCATCTCTAAAAATTTTGTAACTGTTTCAATTCCTTTATCAAGGTATAAAGCACCGATGAAGGCCTCAAATACATCAGCAAGGAGTGCAGGCCTTGCTCTTCCGCCCGTCATTTCTTCCCCTTTGCCAAGCAGAACGAGCTCTCCAAAGGAAAGTTCATTGGCAAAAGAAACCAAGGATGGTTCGCATACTACTGCTGCACGCAATTTCGTAAGCTCCCCTTCACTCATCATCGGATATTTTTTAAAAAGGTATTGTGAAACAGTTAACTCTAGGACGGCATCTCCTAAAAATTCAAGCCTTTCATTGTCTTCATATGGCTTTTTGCGATGCTCATTCACATAGGATGAATGGGTAAAAGCTTGTTTTAGCAATTTCTCATCTTCAAATTCAATTCCGATTCTTTCTTGAAACTTTTTAAATTGTTTATCTTTTGCGCGTAAGTTTCTTTTTTGTTTATCTTTATTATTGTTCCTGCGCATAGTGCCTCCACCTTGCTATAAATTTACACACTATTTCACTTTATAGAAGAAAGCCCCGCATTACACGGAGCTTTTCTCTGTTCTAACGATTACATTTGGCTTTTTATGTAATTTACAGCGTCACCCACTGTCGCAATTTTTTCAGCATCATCGTCAGAAATTTCCATTTCGAACTCGTCCTCTAATTCCATAACAAGTTCTACTACATCAAGGGAATCGGCACCAAGATCATCTTTAAAAGATGCCTCAAGAGTAACTTGAGACTCATCTACACCAAGGCGGTCTACAATGATCTTTGTAACACGTTCTAATACATCTGCCATGCTTGTTCACCTCCCCTCAAGCCATTATATTGCATTTTAATAAAATAATAAATGCTTGTAATATTATTTTTGATCATTTTTTTATTACATTACCATACCGCCGTCAACGTGCAGAGTCTGGCCTGTCATGTAACGGCTGTCGTCAGAGGCGAGAAATGCAACTACTTTTGCAACATCTCCCGGTTCGCCCAGTTTTGCTAAAGGAATTTGTTTCAGCATTTCAGCTTTTATGTCATCTGCGAGTTTGTCAGTCATATCTGTCGTAATGAAGCCGGGGGCAACTGCATTAACCGTAATTCCTCTGGAAGCCAATTCTTTTGCAGCTGTTTTTGTTAATCCGATGACTCCCGATTTTGCCGCCACATAGTTTGCCTGCCCGGGATTTCCGCTGACGCCCACAATGGAAGAAATATTAATAATTCTGCCGCTTCGCTGTTTCATCATCTGCCTTGTCACAGCTTTTGTACAAAGGAATACACCTTTTAGATTGATGTTGATCACATCATCCCATTCCTCTTCCTTCATTCTCATTAAAAGGTTATCTTTTGTAATTCCAGCGTTATTAACAAGAATGTCCAACTTTCCAAAGGTTTCAATTGTCACTTTCACCATATTTGAAACAGATTCTGAGTCGGCAACATTGCATTGAACAGCAAACGCATTTCTTCCGAGCGCTTTAATTTCTTCGACTACTTCATTCGCTTTTGCTTCACTTCCTGAATAGTTAACCGCGACATTTGCACCTTGTCTAGCCAATTCCAGAGCAATTTCACGGCCTATTCCTCTGGAAGCCCCTGTTACAAGGGCCGCTTTTCCTTCTAATTTCATCGGTTTTCCTCCTTCAATGCCTCGATCGTAGCTTTAAAACTGTCTTCATCAGACACTGCCAATGTTTTTACGGATCGATCGACTTTTTTTACAAGTCCTGATAATACTTTTCCGGGACCGATTTCAATAAACGTGTCTACACCGAGTTCAATCATTTTCCGGACAGAATCTTCCCATAAAACAGGGGAATATAGTTGTTCAATTAGCTTTTCCTTTATTTCTGCAGCAGCTTGTATCGGATTAGCCGTTACATTGGAAATGACAGGAACCTTTGCATCCTTAATACTCATTTCATTAAGCACCGATTGAAATTTTTCTGCTGCAGGTTTCATTAAGACTGAATGGAACGGTCCGCTTACTTCCAATGGAATAACCCTTTTCGCGCCTTTTTCTTTTGCTTTTTGACCAGCTATTTCAACACCTTGTTTTGAGCCGGAAATTACAATTTGTCCAGGACAATTCAGGTTGGCCAGCTGAACAGTGTGTCCGTCTGCTGTGACCGACGACGTAATTTCTGAGAGTAAATCGCGGTCAAGACCGAGTACTGCCGCCATTGTTCCTTCTCCGTTCGGAACTGCTTCCTCCATGTATTCTCCTCTTTTTCTGACAGCCAGGACGCCTTCTTCAAACGGAAAAGCCCCGGCAGCAACAAGTGCTGAATACTCTCCAAGACTATGCCCTGCAACAAATTCAGGCTCTATCCCCGATTTTTTGAAATAATGCAGAATGGCAATACTCGTTGTTAATAATGCAGGTTGGGCGTTTGTTGTTAAAGTTAATTCTTCTTGCGGCCCTTCAAAAATAATGTTGGATAACTTAACGTTTAAAGTGTTGTCAGCTCGTTCAAAAATCTCCATTATTGAGCTGTCTGATTCAGCCAGGGCTTTACCCATACCTACTGTCTGCGAACCTTGTCCCGGAAAAAGAAATGCGATTTTACCCATGAAGACTCCCCTTTCAATGTTCATTTTGGAATTGTGACGGCTTGTTTTCTAATGTTTCTGTTATTGTGGCTGTTACATTTTTTTGAACCATTTCCCTCGCCTGACGGATGGCGTGGAAAATAGCATTCGCATCGGAAGACCCGTGCGCTTTTATTACAGGTGCCTTCAGTCCAAATAAACCGGCGCCGCCATACTCTGAGTAATCCATTTTGTTTTTAAGACGGACTAAGTCAGGCTTAAGGACTGCAGCAGCCAGCTTGCTTTTTAATGTTGCCGTTAAGGTGCTCTTAAGCATTTTGAACACCGACAATGCAGTGCCTTCAATCGACTTCAATACCATATTTCCCGTAAATCCATCTGTCACGACAACATCAGCTGCACCTTCCAATAAGTCGCGCGCTTCTACGTTCCCGATAAAATGAATGTCGGCATTTTGCAGTAATTCAAATGATTGCTTCGCCAACTCATTTCCCTTTTTTTCTTCTGTCCCAATATTAAGGAGGCCGACTCTCGGTTTGGAAATTCCCCTTACCTTTTCACTATAGATGGAACCCATGATCGCAAATTGAAGAAGGTGCTCAGGCCTTGCGTCAGCGTTTGCACCGACATCGAGCAATAAAAATCCTTCACCGCCGATCGTCGGCAACGTAGGCGATAAAGCCGGACGTTCAATTCCATCAATTCGTCCAACAACAAAAAGTCCTGCTGCCACAAGAGCCCCCGTATTGCCTGCTGAAATGCATGCATCCGCATTCCCTTCTGCTACTTGTCTTGCTGCAACAACCATGGAAGCATTCTTTTTTCTTCTTACTGCCCGCACCGGTTCATCAGTACCTAAAATGACTTCATCTGTATGGAGTATATCAATACTTTCATGATCGTTTAAATACTCTCTGATTTTCTGCTCATCACCGACAAGTGTAATATGTATATCATGAAATGCATTGACAGCTTTCATTGCCCCTAATACGATTTCTTTTGGGGCATGGTCGCCTCCCATTGCATCGATTGCCAATTTCATGTAAGCCTCATCCTTTTTTATTTTTTGACCGGAACATCTCAAACTGGCCCTTGAACACAAGCTCATTATTTACAAAACTGTTTACTTCTACAAATGTTCGGCCGCTTTCCTGATCAATTTTTGTTACTTTTGCTTTTGCAATAACCCGCTCTTTTTCTTTCACCGATCTCGTAAACTGAATATTCGCTTTAGCTGTTAAAGCCAGTTCATCATTGATAACAGCAACTGCCAGAGAATTGGCTTGTGCAAACAAATGATGTCCTCTGGCGATTTTATTCCTGCTGAACACATGCTCTTTTTTTACATCAAAAATGGAAATGGCGCTTTTATCCAATTCTATATCAATAATCTCACCGATAACTTCTTCAATCGGAAGGGATCTTACTTCGTTTTCAAAGCGCTTTTCAGCAACACTTTTTATTCGTTCTCTTAACTCCGGAATCGACAGCTCCAGCCGGTCCAATCGAATCGTCTGGACGCTTACAGAAAATTTTTCTGCTAATTCCTCATCTGTTACAAACGGATTTTCCTTAATTGTTTCAGATAACAATTGCTGCCGTTCTTTTTTGCTTCGTCTCATTGTTTACACCGTCCGAGAGATATTAAGACTAGGTACTAATAGTAGTATATAATTTTATAATTTATGATGCAATAAAAAAAGGAGGAAGCAAACATTACTCCTCCTGACAATATTAATCAAGTTTTTCACCTGATAAAGCACCTGATTGATAAAGGTGGTTTCGCAAGCTCGCATACTCGGGCAATTTCCAAAACTCTTTCGACTGAATCAGTTTTGCGGCATCATTTCTTGCTGTTTCAAGCGCTCTATAATCATGGACCATGTCGGCCACCTTAAATTCCGGAAGCCCGCTTTGTTTCTTGCCAAAAAAATCACCCGGTCCGCGAAGTTCAAGATCTTTTTCACTGAGGACAAATCCGTCATTTGTTTCAGTCATAATCCGCATTCTTTCTTTTCCTACTTCCGTTTTTGGATCGGCCAGCAAAATACAATAAGATTGTTCGCTGCCTCTTCCTACCCGACCGCGAAGCTGGTGGAGCTGAGCAAGCCCGAAACGTTCTGCATCATAGATAACCATGACTGTAGCATTTGGAACATTGACGCCCACTTCAACAACTGTTGTTGAAACTAGGATTTGAATGTCATTTTTACTGAACGCTTTCATAACAGCTTCTTTTTCTTCAGAATGCAGCCTGCCATGCATCAATCCGACTTTATACCGGCCATGAAAATAAGCTGCTAACTGATTGTATACGTCAATCGCATTTTGAACATCAAGCTTGTCTGATTCTTCTATTAACGGACAAATGACATATGCCTGCCGCCCTTTTGAAAGCTCTTTTTCCATAAAAGCAAGAATGCGGTCAAGCATCTCGTGCTTTGCCCAATACGTTTCGATTGTTTTTCTCCCTGCGGGCATTTCATTAATAACGGATACATCCATCTCGCCGAAGACTGTAATCGCCAAAGTTCTCGGGATCGGGGTAGCTGTCATAAACAGTACATCCGGATTCTCCCCTTTTTCGCGAAGAATCCTTCTTTGTTCAACTCCGAAACGATGCTGCTCATCCGTAATGACGAGGCCGAGCTTATGGAAATGCACTTCATCTTGAATAAGCGCGTGCGTTCCGATTATTATATCAATTTCTCCTGTTTGTAAATGCTGTAAAATCTCCCGGCGGCGCTTCCCTTTGATCGCACTTGTCAGCAATTCACAGCGAATCCCGAACGGTTCCAGCAAACTTTTCACCGATTCCGCATGCTGTTCAGCTAAAATTTCAGTCGGAACCATTAAGGCGCCTTGGAATCCTGCAGTAACGCTTGCAAACAGTGCGATAGTTGCCACGGCTGTTTTTCCCGAACCTACATCGCCTTGAAGAAGCCGATTCATGCGAAACGGAGATTTCATGTCAGAAAGAATTTCATTCGTTACCCTTTTTTGCGCGGTTGTTAATGAAAAAGGAAGAGAAGAAATAAATTGTTTTACTTTTTCCAAATCATATTTTTGAGCCACTCCGTTTGAGTTTTCCCTTTCAAACTTCCTGAGGGCCTGCATCTTTATTTGAAAATATAAAAATTCTTCATAAACAAATCGGCGCCGTGCCTGCTTCACGTCTTCACTCGTTAAAGGAAAATGCATCTTCTTAAGAGCATCTCTGCGATTCAACAGTTTATATTTTTTCAATAAAGAAATGGGGAGAGTTTCGTGAATATATTCACCAAATTGAGAGAAAGCTAGATTCATAAATCTTCGGAAGCCTTTAACCGTTAGTTTTCCTTTCACCGCATAGACAGGTTCGAATTCTTTCGTCTTTGAATATGGGCCAATTTGGATGCTGTTCGCCGTAATCGTTTGCCTATGTTGATCCCATTTACCCGTAACAGTGATTGTGTCATTGATGGCAATCTTATTTTTTAAATAAGGCTGATTAAAAAAAATCACTTGTATTAAGTATCGATCAACTAATAACCTGATCGTCAGCCTCGATTTTTTTCTGCCATAATAGACAAGAGAAGGCTCGCTATGAACCTTCCCTTCTACTGTCACTCTTTCCTCATGCTTCACTTCTGCTAAATCTTTCAGCCGATAATCCTCATAGCGATATGGAAAGTGTTCAAATAAATCGTTAACCGTAAATATATTCATCTCCGCTAAAATTTGCGCTGTTTCTTCACCGATACCTTTAATAGCCGTTACAGATTCATTTAATCTATCATTCACGATTCGTAAGCGGTATTCCGAAGATCTTCGCCGCAAGCTTCTGACCTGTCGGAGTTGCCGCCAAACCTCCCTGTGCTGTTTCTTTATGTGCCGTTGGCATCGATTGGCCAATTTTAAACATTGCATCAATGACCTCATCACACGGAATTCGGCTTTTAATGCCTGCTAAAGCCATATCAGCAGCAACCATTGCATTGGCTGCTCCCATAGCATTTCTTTTTACACATGGAACTTCGACTAATCCGGCCACCGGGTCACATACTAATCCTAGCATATTTTTCAACGTTATGGCCATTGCTTCTGCACATTGTTCAGGAGTTCCGCCGGCCATTTCGACGATCGCTGCAGCCGCCATCCCTGCAGCGGAGCCGACTTCAGCCTGGCAACCGCCTGCAGCACCTGAAATGGAGGCATTGTTCGCAACAACGTACCCAAATGCTCCTGCCGTGAAAAGAAATGCAATCATTTGTTCTCTTGTTGGATTTAACTTTTTCTTTACAGCAAATAATGTCCCCGGAACTACACCGGCTGAACCAGCCGTCGGGGTTGCGCAAATTGTCCCCATTGCGGCATTCACTTCGTTTGTTGCGACTGCTTTACTGACCGCATCTAAAATGGTTTCCCCTGACAAAAACTCCCCTTTTTCAATATATTTTTGCAATAAAACAGCATCTCCTCCGGTCAAGCCTGAGTGCGATGTAACTCCTTTTAGCCCTTTTTCAACCGCCTGTTCCATGACGGCAAGGTTTTTTTCCATTTGGGCGATGATCTCTTCTCTTGATCGGCCGGTGACTTCCATTTCCTGTTCAATCATAATTTCGGAAATTTTTTTATTTTGACGAACGGCAAGTTCTACCAATTCAGCTACATTCCGGAACATTGTTGTTCTTCCTCCTTGTTGTACCGTTAAAATATAATCCTGTAAGCGCTACCAATATGTTACAGCCTTATTCAACAATTTTTGTAACCTGGATAATGTTCGGCAATTTTTCTATTTCTTCGATCACATACTGGTCAATGTTTTGATCAACCTCAATCGTCATTAATGCGATCTTTCCTTTTTCCTTGCGGGAAACTTCCATATGGCCAATGTTCAATTGATGTTTTGCAAGAATATTCGATACTGCCGCTATTGCACCGAATCGGTCATTATGAACAACAAGAATTGCCGGATGATGGCCTGACAGTTTTAATTCAAAACCATTTAACTCGATAATTTCAATTTTTCCGCCGCCGATTGATATCCCGACAAGCTCTAATTCGCCTTGATCATCTCCAATTCGAATTCTGGCAGTATTCGGATGATCGGGAACAGCAGTTTCTTCAATAAACTCGATGTGAATGCCTTTTTCTTTTGCAATTTCGAGCGATTTTATGATTCGTTCGTCATAAGTATCAAAATCAAGAAGGCCTCCAACAATCGCAACATCGGTTCCATGGCCTCTATATGTTTGGGCAAACGAACCATAAAATGATATTTTTGCCCATTTCGGTTCACGGCCAAAAAGGCTTCTGGCCACCCGTCCTATTCTTGCTGCCCCGGCAGTATGGGAACTTGAAGGACCAATCATGACAGGGCCGATAATATCAAAAACACTTTTATATTTCATGTTTCTATTCCCCTTTCTCTCATAACACGAGGCTGACTCATAAGAGTCTGACACCCTCCTACAAGTCAATATATAGAATGATTTATTAGTGTTTGTCTATATATTGTATAGGGGGGTGACCCTGTGCTTATGAGTCAGCCTCAACTTATTCAATCGCAAATATGAATGAATAAAGCGGCTGTCCGCCGTAATGAACTTCAATTTCAATATCTTCATACTTACTTTCAATATATTCAACAAGCTTGGATACTTCTTCTTCTTTCGCATCTTCTCCTCTTAAAATGGTCAGGATTTCTGCATCTTCATCTAGCATATGGTCAAGAAGTTCCTGTGCTGCATTCACTTTATCTTTGTTTTTAACGACAATTTTTCCATCAGCAATTCCCATAAAATCATTTTTCTCAATTGTTAAGCCGTCTATATTTGTATCGCGGACAGCAAATGTGATCTGCCCTGTTTTTACTTGTTGCATTGCTTCTGTCATGGCCTTCTCATTTTCTTCAAGTTCAATCCCCGGATTAAAAGCGAGCAGTGCTGACATTCCCTGAGGCACTGTTTTGGATGGGATTACTGCTACTTGCCCCTCGGAGACTTCAGCAGCTTGCTGAGCGGCCATTATAATATTTTTGTTATTTGGAAGAATGATGACTTTCTTTGCATTAACCTCTTTAATGGCTTTTACAATATCCTCTGTACTTGGATTCATTGTTTGGCCGCCTTCGATAACGGCATGGGCTCCGATGCTTCGGAATAGTTCAGCGATGCCGGATCCCATTGAAACAGCGACAATTCCATATTCCTTCTTTTCATTTTTCTGTATCGTCTTTTCCGCAACTAAAGGAGTTTTTGTTTCACCGACAATATTGGAATGCTGCTCTCGCATGTTTTCGATTTTTATATTGATAAGGCTTCCGTACCTTTGTCCATATGTTAAAACATCGCCGGGCTGTTCCGCATGAATATGTACCTTAACAAGCTCTTCATCGGCGATGACAAGCAAGGAATCACCGAATTTACTTAAGTCTTGACGGAATGTTTCTTCCGAAAAAGGATGCTTTTTAAGTTTTTCTTGTTCAAACTTAACCATGAATTCTGTACAGTAGCCAAACTCTATATCCTCTGTATTGATGTGGCTTTGGGCACTTTTATGGTGTTCCGCGCTTACTAATTCTTCCATGCTTGGAAGTGATGCAGATTCAAGATGTTTTTCTCCTTTCAGTTCCGAAAGAAAGCCTTCATAAACAAATACAAGGCCCTGTCCGCCGCTATCAACTACTCCAACCTCTTTCAAAACAGGAAGAAGGTCAGGGGTTCTGTTGAGAGAAGCTTTTGCCTCTTTCACAACTTCTTCCATAATTATGACTAAATCTTTTTCTTTTTTAGCTACTTGAACAGCTTTTTTTGCGGCATCTTTCGCAACGGTCAGAATTGTTCCTTCCACCGGTTTCATGACAGCCTTATACGCAGTTTCAACCCCTGCTTCCAAAGCAGCGGCAAATTCTTTCCCATTTACTTGAGATTTATTTTCAATATATTTTGCAAAGCCACGAAAAAGCTGGGATAAGATTACACCGGAATTTCCGCGGGCTCCCATTAACAAACCTCTTGAGAGCGCTATTCCTACTTTCCCGATGTGGTCCTGTACATTATTTTTAACTTCCTTTGCCCCGGAAGTCATGGACAAATTCATGTTTGTTCCCGTATCACCGTCAGGAACAGGAAAAACGTTTAAAGCATCCACTATTTTTGCATTGGCTGCTAAATGATTAGCACCCTGAATGATCATTTCAGCGAAACGCTTTCCGTCTAAAACTGTAATTGACACAAATCTTTCCTCCTCACTACGGGTTCGTTACACGAACACCTTGAACGTAAATATTTACCGAGTCAACGGCAAGCCCGACTGTTTTATCTAGTGTGTATTTAACCTTTGATTGCACGTTGTGGGCAACCTCGGAAATTTTCGTTCCATAACTAACTATAATATACATGTCAATATGTATTTCATCATTTTCCTGGCGAACGATCACACCGCGGGTAAAATTTTCTTTTCGCAAAATTTCAGTCAGACCGTCTTTAATTTGGTTTTTCGAAGCCATTCCGACAATCCCATAGCAGTCAACTGCCGCACCGCCTGCAATTGTTGCAATTACTTCGTTTGAAATATCAATTTGCCCGTACTTTGTTCTTAGTTCAATGGACATGACACGTTCCCCCTTTGGATTTGCTCCTTGGCTACACACATTTTACTATAAGGATCATATTTTTAAAAGCCACACCTGCCCTGTCTTATTATAGAGCATTAATTTATCATCTATGTCAAGGATTTTTTCTTGAAAGCTAGCATGACAACTATTGCATTCAAACAGTTTGTATGATAAATTATTATAGTATCTTCAATGAACAGAAAAACTCAAGACATTTGTGTTTTTCTAAATCGGGCCAGATTCATTTCTGGCAATCATCACAAATGAAAGCATAAACAATTGTTTCAGCTTTGCAAGTTAGGAGGGAAATAGATATGCCGCGTAAATGTGTAATCACTGGTAAAAAGACTCGTTCCGGTAATTCGCGTTCCCACGCTATGAACGCCAGCAAGCGTACATGGGGTGCAAACCTTCAAAAAGTCAGAATTCTTGTAGACGGAAAGCCTAAGCGTGTTTGGGTTTCTGCAAGAGCTCTTAAATCCGGTAAAGTGGAGAGAGTTTAATATTCTAATAAAGGACATCCTGATTGGATGTCCTTCCTATTTTGACTCAAAATGAAAAATAAAATAGCACCCTGATTAAGGGCGCTGAAATTGATTCCCTTATAAGGTTGTCTTTCAGGGAAACTGAAATAAGTGGATTCAATCTATATTTATAACGTAATTATCCCTTTTTAAAGGCCCCCAACATTGCTCGGACAAGACCGCCTAAAAATTTCGGCAGTTTAATTGTATAGAATTTCATACTGTCCCTCCTCACTAACTCACACATGTGCCTTTCATTTCATACACTTTTCATCATATTCAAAAATTGTGACAGTGCTCATGGTCAAATGTCTCAATCTTGACTCCTTATCACCATTAATATGCCTTCGCTAAAAGAAAAAGTACCATAATCACTAATAAGTTCATTACTAATACATAGAGTCGATCCCCATGGAATTTGATAATCTTTTAACGGATATTTAAAGCCTTCAAGAGTGAGCCCTTTAACAAACGGAGACATCGGGATGAATGAAATATATTTTCGATCCTTATTTATTTTCATTTCATAACTGCCCGGTGTTTTTATATAAATATGATTTTTTTTATCAATTAGTTCAAGATTTAATTCAATATTTATTATTGCCGGCTTCAAAAGAAGCTGCACATTTGCAAAAAAATGATCAAGCCTGCCTCCTGTTGCTCCGAACATCCGGATTTTTTCCGGCTGCTCTCCAAGCGCCCAATTTAAAGCCAATTCCATATCGGTTTCATCCTTTTCAGGCTTATATTTTTTCAATACGCGCACATGTTTTTCGATTTTTTTTAATTCCTCGGCTGTTACAGAATCAAAATCACCAAACGCCATATAAGGGGTAATGCCTTTAGATAAAAGTGTGTACACACCTCGGTCCACTCCTACCCAAACATTGTCTTCCTGCTGAAACTCTGACAAATCCGGCAAAAGTTCTTCAGGCCCTCCGCCCACAATGTTTATCTCCATTTTCATCACCTTTGTTATAATTGATATGAATTTCTATGTACTGTTTTTTGTCAATTTTGACAAATTATGAGCCAGTTTTAGTTTTTATGAGCCACTTTTTAAGATTTACGTGCCAATTCAAGTTTTCCTAAAAATACCACAAAATCAGACTTTGTGGCATGTTTTTTATCTTTTTAAAAAAGCCAGTCCTTCGACCGGACTGACTTTGAATAAGTAAAAAGAAAATATCCAACTTCTTAAAGCAGATATGGGCATTGTTCCTATCGCTAGTACCTCGGCTTTCGATCTTTAATTTCTTGAAGAAATTCTTTGTAGTGCTCGTAGCGATACACAGGTATTTTTCCCTCATCAACTGCATCCTTAACTGCGCATTTTGGTTCTGAAATATGAAGGCAGCCTCTAAACTTGCATTCTTCACTTAAAACAGCAAAATCAGGGAAGCAGGAATTCAAGTCTTCCGGTTCAATATCAATAAATTCGAGTGAACTGAAACCCGGCGTATCTGCAACAAGCCCATTTCCAATTTCAATCAATTCGACATGCCTTGTCGTATGTTTTCCCCTGCCAAGATGAGTAGAAATATGATTCGTTTTCAGCTCCAGCTCGGGTCTGAGCGCATTTAACAGAGAAGATTTTCCCACGCCGGACTGGCCTGCCACAACAGAAATTTTTCCTTCTAAATATGGAATTAAATCGCCGACTCCAATGGAATTTTTTGATGATATTAACAATACGTCATAACCTGCTTTTCGGTATTCCAAAGCATATTTATGGATTTTTTCTTCTTTTTCTTCGTCGACTAAATCCATTTTTGTAATGCAAATAATCGGCTGAATATGGTTGTACTCAACGAGAACAAGAAACCGATCGAGAAGTGCAGTGCTGAAATCCGGTTCGACAGCAGAAAATACTAGGATGGCCTGATCTACATTTGCTATAGGTGGCCTAACAAGTTCATTTTTCCTCTCTTTTATCTCCAAAATATACCCATCAGTATCGTTCTCAGCTTGATAAACAACATTATCGCCGACTAACGGGGTAATTTTATTTTTCCGGAAAACCCCTCTTCCACGGCACTGGATGATTCCATCATTGCCCAAAACATAGTAAAAACCACTTAAAGCTTTGATTATTTTGCCTTCTGGCATAGCATCACTCCTTGTACTTACTCTTCAGGATATGGAATGACTTCATCCATAAGCACATTATTATCTCTTATTACTTTGTATTCGGCTTTTTTCCCGTACTCTATTGTAAATTCAAGACTCAATTTTTTTGTTTCTGTAATATACAAAGTTTCAAAAGGTTCCGTCATGCTGCGGGTCATATCTTCAACATAAATCTGAATTTCTTGAGGAAGCCCTTCTTCAGCAGGCTCATAAGGGATTGTAATTTCTTTCGTTACTGTTTTAGGAGGAATTTCTTTCTTCCCTTTCGAGAACACAACAGTTATCGTGTCTCCTTTTTCCAATTGAGTTCCTGCTTTCGGTGTTTGAGAAATAACAAGGCCCATCGGAATGGCATCATGATATTCTTCTTTCGTCATATCGGCCTTTAATCCGACAGAATCAACATAATTCTGAACGCCTTTCTTATTCAGTTCGCTTAAATCCTTTAAGGTAATCAATTCCGGCCCTTTGCTGACTGTAAATACCAGTTTCGTCTCTTCAGGAACAACTTCTTCTCCTTCAGGAAAATTTTGATCAAGGATTGTTCCAGGTTCACTGTTATCATATATTTCATTTTTTGAAATATCTTTGAAACTTTTATTTTCCAGAAGACGGATTACATCATCATAGCGGCGCTCTGTATAGTCAGACAGTTCGAATTTTTTCTTTCCGATACTTTGATAAATATCAATTTTTGTTCCTTCTTTCACCATTTTTCCGGCTTTCGGATCGGTTCTTACGACAAGACCTTCTTCATATTCATCCGAGGTTATTTCTTTTGTTTCTCCAATGACAAACTTAGCCTCTAACAATTCCGATTTCGCCTCATCCACATCCATGCCCGTCACATCAGGAACTTCTACCTCATCCGGAACGAGTAAATCCGGAACAACAGTAACAGTTAATACTCCTGATACAACTAACAAAGTAAAGATAGAAACTAATATCCATGGCCATTTCTTCTTAGCTTTTATTCCATCGTTTGTTCCATTAAGAGGTTGTTCTTCCGCAGAATTTTGATCTTTCCCCCGTATGATAGTTTCATCTAGATTAGCAAAAGTCCGGTCATTTGTAATAACGGGAATGGCTTTCGTTGCTTCGTCATCTTCTGGAATGACAAATCTTTCTTCATTCATTCGGTCAGGATCCAAAGCGGTCCGAATATCCTCTTCCATTTCATCCACACTGTCATATCGGTGAAAAGGATCTTTTGCTGTTGCTCTTAAAACAATATTTTCAACACTTTGTGGAATAGATGGATTCCATCTTTTTAAAGAAGGTGTTTCCGACTGCAAGTGTTTCAATGCGATCGATACGGCCGACTCGCCCGAAAAAGGAAGTCTGCCGGTAAGCATTTCAAACATTACAATTCCAAGAGAATAGATGTCTGATTTTTTATTTGCCATACCTCCTCTTGCCTGTTCAGGAGAGAGGTAATGAACGGAGCCAAGCACTGAATTTGTCTGAGTGATGCTTGTCGCACTCAAAGCCATCGCGATCCCAAAATCAGTAATTTTAACATTCCCATTTCTATCAAGTAAAATATTGTGCGGTTTAATGTCACGATGGATGATATCATTTTGGTGGGCATGTGAGATTGCAGATGTCAGCTGCTGCATGATTTCAAGTGCAGTCTCTGTCGGAATGGGCGAATTTTGATGTATGTATTGCTTTAACGTTTGACCGTCGACATATTCCATGACAATATAATAAAGATCGTTCTCTTCACCCACATCATAAATGCTGACAATATTCGGGTGAGCCAGACTTGTTGCGGATTGCGCTTCCCGATGAAAACGCCGGATAAATTCTTCATCATTGGCAAAATCAAGGCGGAGCATTTTCACGGCAACATCCCGGTCAAGAATCATATCATGGGCTAAATAAACGTTAGCCATTCCGCCTCCGCCGATCATTTTCAAAATCTTATAGCGGCCGCTTATTCTTTTTCCGATCATCATTGATTCACCCGCTCACTGCCGTCCGAGAACTCTACAATGACAAGGGTGATATTATCTTCACCGCCGTAATCATTGGCGAGCTTAATTAATTCAGAGGCTTTATCTTCCAGGCTCCGTTCGCTCTTTAATACTCCTTCCATTTCTGTCTGGCTTACCTTATTGGAAAGACCGTCAGAACAAAGGAGCAGGATATCTCCTTCTTCAAAGATGATTGTTCTAATATCCATTTCAACGGATTCCTCGGTTCCAAGTGCTCGTAAGAGAACGTTTTTCCTTGGATGATGTTCGGCATCTTCTTTTGATATTTGCCCGGAACGAAGCAATTCATTAACAAGAGAATGGTCTTCCGTTAACTGCTTAAACCCGCTTTCGTTTAAAATATAGCAGCGGCTGTCGCCAATATTGGCGATTGTTGAAAATTTGTCCGTACTAATTGCAGCAACAATCGTTGTTCCCATACCTTCACATTCAGTATGGCTTTTCGAATGATTGAACAATATTAAGTTGATCTTCTTAATATGCTCTTTCAGCCAATCTTCAGCCTGTTCGGCAGTCACGATTGTATCAGATTGTTCCCAAAATTCTTTTAAATTCAACAATGCCATTTCACTAGCTACATCGCCGGCACGGTGGCCGCCCATGCCATCAACGACGATGGCAAGACGCTGGCCTGAGCGGTTTGTATAAATTCCTCCATTATCTTCGTTGTGCTGTCGTATTTTCCCTCGGTCTGTCATAAAAACAGCTTTCATCCAATCACCTCGTCTCCTCTTTCCGCTCCTTTGCACGAAGTTGTCCACATGCCGCATCTATGTCATGACCGTGCTCTCTCCGAATCGTTACGTTAATGCCGTGTTTTTTTAATGTTTTCTCAAATTTAAAAATCTGATTTCTCGGAGTTCTTACATAATTTCTTTCAGGCACATAATTGACAGGAATCAGGTTTACATGACATTTTATCCCTTTTATGAGATTAGCAAGTTCTTCAGCATGCTCTTCCTGGTCATTAACCCCTCCGAACAAGCCGTACTCAAAACTTACCCTTCTGCCGGTTTTTTCAATGTAGTAGCGTACAGCTTTCATTAAATCAGGCAGCTTATAAGCTCTGTTAATAGGCATCAGCCTGCTTCTAAGTTCGGTATTTGGCGCATGGAGCGAAATTGCAAAATTGATTTGCATGTTTTCATCAGCAAACTGATAAATTTTTGGAATAATTCCGCTCGTTGAAACAGTAATGTGGCGTGCACCGATATTTAACCCTTTATCATGATTGACGATTTTCAGAAAGGAAAGCATTTGATCATAGTTGTCAAATGGTTCGCCAATCCCCATAATAACAACTGAACTTACACGTTCCCCGGTTTCATCAAGCGCCTGTTGCACTTTCACGACCTGAGCAACAATTTCTCCGGCTTCTAAATTGCGTTTCAACCCTCCTAAAGTAGATGCACAAAATGTACAGCCAATCCGGCAGCCGACTTGAGTTGTAACACAAACCGAATTTCCATAATCATGCCGCATTAACACCGTTTCAATCGAATATCCATCATGCAATTCAAATAAAAATTTAATCGTTCCGTCAAGTGACGTCTGTTTTATTATCGTCTTTAAAGTTGTCAGTGTAAAATGATCTTTAAGCATTTCTCTTAATGTTTTCGGCAAGTTGCTCATTTCTTCAAAATCAGAAACTCTTTTTTTGTACAGCCAATCAAAAATTTGCTCAGCACGAAATGCCTTTTCGTTACGCTCTTTTAACCAGTCCTTTAATTCGTGAAGCTGTAATGAATATATGGAAGGTTTCTTCATTTCTTTAGCAGTATTTTTCTCAGTTGCGATTGTTTGTTCCAACTGATTACACCTTCTTTCTTAAGCAAGCAATATAAAATCCGTCTGATCCAAAATCCTGTGGAAGAATTTGCATCATAAAATCGTCGACAAAGGGCTTAACCGCTTCCGGCATTCGCTCCTTAAGAGTTTCGTCGCCTTCAAATAAATCATTTCCCTTTAAGAAACTTTCGACTACTTCTTGGTTTTCTTCCTTTTCAACCGTACATGTGCTGTAAACTAAAATTCCGCCTTTTTTCAGAAGAGGGGCAACAGCATTTAACAAATCTTGCTGCACTTGTTTTAACTTGTATAAATCCTCTTCCATCTTTGTATATTTTATGTCCGGTTTTCTTCTCATTACACCAAGGCCTGAACAAGGTGCATCAAGAAGAATCCTGTCAAATGATTCAGCGGCAAAATGTTCGGGTGCAAGCCTTGAGTCTAATACCTTTGCTTCAATATTGTTTAGCCCGAGGCGCTCAGCAGTTACGCCAATAAGTTTCACTTTATGGTCATGGAGGTCGAGGGAAATCACTTTACCGGTTTTATTTAGCCTTTCAGCAATATGGGTTGATTTCCCTCCCGGCGCAGCGCATGCATCAAGAACGGTATTGTTTTCTTCAATATTCAGTGCATAAGCGACAAGCATGGAACTTTCGTCCTGAATCGTAATCAGGCCTTCATTAAATGCATTGGATGCAGCCAGATTGCCTTTTAGACATCTAATCGCTTCAGGAATGATTGGGCTGGCCGCTACATTGAAGCCTTCGTTTTCTAACAGCTGCAAACACTCGTCCCTGCTGATTTTTGTCACGTTGACTCTTGCTGTTTGGAGAGGAGCAGTTAAATTGGTTTCACACATTTTTTTTGTTCTCTCAAACCCAAATTGGTCATTCCACCTCTTGACGAGCCATACAGGATGACTCGTTTCAACGGCCAGCCGATCAATCGGATCTTTAATATTTTCCAATGAAGGAAGACCTTCCCTTTGGATGCTTCTTAATACTCCGTTTACCATACTTGCAATCCCTTTATGGCCGCGTTTTTTTGCGATTTCCACTGCTTCAAATATCGATGCCCGGTCAGGAATTTTATCTAAATATACCATTTGGTACAGTGTCAGCCGTAATAAATGCAAAACCCACCTATCGGGCTTTTTCTTAATAAATGGTTTTAAAAAATAATCGAGTGTTATTTGGCGCTGCAGTGTTCCGTAAGTTAATTCTGTCAAAAGCCCGACATCTTTTTGATCGATTTCTTTTCTTTCAATCTTGCTATTTAACAATAAATTGCTGTATGACTGGTTCTTTTCAATTGATTCAAGTAGATCTAAAGCTATTTCACGAACGTTTTTTTTACCCTTCATGCTCTTCTCCTAATCTTGTTCCGACCGTTATTTGAGAGCCGGCCCCGCGCAAAAATTGTTCCGCCGTCATCCGCTTTTTCCCTGAAGGTTGAAGTTCCGTAATCTTTATAGCTGTATCATCTCCAGTTGAAACGATAATCCCGTCTTTGGATATTGCTAAAATTGTTCCGGGTTCAGATTTTTCCTTGGCAGGAACCTTTTCACCGCGCCAAATTTTTAATACTGAATGATTCATCGTTGTATAGGCAACAGGCCATGGATTCATTCCGCGAATATGGTTATAGATTTCTTCACCGCTTTTTGACCAGTCTATTCTTTCTTGTTCTCTTTTTATGTTATATGCAAATGTCGCTTCTTCTTCATTTTGCGGAACAGGCTTAAGCTCACCTTTAATAAGTTTCTGTATCGTTTCCGATAACAGTTTTGCACCTGTTTCACTTAATTTGTCATGCAGCGTTCCGACAGTGTCTTCATCCGAGATCATTACTTCCGACTGGGTCAATATATCCCCTGCATCTAATTTTTCAACCATATACATAATCGTAATTCCCGTTTTTTTCTTGCCCTGCAAAATTGCGTAGTGGATCGGCGCACCGCCGCGAAGTTCGGGCAAAAGCGAAGCATGGACATTAATGCAGCCATACTTCGGGGCATCCAACAATTCCTTTGGCAATATTTGTCCAAAGGCAGCTGTAACAATTAAATCCGGCTTAAGAGCCAGGATTTTTTCAAGTTCTTCCGGGTTGCGGATTTTTTCAGGTTGAAAAACAGGAATTCCGTGTTTTTCTGCTTCTACTTTCACCGGCGGCGGTGTCAAGATTTTTTTTCTTCCCACTGGCCTGTCAGGCTGGGTAACAACTCCAATTATTTCGTATCCGTCCTGAATAAGCTGCTTCAAGATGGGAACTGAAAAATCGGGCGTTCCCATAAATACAATTTTCGTCATTCGCCTTCCAACCCTTCCAACTCATCTTCTTCCAAGTATCTTGTCACTTTTGAAGTAAACAGGACACCGTTCAGATGATCAATTTCATGCTGGATCGCTCTGGCGAGAAAATCCTCTGCTTCAAGAATAAAAGGTTTTCCTTTCCGATCCTGTGCTTTCACTTTTACAAAATAAGGACGTGTAACCTCGCCGTAAAGTCCCGGAAAGCTTAAACATCCTTCAGGACCTGTTTGTTCTCCTGAAGTTTCCATGATTTCCGGGTTTATTAATTCAATCGTGCCTTTTTCATCATCAATATCGACGATGGCTACTTGCTTATTCACTCCTATTTGCGGAGCCGCCAATCCTACTCCATCATATTCAATCATTGTATCGTACATATTATTAAGAAGTTTAGAAAGTTTTTTATCAAAAACCGTAACAGGCTCACATTCCTGTTCTAATATTTCAGCTGGATATGTGACAATTTTCTTTACTGCCAATGCTGGTCCTCCATTTTTCTTGTATATATTCATTTTCGGCTAATTCAATCATCTTCATAACCGTTACATTAAAATATATGGATTAAGATCGATAGAGATTTGTAACCCATCAGAAGCAATCTCTTGCTGATATCGGTCTAATACCGCTTTTAAAGCTTTGCCGAGTTCAGGCTCACGTTTGTATTTTATCAAACATTGATAACGATATCTATCATTGATGCGGGGAACCGGCGATGCAACAGGCCCGAGAACAATCGCTTCATTTGATAACCTTGACCGTAAAAAGGTTGAAATTTTCTCGGTTACCGACACAACCTTCATCAATTGTTCATGGCTTACCGTTACGAGAGAAATGTAGTAAAACGGAGGATATTTATGGATCTTGCGGATCATCATTTCCTTTTGGTAAAAGCGATCGTAGTCCTGATCACCTGCCAGCTCAACACTATAATGTTCCGGACTGTATGTTTGAATGACAACTTCCCCTTCTAATTCATGCCGTCCCGCCCTGCCGCTAACCTGGGTTAACAGCTGAAACGTTTTTTCCGAAGACCGAAAATCCGGAAGATGGAGCATTGTATCTGCCGATAACACCCCAACAAGTGTTATATTTGGAAAATCCAGACCTTTGGCAATCATTTGTGTACCTAAAAGTATATCCGCCTTTCCTTCCTGAAAATCATTGAGGAGGCGCTCATGTGCTCCTTTTCTGCTCGTCGTATCCACATCCATCCGAATGACTCTTGCTTCAGGCAAAATTTTAGCCAGTTCTTCTTCAACTTTTTGCGTTCCGGTTCCAAAATAACGAATATGATCACTTTGGCATTCAGGACAAAGAACGGGAACATGCTGTTCATATCCGCAATAATGGCATTTCATTTGTTCGTTGAATCGGTGGTATGTCAAAGAAATATCACAATGCGGGCAATTTAAAACGTAGCCGCAAGAACGGCACATGACAAAGGAAGAGTAGCCGCGCTTATTTAGTAATAAAACAGTCTGTTCATTTTTCTCTAATCTGTTTTTCAGCTTTTCCAGGAGAACCCTTGAAAACATCGATCTGTTTCCTGATCTTAGTTCTTCTCTCATATCAACGATCTCTACGGCCGGAAGCGCCTGGTTATTCATCCGATTTGAAAGGGTCAATAAATGATAAACACTTTTTTTAGCCCTCGCAAAGGATTCCAATGATGGAGTTGCACTACCTAAAACGACCGGACACCCATGGTATTTTGCTCTTTGAATAGCGACATCTCTTGCATGATAACGGGGGGTTTCTTCCTGTTTATAGCTTGTTTCATGTTCTTCATCAATGATAATGATTCCGATATTTTCAAACGGTGCAAAAATGGCTGACCTGGCTCCGACTGCCACCTTTACTTCCTTCCGCTGAATTTTCCGCCATTCATCATACTTTTCTCCTTGAGACAAACCGCTGTGAAGCACGGCAACTTGATCTCCAAATCTGCCTTTAAATCTAGTTACCATTTGCGGTGTTAAAGATATTTCCGGGACAAGGACAATTGCTTCTTTTCCTTTTTCAATCACATTTTGAATGGATTGCAAATAAATCTCTGTTTTACCGCTGCCGGTAACCCCGTAAAGGAGAAATACCTCATGCTCATTGTTTTCAATCGATGATAAAATTGGTCCGATTGCTTTCGCTTGGTCCTCTGTTAATTTTAGCGGCTCAGTCTTAACAAATCTACGATTTTCAAATGGGTTTCGATATACTTCAACCAATTTTTCACCTAGTATTTTTTTTGCAATCAACCCTTTAACCGCCCCGGAAGAAAATCCAAATTCATCCGTAAGCCGCCGCAATTCTATCGGTTCAGAGTTCTTTATGAAATAATCAATTGCTTCTTTTTGCTTTGAGGCTTTAGGAGGAAGCTTCTCCTTTTCAATCTCGAGCTGTTCCCGGCTTAAAAGCGGAAAAATATGTTTTACCCGTTTTTTCTTTACTTTTTCCTTTACCTCATATATAACCTCTACAGTACCTTTTGCTGCTTCTTTTTGAAACTTGGAAACAAGCCCCTTTTTTACAATCTCTTCCCATAGAATTAATTCGCGATCAGCAAATAAAGTTTGAAGGTCTTGCGGCAAATCACTGATATCTGTACCATCAGTTAGTCTTAATTTCTTTTGATATTTTGCTTTAAGCGCCGCAGGAAGCATCGCCTGATAGGCTGAAATTTTGTAGCAAAGAGCATGTTCTGTCAGCCAGTCCCCAAGCGACAAAAGTTCTTTTGTCAACACCGGATTCAAATCCATCGGTTCCGTTATTTCTTTTAATTGATCGAAATCGGATGAACTTTTAATTTGTGTGACAAATCCTTGTATTTTGCGAGGGCCAAAGGGAACGGTCACTCTCATTCCCGGCTGGATCACATCTTTCCATATCTCAGGTATTAAATAATCAAATGTCTTGTCCGTTTGCTTTGCAGGTACATCAACAATCACACTTGCAATGTTCACTTACTTTCACCTTCCAAGAGAAGGGAAACTTCCTTTAAAATCTTTTTTGCGACTTCTTTTTTTGACATTAACGGCAAATGTTCAGATGTTCCGTTCCTCTTAAAGATGGTTACGATATTTGTTTCCGTATCAAATCCGGCTCCTTCTGCCTTTACATTATTGGCCACAATCATATCCGCGTTTTTTTTCAATAATTTTTGTTTGGCATATTCTTCAACTTGGTCGGTTTCCGCCGCAAACCCGACTAAGATTTGCTTTTCCTTTTTTTGCCCAAGTTCCAGTAAGATATCTTTTGTCCGTTCCAATTCTAATATTTGATCTCCATCTTGTTTTTTCATTTTATGATCAACCGGATATTTTGGTCTATAGTCAACAACTGCTGCTGTTTTAATGACAACGTCGACTTCGCTATACCGTTCCATTACTGCATCATACATTTCTTTGGCACTTTCGACATTCACGAAAGTGACTCCTCGTGGTACCGGAAGATTGACCGGACCGGAAACAAGAATCACATTTGCTCCGCTTCTAGCCGCTTCTTCCGCAATTGCATAACCCATTTTTCCGGATGATCGGTTCGTAATGTAGCGAACAGGGTCAATTTTTTCCCTGGTTGGTCCTGCCGTTACGAGAACGGTCTTTCCCGCAAAAGGGCCTTTTTTCTTGTTAAAAAAATCTGTAATTATGGAAACGATTTTTTCAGGTTCTTCCAGCCTGCCTTTGCCGACATATCCGCACGCCAAATACCCTTCGGATGGTTCAATAAACCGGTATCCATAATTGTATAATTGCTCAATATTTTTCTGTACGGCAGGATGATCATACATATGAACATTCATAGCAGGAGCAATCCAAACCGGAGCAGTCGTTGCAAGAAGTGTAGTGGTGATCATATTATCTGCAATTCCGTTTGCAAGCTTCCCGATCACATTCGCAGTAGCAGGTGCTACCAATACAAGATCCGCCCAATCTGCCAAGTCAATATGGGCAATCACCTTCGGGTTTTTTTCATCAAATGTATCTGTAAATACTTCGTTTCTGGACAACGCCTGAAAAGTTAGCGGAGCTACAAACTTCGCTGCTGATTCGCTCATAATTACTTTTACTTCTGCACCGGCTTGAGTCAACTTGCTTGTAAGGGCAGCAGCTTTATAAACTGCTATTCCTCCCGTAACACAAAATAATATTTTTTTTCCGACGAGCATATAAAAATCCTCCATTTTTTAAGCCTATAAAAACAGCTGTTTTATGACCATAAAATTTGATACTTCTATTATGCAAGAACGATTTGTTTTTTTCACCTTTTTCGACATTTTCCATTCGACATACATAAAAATAACAACCTAAAATAGCTAGGTTGTTATTTTACAGTAAATTAATCTTCTTGTACCTCTTTTTTGGAGGAATCTGTCGTAAAGTGGAGCCGGTCCATGTAAATTTCCTCCAAAGCTTTGCCTACAAATTTATGGGAAACGTAATGATCCAAACTTAGTTTGCCATTTTGCTGTATATCCCTCGCTCTTTTTGCAGCTACCGTAACGAGCGAGTATTTTGAATCTATTTTTTTCATTAATTCATCTATTGATGGATAAAGCATCGTTATTCTACCTCCAACATTTTCTTATAACGGTGTTCAACTCTCTCCCTGCGGCAATGCTCAGCGATTACAATCGCTTTAATCCGCTCTACAGCAAGTTCAACCCGGTCATTTTCGACGACATAGTCGTATAAACTCATCATTTCGATCTCTTCCCGCGCCACCGTCATTCGATTATTTATCACTTCTTCCGTTTCTGTTCCACGGGTAACAATCCTGTTTTTAAGTTCTGATAAACTTGGCGGCATTAAAAAGATAAATAAGCCATCAGGAAATTTTTCCCTAACTTGGCGAGCTCCCTGAACTTCAATTTCAAGGAATACATCCTTCCCTGCGTTGAGAGTTTCCTCAACATAATCAATCGGGGTGCCATAATAATTTCCTACAAATTCAGCGTATTCCAGCAGTTTTCCCTGTTTGATCAGTTCTTCAAATTCTTCTCTCGTTTTAAAAAAATAATCAACTCCATCCACTTCTCCCTCGCGGGGGGGTCTTGTCGTCATTGAAATGGAGTATTCAAACGCAATATCGGGCTGGGAAAAAATCTCCTTGCGGACAGTTCCTTTCCCTACACCGGATGGTCCGGAAAGAACAATAAGCAATCCTTTTTCTTGCATGAAAAATCCTACCCTTCATCTATTATTTCATCTCGGTCATTTAATCGATGGGCAACGGTTTCAGGCTGGACAGCAGATAAAATGACATGGTCACTGTCCATAACAATTACTGCCCGTGTTCGTCTTCCATATGTTGCATCAATCAAGGATCCTCGGTCACGCGCATCCTGAATGATCCTTTTTATTGGTGCAGACTCGGGACTTACAATAGATATAATCCGGTTGGCTGAAACAATGTTTCCAAACCCGATATTAATTAATTTTATGGACATACTGGTCCTCCAATCATTAGTTATTTATTTTGACCGCAAGTCTTCATTTCTAAACGGCATTCACTCGATATTCTGAAGTTGTTCTTTGATTTTTTCGAGCAAGCTTTTCATCTCTACAACTGCATTTGCAATATTGTAGTCATTTGCTTTTGAGCCGATCGTGTTCACTTCCCTGTTCATTTCTTGAACTAAGAAATCGAGCTTTCTGCCGACCGGTTCATGAAGTTTCACCGTTTTGTCAAATTGAAGGATATGGCTTTTTAATCTTGCTAATTCTTCACTGATGTCTGCTTTATCGGCAAAGATCGCTGTTTCCGTTAAAATCCGGGCTTCGTCAATTTCTCCGGCTTGCAGATCTTCCATTCGTTTTGCAAGTCTTTTTCGATAATGTTCAACGACAGTTGGCGCCAGATTTTCCACTGAATGAATTTGATCATTCAATTTTTTTAAGTGGATGTACAAATCTTTTTCAAGAGCTTCACCTTCTAATCTCCGCATTTTATTCAAGTCGGAAGCAGCATCTTCTACAGCTGTTAGAACAAGCTTTTCAAGTTCTTCATTCTCAGCTTCTTCTTCTTCGATTGTTATGATTTCATCCCGCTCAAGCAAAACTTTAAGCGGTACATCGTTTGATAAATGATATCGTTCTTTTATTTTTTCTATGTAATGATAATATTCATCAAGCAAGTTCCAGTCAACATTCACCTTACGGGTAACAATCCCCGTTCCACCGATTGTTATGAAAACTTCGACTCTGCCTCTTTGAATCGTTTCTGCCAACTTTTTTTTAATTTTGTCTTCAATTTTTAATAACTGGCGAGGCATACGGATATGGAATTCACAAAAACGATGGTTGACAGATTTTATCTCTGCTGTCACTGAAAACTCGGATGATTCGGCTTTTCCTCTGCCAAACCCTGTCATGCTTACGACCATTTCCAACACATCCAATCCATTAAAGAAACGAATAAATATGAAATCAGAGAGCGCTCATCTTTAGGCGACAAGCGTAAGACAGTCCTCGAAAGGACAGACCCTGCCCTCTGAAGAGGAATGGCTTACGATCTCAGGGCCATGGCGCTCGGAGCAAACAACTATAAAAAAGGTAATAGAGGCATCTCTATTACCTTTAGGATTATAACACATTTCATATTGTTTTTCTTGTCAAAAATGACCCTGCCAGTAAAAAAGTTGGAATAGAAGCAAGACCCCCAATCAACAGCCAATCATTCAATAAGATCGGAACGGTATGGAAAATCGACTGAAGCGGCGGATAGTAGATAACAATCAGCATTAAGATTATTGATGATAAAACTGCCCAGTTCAAGTAGTGATTCCCAAAAGGATTTCGTGAGAAAACAGAACGCTCACTTCTGCAATCAAACACATGGATGAGCTGGGCGAGAACTAACGTTGCGAAAGCTACTGTTTGTGCATAGATAAGGTTATCAGGATATCGGTAATATGCTGTCATAAAGGCTGCCAACGTTACACCGCCTATTAGAAAACCTCTTGAAATGACCTTCCAGCCAAGCCCCCTTGCAAAAACTCCTTCTTTCGGATTCCGCGGTTTTCTTTTCATAACATTTTCTTCAGGCTGATCAAGTCCCAGTGCCATTGCAGGCAAACCATCTGTTACAAGATTCACCCATAATATTTGAATCGGCACTAGCGGAAGCGGAAGGGCAAGAAGCATCGCGAACAACATGACAAGGATTTCCCCTACATTTGAGGCTAGTAAATATCTGATAAACTTTCTAATATTCTCGTATATGTTTCTTCCTTCTTTAATCGCTGATTTGATTGTTGCGAAGTTATCATCCAATAGAACGAGCGATGATGCCTCTTTTGCGACATCCGTACCAGTAATTCCCATCGCAACGCCAATATCCGCAGCTTTTATTGCAGGTGCATCATTCACGCCGTCGCCCGTCATTGCAACAATATGGCCCTTATTTTGTAATGCTTTCACGATTTTTAGCTTATGTTCAGGAGATACTCGGGCAAATACAGATATTTCATCAACGACATCTTCCAGTTCACTGATTGACATTTCTGATAAAGTTTTTCCATCAATGACTCTTGCTTCTTCTGAGAGGATCCCGAGCTGAGCGGCAATCGCCTTTGCGGTAATGACGTGGTCACCGGTGATCATGACTGTTTTAATCCCTGCTTCCCGGCATTCTTTTACGGCTGTTTTCACTTCGGGCCTAGGAGGATCGATCATTCCTTGCAGACCGATCAATATTAAGTCTTTTTCAGCTTCTTTTTCATCTAAAATTACTGTTTTTGCCGGGATCGCTTTATAACCGATTGCAATCGTTCGCAATGCCTTTGAAGCAAGATCATTTATGGCATTTTGGGCATTGCTTCTCATCTCTTTTGAAAAATATTGAAGTTTTCCATCCCAAAGAATCGATTCACATACCCCGATCAGAACATCTGGAGCCCCTTTTGTAACAACGAATTGGCGGCCGTTCCGGTCCTTAACGATCACACTCATCATTTTTCGTGTAGAATCAAAAGGAAATTCATGTACGATTTCATATTGATTTAAAAGGGTTTCCTTTGAATATCCTGCCTTCATTGCGGATACAAGCAAGGCTCCTTCTGTCGGATCTCCATCAATCATGTAATCGTTGTTTCTTCTTATCACTTCCGCATGATTACAAAGCATCCCGAACATGAGAAGCTGCTGCAAAGCTTTTTCTTTTTTTAGGTCGATCATGTTTTCATTCATGTAAAATTTTCCGGTCGGTTCGTATCCGACGCCATCAACAGTCCAAACAGAGCCTCCGCTCCATAAGTGGGTAACTGTCATTTTATTTTGAGTCATTGTTCCTGTCTTATCAGAACATATAACCGATGCACAGCCGAGAGTTTCAACTGCCGGCAGTTTTCGGACAATTGCATTCTTTTTTATCATCCGTTGAACACCGAGAGACAGGGCAACTGTCACAATGGCAGGCAGTCCCTCGGGAATCGCTGCAACGGCCAATGAAACGCCGGCAAGGAACATCGTATATAAATCATGGCCTTGGAGAATACCGACGATGACAACAAGGACTGTTAAGAGAAGAGCAGTGGTTATAAGGATTTTCCCAAGTTGTTCTAGGCGGCGCTGTAATGGCGTTTCCATCATTTCAGCGTTCTCCAACAAATCGGCTATTTTCCCCATCGCTGTTTTCATGCCCGTAGCAACGACAACACCTATCCCACTTCCGCGGGTTACCATCGTCCCCATAAACGCCATATTTTCCATGTCGCCAATTCCCATATGTTCTCCTGATAAAGGATCGGTTGATTTCTGAACAGGCAATGATTCTCCCGTTAATGCCGACTCTTCAATTTCAAGGCTGTTTACTGCTATTAATCTTACATCCGCACCTATTCTGTCACCGCTTGAAAACTTTATTAAATCACCAACAACAACTTCTCTTGAAGGAACCTTTACCCACTTGCCTTCTCTTAAAGCGTTCACTTGCGGAGCGGACAGTTCTTTAAGTGCCTGCAGCGATTTCTCTGCTTTACGTTCCTGAAAAAATCCAAGAAAGCCATTGATGATAACAATTGCAATAATGGCAATTGCATCAATATATTCACCAAGCAAACCTGAAATCAAAGTAGCTGCCAAAAGAACCAGCACCATAAAATCTTTAAATTGACTAAAAAATAAGAGCAAAGCAGATTGCTTTTCTCCTTCAGCTAACACATTATAGCCAAACTGTTTTCTCCGTTTCTTAACGTCATCTTCGGTTAAGCCCGCGGAAAAATTCGTTTTTAATGATTGTTCTACTTCCCTTTCGCTCATTTCATGGAACTTCATGCGGCCATCACACTTCCTCCTTTAGAAATAGACAAGCGTTGTCTTCATCCTAAAGAAAGCTTATTCAACCTTGTCCGAAAAAATGCTTTTTTATGCTATGATATAAACTATTAAAAAAGACTATAGTAAAGGATGTATCCCTCATGGCATTTGATGGTTTATTTACAAGAGCGATGGTTAACGAACTTTCCCAAAAAATAAATGGCGGAAGAATTAATAAAATACACCAGCCTTCCAAAAATGAAATAATCCTAACCGTACGGGCAAACGGCAGTAACCATAAACTTCTGTTGTCTGTTCATCCGAGCTACGCGAGAGTGCAGCTGACGAATGAATCGTTTGATAATCCAACTGAACCGCCAATGTTTTGCATGCTTCTCAGGAAGCATTTAGAAGGTTTTATCCTCGAAAATATATATCAGGAAGGCCTCGACCGGATCATTGTGTTTGATGTAAAAGGAAGGGACGAAATCGGGGATGTATCATATAAGCAACTCATCGTCGAAATAATGGGGCGCCACAGCAATATCATTTTAATCGATAAAGCTACTAACACCATTTTAGACAGCATCAAACATGTATCCTTCGCCGTAAATACGCACAGGGCTGTTCTCCCTGGTTACGAATACATTGCTCCTCCGGAACAAAACAAATTTGATCCTTTCTTAGCAGACGAGCACGAAATTTTAAAACGGCTTGATTTTAATGCCGGCAAACTTGATAAACAGCTAGTTGATCAATTTTCAGGGATTTCACCGCTGTTTGCAAAAGAAATGATCTTTCAGTCAGGAATGGCAAACCGGATGACACTGCCAAAAACATTTTTAACATATATGGAAAAAATCAAAAATAACGAGTACATCCCGGCGATAACTTACGGCAGCAGCAAAGAATCTTTTTACCTATATCCGCTTGAACATTTGAAAGGCGAACATAAAGTTTTTTCATCTTTAAGTGAATTGCTTGACCGCTATTATTTTGGCAAAGCAGAACGCGACAGAGTGAAACAGCAGGCAAATGACCTGGAGCGGTTTATCATTAATGAAAAAGAAAAGAACATAAAGAAAATTGAAAAGCTTCAATCTGAACTGGAAGAAGCGAAAAAAGCCGAGAAGTTTCAATTGTACGGCGAATTATTAACAGCAAATATATATGCTGTTCAAAAAGGGATGGAAGAAATTGAAGTAATGAATTATTATGATGAAAATAACGGGACGATTGTGATTCCGCTTGATCCACAAAAATCCCCTTCGGAAAACGCCCAAAAATATTTTACAAAATACCATAAAGCAAAAAATGCGCTTACGGTCATTCAAGAGCAAATCGAAAAAGCAAAAGTGGAAGTTTCCTACTTCGATTCACTTTTGCAGCAATTAGAAGCAGCATCAACGAAAGATATTATGGAAATAAGAGAGGAACTAATTGAGGGCGGTTACTTGCGAGAACGCCAAAAACAGCAAAATAAGAAGCACCTAAATACAAAACCGATATTAGACAAATATATTTCCTCTGATGGAACAGAAATTTTAGTCGGCAAAAATAATAAACAAAATGATTATTTAACAAATAAATTAGCCGGAAGAGATGAAATTTGGCTTCACACAAAAGATATACCCGGATCCCATGTCGTCATTCGAAGCAAAACTCCGACAGAAAAAACAATCATGGAAGCTGCAAATTTAGCCGCCTATTTCAGTAAAGCGCGAAATTCAAGCTCAGTACCGGTAGATTATACGCAAGTCCGATATGTCAAAAAGCCAAGCGGAGCAAAACCGGGGTTTGTGATTTACGAAAACCAGCAAACCGTATATGTAACACCTGATGAAGAATTAGTATTGGCATTGAAACAAAATATTTCTGGAAAAACAGAAAGGTAAGCACGGGTCCATGCTTACCTTCTTATCTCTATCTTAAGTCTAATTTTTCTTTTCCCCACTCTGCAGGATTTTTTCTCCATTCGGCAAGCTTCTCCATATCTACAGGATCAATATATCCCTTCTCTTTTGCAATTTCGCTCAAGGAGGGAAAATCAGTCAACGAATATGCTGCAACATTTGCTTCTTTAAGAAGTTCTTTCCCTTTTTCCAGCTCGTAAGTAAAAATAGAAACTGCCCCTAAGACATGACAGCCGGCTTCCCGCAATGCTTCAACTGCAGTAATGACACTGCCTCCCGTTGAAATTAAATCTTCAATGACAACAACCTTTTGGCCTTGCACGACTTTTCCTTCGATCTGATTTCCTTTGCCGTGCCCTTTCGGCTTAGAGCGAACATAGCACATTGGCAAATCAAGCAATTCACTGACCCATGCTGCATGGGGTATGCCAGCGGTTGCAGTTCCTGCAACAATTTCAACATCGGGGAATTTTTCCATTATTAATGTTTTTAAACCCTTGGCAATTTCTCTTCTTACCTCCGGATAAGAAAGGGTAAGCCGGTTATCGCAATAAACCGGGGAACGGAGCCCTGATGCCCATGTAAATGGATCATTCGGTTTTAAAGAAACAGCACCGATTTCCAGTAATTTTTCTGCAATGTATCGTTTCATAGCAGTACCCCTTCCCATTGCTTTTTAATCGTTTGATAGCTTTCGAACGGCTCTTTTGACCTCGTAATCGAGCGTCCGACGACAATCGCTGTTGCACCATTTTTTCTGGCCAATTCCGGTGTGGCAACCCGCTTTTGATCGTGGGTATCATCCTCTGTTAACCTGATGCCCGGGGTTACCGTCCAAAAAGAATCACCAACTTGATTTCGAATTTTCGCAGCTTCATGTGTGGAACAAACAACTCCGTCAAGTCCTGCCTCTTTCGCCAACGAAGCATAATGTAAGACTGATTCTTCAAGGGAAACACCAATTAGCTGTTCTCTTTTCATCTGCTCCTCTGAGGTGCTTGTCAGCTGCGTTACGGCAATACAGCCTGGCCTGTTATTGCCTGATATTGTTCCGGCTTCGAGTCCTTCAAGAGCTGCCATCATCATTTCTTTTCCGCCTGCAGCATGGACATTTACAAGATCGCAGCCAAGCCGGGCAAGCCCCTTCATTGCACTTTTGACAGTATTAGGAATATCATGAAGCTTTAGATCAAGAAAAATTCGATGCTCTTTTTCCTTTAATTCATAAATAATAGCCGGACCTTCTTGATAAAAAAGTTCCATTCCGACCTTTAAAAACAGTTTTTCTCCTTGAAAATGTTTAAGAAATTCGAAGACCTCTTGTTTTCGGCCAAAATCAAGAGCAATGATAAGCGGAGTGTCCACGTTTTTTCCAGCTCCTTCCTGTGCACTCGGAAATATGGTCAATCCCAAGTTCAGTCAATAATTGAGGCAACTCTTCAATTATTTTCGGGCAAATATATGGATCGATAAAATTGGCTGTTCCGACGGCAACTGCGCTCGCCCCGGCATAAAAATATTCGATGACATCTTCTGCTGATTGAATGCCGCCCATGCCGATAATCGGAAGCGACACATGCTGGCTGACTTCATAAATCATCCGGATCGCAACAGGCTTAATTGCCGGACCGGAAAGGCCTCCCGTCCCGTTTGCCAAAATCGGCTTGCCCGATTTTACATCAATTCTCATGCCAACAAGCGTGTTAATCATCGTTAAACCATCTGCTCCCCCGTCTTCCACTGCTTTCGCGATTTCAACAATATTTGTGACATTCGGTGAAAGCTTTACATACACAGGAACTTCTGAAACTTCTTTTACTTGTTTCGTTAAATTTTTCGCAACCTCAGGAATCGTTCCAAACGCAATTCCGCCTGTTTTTACGTTCGGACATGAAATGTTTAATTCAAGTGCATGAACATTCGGAGCTTTGGAAATTTCTTTTGCAACGGCCACATACTCTTCTTCACGGGAGCCTGCTACATTGGCGATAATCGGAACATCATATTGTTCGAGTCGTGGAAGTTCTTCTGTCAACACTTTCTCTAATCCCGGATTTTGCAAACCAATTGCATTCAGCATACCGGATGATGTTTCAGCAACACGGGGAGTAGGGTTGCCGAATCTCGGTTCAAGGGTTGTTGCTTTAATCATGATTGCTCCAAGGATGCTCAAATCATAAAACTGGCTGTATTCCTTACCGAAACCGAAACATCCGGATGCCGGCATAACCGGATTTTTCAAGCTTAAACCCGGAATTTCCACGTTCAATCGATTCATAAAATTACCTCCCCTGCTTTAAAGACAGGACCGTCGCTGCAAATTTTTTTATAAGAATGGCCGTTTGGATCATCACTTGTATGGCAAACACATGCAAAGCATGCTCCAATGCCGCAGCCCATTCTTTCCTCGAGCGATATATAAACTTTTTTATCAAAATACGCAGTTTCAAGCGCTTTTAACATCGGTGTTGGTCCGCAAGCATACAGCACATCAAATTGGATTTCCTTTTGTTTTATACAATCGGTAACGAAACCTTTCGTTCCATGTGATCCATCTGCTGTCGCGATAAAAGTCGGTCCTAGTTCCGAAAAAGCTTTTTCATAAAAAACAGCCGCTTTTGTCTGGAATCCAAGTACATGGACCGTCTTAACTCCCTGACTTAACAACCGTTTCGATAATTCGTATAACGGGGGTACACCGATGCCTCCGCCGACAAGAAGAGCTGTTTCCCCTTTTTGTGCCTCGTGAAGCGGGAAACCATTGCCTAAAGGACCTAGTACATCAACTTTGTCACCGTACTTTTTTTCAGCTAAGGCGGAAGTTCCCTTGCCTTGTTTTCGATAAATCATTGTAAACCGGCGGTCTTTCTTATTAATGTTTGAAATGCTGATCGGCCTTCTTAACAATGGATCGCTTCCGCCGCCCACTTTTATATGAACAAATTGGCCTGGTGAATCCATGTCATTGACAAGCTCACCGCTTAGGGTGAGCTCATAAATGGAGTCCGCAATCTCATGTTGAGAAACGACCGAACACAATTCAGTTTTGATCATGCCAGGACCTCCTCCCTTTTTTTCATTGGCTGGTCCATTGCTTCTGCAGAGAAAGTCATTGATTCGATCACTCGTAAAATGGCTTCTGCTGTATCTAGCGAAGTCAGACATGGAATACCGTTTTCGACTGATTCACGGCGGATTCGAAAACCGTCACGTGCAGGCTGTTTTCCTTTTGTTAATGTGTTAATCACCAATTGGGCTTCACCGTTTCGGATGACATCTAAGAGGTCCGGACCTTGAGAACCGATCTTGTCTACTACCGTTACATGGATACCTTCTTGTTCAAGGAATCGGGCAGTTCCGCTTGTAGCCATTAGCTGGTAGCCAATCGCCGCGAAACGCTTCGCAAGCTGAAGTGCTTCTTCCTTATCCTTGTCAGCAATCGTCAATAACACTGTTCCATATCTTTGAATCTTTATTCCAGAGGCTACAAGTCCTTTGTAGAGCGCCTTTTCGAGGGTTGTGTCTTTCCCCATTACTTCACCGGTCGACTTCATTTCAGGTCCTAATGTAATATCCACTCTTCTTAATTTCGCAAAAGAGAACACCGGCACTTTTACGAATACACCGTCCTTTTCAGGAACGAGCCCGCCCGTGTACCCCTGATCCTTTAGAGATTTTCCAAGAATCACTTTTGTCGCAATTTTCGCCATCGGAACATTGGTGATTTTACTCAAGAACGGAACCGTCCTGCTTGATCGAGGATTTACTTCAAGTACATAAACTTCCCCATTGGAAACGACGTATTGAATGTTTAACAGACCGATAATTCCTAAACCTTTTGCAAGCTTTTCCGTATATTCAACCAGTTTTTCTTTTACTTTAAGAGACAAACTTTGAGGCGGATAGACGGCAATCGAGTCCCCGGAATGTACTCCTGCTCTTTCAATATGCTCCATAATTCCCGGAATAAGTACATGTTCTCCGTCACATATCGCATCCACTTCAATTTCCTTGCCTGTTAAATAACGGTCAATTAATACCGGATGTTCCGGATTTACTTTAACGGCATTTTGCATATACTGAAGCAGTTCATCTTCTTTGTAGACAATTTCCATTGCCCTGCCGCCAAGCACATACGAAGGCCTTACTAAGACCGGGTAGCCGATCTCAGCCGCAATTCGGACCGCTTCCTCAACAGACATCGCTGTTTTTCCCTTTGGCTGCGGGATGTTTAACTCCGATAAAGCTTGTTCAAACTTATCCCGGTTCTCTGCCCGATCCAGGCTTTCAAGCGATGTGCCAAGAATTTTCACTCCTCTTTCTGCAAGTCCGGCAGCTAAATTGATTGCCGTTTGGCCGCCAAACTGCACAACAACGCCTGCGGGCTTTTCGAGATCAATAATATGCATGACATCTTCAAGTGTGAGCGGTTCAAAATAAAGCTTATCGGAAATGCTGAAATCTGTTGAAACAGTTTCAGGGTTATTGTTGATGATGATGGCTTCATAGCCGGCTTCTTTAATCGCCCAGACGGAATGTACGGTTGCATAATCAAATTCAATCCCTTGCCCGATGCGGATTGGACCGGATCCTAATACAATGACGCTCTGTTTATCAGTCACTTCCGATTCATTTTCCTCTTCATACGTGCCATAGTAGTACGGTGTATCCGATTCGAATTCGGCTGCACATGTATCCACCATTTTATAAACAGGGATGATTCCATTTTCCTTTCTCCAGTTGTACACTTCCTTTTCCGTTGCACCCCAGAGATCAGCCAGCACCTTGTCTGCAAATCCCTTTTGTTTTGCTTTTTTTCCAAGTTCGATGTTGAATGGATAATCAGCCAGTTCTTTTTCTAAAAGGATAATTCCTTCCAGTTTCTTTAGGAAGAACAGGTCAATTTGGCTCCATTCGTGGATTGTTTCAATTGAGATTCCACGATTAAGTGCTTCTGCGATGTAAAATAAACGTTCATCACCGGCTTTTCTGATCCTCTTTTCTAAAAGAGCGTCATCCACTTGATCGGCATCGTTTAGCTTAAAGTGGTAAACATTCGCTTCAAGAGAACGGATTGCTTTTAAAAGAGATTCTTCAAATGTCCGCCCTATTGCCATCACTTCCCCGGTTGCTTTCATTTGGGTTCCGAGAGAACGGTTTGCTGATTCAAACTTATCAAACGGCCAGCGTGGAATTTTTGTAACAACATAATCGAGTGCCGGCTCAAAACATGCATACGTCTTTCCGGTTACAGGGTTCATCATTTCATCAAGCGTCAAGCCAACGGCAATTTTTGCTGCCAGTTTGGCAATCGGGTAGCCTGTCGCTTTTGAAGCTAGTGCTGATGAACGGCTGACCCTTGGATTCACTTCAATGATGTAATAGTGAAAGCTGTTCGGATCAAGGGCAAGCTGAACGTTGCATCCCCCTTCAATTCCCAGGGCGCGAATGATTTTTAAGGATGCATTTCGAAGAAGCTGGTATTCACGGTCACTTAACGTCTGGCTCGGCGCCACAACAATCGAATCTCCGGTATGTATTCCGACCGGATCGATGTTTTCCATGTTACAAACAACGATGGCATTATCATTTGAATCCCGCATCACTTCATATTCGATTTCTTTATAGCCCGCTATACTCTTTTCGAGAAGACATTGATTTACAGGACTGTTTTTCAGACCGCTCGTCACAATTTCCACAAGCTCTTCTTCATTATTGCAAATTCCGCCGCCCGTTCCCCCGAGTGTAAACGCCGGGCGTACAATGACCGGATAACCAACTTCATTCACAAATTGAAAAGCTTCTTCAAGCGTATGAATGATTTCACTTTCCGGTACAGGCTCGCCGAGTTCATTCATTAAGCTTCTGAATAATTCACGGTCTTCTGCTTTTTCGATCGCCGAAAGCTTTGTTCCTAAAATTTCAACCCCGCACTCATCGAGCACACCTGATTTTGCTAGCTCCACTGCAAGATTTAAACCCGTTTGCCCGCCTAGGGTAGGTAAGATCGCATCAGGACGTTCTTTCCGGATAATTCTGCTCACAAATTCAAGGGTCAACGGTTCAATATAAACGACGTCGGCAATTTCCGTATCAGTCATAATTGTTGCCGGATTCGAATTAACAAGTATTACTTTGTACCCTTCTTCTTTCAAAGCAATGCAAGCCTGTGTTCCTGCATAATCAAATTCTGCCGCCTGGCCGATGACAATAGGTCCTGACCCAATGACAAGAATGCTTTTTATATCTGTACGCTTTGGCATATGTGAGCACCTTCCCCTTTTTCCAATTCAATCATTTGCAAAAACTTATCGAATAGGTTGTTGGCATCTTCAGGTCCCGGTGATGCTTCCGGATGGTATTGAACAGTGAACGCAGGAACGTCCAAATGTTTCAAGCCTTCAATTGTTCCGTCATTTAAAGCGATGTGTGTCACTTCCAGCCTTGTTTCTTTAATAGATTCTTTTTCAACTGTATAGCCATGATTTTGCGATGTCAGAGCCACTTTCCCGGTTTCCAAATCTTTTACAGGATGATTGGAACCTCTGTGTCCGAACTTCATTTTCACTGTATTGGCACCGCAAGCAAGCGCAAATAATTGATGGCCGAGACAGATTCCAAACAAAGGAACCTTTCCTAAAATCCCGCTGATCATCTCGATCGCTTCCGGCACATCTTTTGGATCTCCGGGTCCGTTTGACAGCATCACACCATCCGGGCTTAAATTCAAGATTTCTTCGGCTGTCGTATCATAAGGAACAACAACAACGTCACAATCCCTTTTGTTTAATTCTCTTAAAATGCCATGTTTCATCCCGAAATCCACTAAGACTATGCGTTTTCCTCTTCCGGGGCTTGGATATGGTTGTTTTGTTGAAACTTGTTTTACTTGATCAGTTCTTAACCGAACAGCGCGAAGCTTCTCAAGAACCTCATTTGCATCTTCATCGATATTGCAAATTGCCCCTTTTAATGTTCCGTATTTCCGGATAATCCTCGTAAGCTTCCTTGTATCGACCCCTGCAATTCCAGGGATATTTTTTAATTTTAAAAATTGATCGAGCGGTTTTTCACTTCTCCAGTTTGAAGGAAATTCAGCTGTTTCTTTCACAATCAAACCACTAATCGCAGGACTTATTGACTCAAAGTCATCCCTGTTAATCCCGTAATTTCCGATTAAAGGATAGGTGAATGTGACGATTTGTCCGCAATAAGATGGATCTGAAAGGACCTCTTGATAGCCGGTCATTCCGGTATTAAAGACTACTTCTCCAATTTTATTGACATCACTTCCAAATCCCTCTCCGATAAAAATCGTTCCATCTTCAAGTATCAGCTGTTTTTTCATGCAGTAACACCCCTTTTTGTCCAAACAATTTTTCCATCAACGATTGTCATTACAGGCCAGCCTTGACACTCCCAGCCTGCAAATGGTGTATTCTTTCCTTTTGAGAGGAATTTATTGGGGTCAATCGTTTCTTTATGATCCAAGTCGATTAAGACAATGTCAGCCGGAGCGCCAACCTCAATCTTTCCTGTCTTTAATCCAAATGTTTCTGCCGGTTTTACCGTTAAAAAATTAATCAAGTTACTTAATGAGAAGATTTCTTTTTTTACAAAGTGAGTGTATAAAAGTGGAAATGCTGTTTCCAAGCCAACAATTCCGAATGGTGCCAGTTTCATTCCTTCAGCCTTTTCTTCGGCTGTATGCGGGGCATGATCTGTAGCGATAAAATCAATCGTTCCATCCAAAAGACCTTCGATTAATGCTTTTCGGTCTTCGCTTCCTCTCAGTGGAGGATTCATTTTGTAATTGGCATCAAGCCCCGGAATATCCTCATCGCATAAAAGCAAATGATGGGGTGTCACTTCAGCTGTGACATGTATTCCGGCACGCTTTGCATCCCGAACAACTCTTACAGATTCTTTCGTACTGATATGGCAAACATGGTAGTGGCATCCGGCAGCTTCTGCGAGCAAAACATCTCTCGCAATATGTACAGATTCACATACCGATGGAATTCCGTTCAATCCGTATTTTTCTGAAAAAACTCCTTCATGGACCGAACCTTTATTAATTAAAGTGTTTTCCTCACAGTGGGCAACAATCGGCATATCGATTTTGGCTGCTTTTTTCATCGCCTCGAACATGACTTTTGCTGATTGGACACCAACGCCGTCATCGGTAAAGGCAAATGCCCCGGACTCTTTTAACGCTTCAAAGTCTGTTATTTCTTCGCCAAGTTCCCTTACGGTAATTGAGGCATAAGGCAGCACTTTTACATGTGCAGTTTCATTTATCCGCTTCATTAGCCATTCCATTTGCTCTTTTGAATCAGGAACCGGACGAGTATTCGGCATTGCGGCAATGGTTGTGAATCCTCCTTTCGCCGCAGCCATTGTTCCCGTTTCAATCGTCTCTTTTTTCTCGCCGCCCGGTTCTCTTAAATGGACATGGAGGTCAATAAACCCCGGAGAAATGAAGAGTCCTTCTGCATCAATAACTTCATCTGCTTCTTTATATAAGCTTTCATTAATTTCTTGTATTTTTCCGTTTTCAATGTAAATGTCAGCTGTTTGAAAATATCCCTCTTTAGTAAGCAACCGGCCATTTTTGATGATTAATGACATTTACCTTACCTCCCTCTTGTTTCTCCAATGCACGTTTTAATACTGCCATTCTAACGTAAACTCCGTTTTGCATTTGTTTAAAAATTCTTGATCGTTCACATTCAACTAAACTGTCGGCAATTTCAACATTCCGGTTCACTGGTGCCGGATGCATAATTATGCTTCCGTATTTCATTGTTTTTTCTCTTGCCTCTGTTAAACCGAACGCTTCGTGATACTCACTGGCTGATTTGAATCCTTTCGCTTCATGGCGCTCGTGTTGAATCCTTAAAAGCATAACAACGTCTGCTGTCCGGATGGCGAAATCGATCTCTTCATAATGACCATATTCTAAAAGACTTTTATCAAACCATTCTTCCGGTCCGGAAAACACAACCTCTGCACCTAGACGTAGCAATGCATCGGCATTTGACCTTGCAACACGGCTGTGGCGTATATCCCCGATAATGGCGACTTTAATTCCATTAAAACCGCCGAATTCTTGTTTTATTGTTAATAGATCAAGAAGCGACTGTGTTGGATGATGACCGCACCCGTCTCCTGCATTGATGAGCGGGATCTGCACCCGATTTACAAGCTCATCAAAGTATCTGTCTTTGTTATGCCTGATGACAACCGCACTGACGCCTATTGATTCAAGAGTCCTTACAGTGTCATAGAGGGTTTCTCCTTTTAACACACTGGATGTGCTCACTTCAAAAGGTATAACTTCAAGCCCGAGTTTTCTTTCTGCTATTTCAAAACTGCATTTTGTCCTCGTACTCGGCTCAAAAAACAGATTTGAAACAAAGGTTTGTTTATTCGGCCTCCATATCTTTCCTTCCGCAAACTCCTCTGCATCCGATAAAATTTCGTGAATGTCTTCAATTGTCAATTCTGTTGTGGTAAGCAATTGTCTCATCCTTAACAGCCTCCCGGTTGGTCTCTCATTAGAAAAGCGCAAGCGCCTCGCTCAGGCCCGACAAGCGCTGGAGGGCCTGCCGGTGAAGTCGTTTTTTGACTTCATTGGCAGGCGTGAGGCGACCTCGAGGGCCTAGGCGCTGGAGCTGGACAGTTTTCAAAGTCCAGAAAAATATACTTTCTTATACTTAAAAAAACACCCAGACATTTCGTCAGGGTGTTGAAAATCGAAAACATGCTAGTTCAGGCAAAAAGAGCTTTATAGCTTTTTGCAAAAACCGGCTTGTTCAACACCCTTTCAAGCCTCTCTGGACTTCATTAAAAGGTGAGTTTATGCCACATAGTCTTTATCCTCTTCACTTTCTAACTGAAACATATTATCTTTCACTTCTTCTCTGCCAGGCAGAATCAGATTAAGCATAACGCCTAAAATGGCTGCCAGTGCCATTCCTTGAATTTGGAACTGATCAGATACTTTAATAAACGCTCCGCCAATTCCGATGACAAGAATGACAGATGAAATGACGAGATTTCGCTTATCGCCAAAGTCGATTTTACTGTCAACAAGCATCCGTAAGCCTGATGATGCAATGATTCCAAATAACAGGATGGATACACCGCCCATGACAGGTGTCGGAATGGAGCTGATCAGTGCCGTTACTTTTCCGATGAATCCGAAAATGATGGCAAAAACAGCTGCTCCGGCTAAAACATATACACTGTATACACGTGTAATCGCAAGTACACCGATATTTTCACCATATGTTGTTTTTGGAGGTCCGCCAATCAGAGCAGAAATCATGGTAGCTACCATCTCCCAAAATGGAACGATGAAGCCCCGGCTTTTTAATAAGATCGCGTCCGACAACCTTGCTCAACACAAGCTGATGACCAATATGCTCTGATAATGTCACAATCGCGACCGGAACCATAAGAAGAATAAGATCCAATGTTACATTTACTTTATAATCGACAAACGGTATGAGAAAATCCGGAATTTCAAAAATGGCAGCTTTTCTTACTGGTGATAAGTCCACCAAACCAACCGCCAATGAGTATAGATACCCAACGATAATTCCGCCGAGAATTGGTATTAGACTTAACATCTTTTTTGCATAGATGGAAAAGATGATTGTTGCCGCAAGCGTCACTAATGCTGCGGAAAAGTGCAGTAAACTATATTCTCCCTTAGGGTTATTCATGGCCATATTAACGGCTGTTCCCGCCAAAGCAAGACCAATTACGATAATGACAGGCCCTACAACAATCGGTGGAAGCAAATTCATAATCCAGCGGTAGCCGGCTTTTTTAATAACAAGTGCAATAACCCCATATACCAAGCCTGCAAGAAAGGTTCCGGCCATAGCAGCCCCCGGTCCTCCTGCTGTTTTTGCTGCGATAATCGGAGCAATATAGGCAAAGGAAGATCCAAGGTATGCGGGAACTTGCCATTTTGTATTTAACAGAAAGGCAAGTGTGCCGAGTCCGCTTGATATTAAAGCCATTGCCGGGCTCAGTCCTACTAAATATGGTACTAAGATTGTGGCGCCAAACATGGCAAATAAATGCTGTAAACTTAGCGTAATCCACTGAAGTGGTGACGGAATATCTTTAATATCCAATACTGGTTTGCTCATTTTCATTCCCCGTTTCATTTGTGATAAAAAAATCCTCTTTGCAAGCGTGCGCAAAGAGGATATACCATTTGACAAAAGACGCGTTCCTTTTGCCGTAATCCCCCTTGCCAGCCTCTCTGGACTGTTTTTAAAAGGGCTATCTATTTTTCATGAATACTGACTTGATCGATTTTATCTGATTCTACGAGTTCAACAACAATCATTTCCGAACTTGAGGTTGGAATGTTTTTTCCTACAAAATCAGCCCTGATTGGAAGCTCGCGATGTCCTCTGTCAACCAAGACTGCAAGCTGAATGGCTGCAGGTCTGCCGATATCAACAAGAGCATCCATCGCAGCTCTTACTGTTCTTCCTGTATACAAAACATCGTCAACAAGAATCACTTTTTTGTCGGTAATATTTACCGGTATATCGGAACCTTTCACAAGCGGTTCTTGATCGGCTGTTTTTGTTGTTAAATCATCCCGGTATAAAGTGATATCAAGCTCTCCAACCGGAATGTCCATCCCTTCAATTTGGGTGATGCGCTCTCTCAACCTTCTTGCGATGTAAATGCCTCTTGTGCGAATTCCGACTAGGACACAATTGTCAACACCCTTATTTTTTTCAATAATTTCATGTGCAATTCGGGTAAGTGCCCTGCGGATCGCCTGGCTGTCAAGGACCACTGCTTTTTGGCTCATCTGACTCACCTCTCTATAAATCTTGGAAACGGGTTATTTTCATTAAAAAACCCTCTCGCCGTTGGAGCGAGAGGGCACGTGTTCTCTGAAATCACATATATCAGGGCAGACTGGTTCCCTTCTATATGCTTGAATCCGTTTCCTTCTCAGCCTCACGGGACTGTATTAAAGGACTTATTCAACTAATGCTATGTTAAACTACATATTTATCTTTGTCAACGATTATTTCTAAGCCTTTCTAAAATCGCTTCAAACTCCGGAGGAAGAGGGGCCTCAAACTCCAGATATTCATTTGTTCTCGGGTGGTGAAAGCCTAATACGCCCGCATGCAAGGCCTGGCCATCAATGTCCAGCGTTTTTTTCGGGCCGTATTTCGGATCGCCGGCAAGCGGATATCCGATATATTTCATATGCACACGGATTTGATGCGTTCTTCCTGTTTCAAGCTGACATTCTATAAATGTAAAATCTCTAAATCGTTCCAGTACATGAAAGTGGGTGACTGCATGTTTGCCATTGTCAACGACTGCCATGCTCTGGCGATCTTTTGGGTCGCGCCCTAAAGGGGCATCAATCGTTCCATAATCATGGGGAATTATGCCATGAACGATTGCCTTATATTTTCTCGTTACAGTCTTTTCGACCAATTGATTGACGAGCCTTTCATGCGCAAAATCATTTTTCGCTACCATTAATAAGCCTGACGTATCTTTATCAATCCGGTGAACAATTCCCGGCCTTAACACGCCGTTAATTCCGGATAAATCTTTGCAATGAGCCAAAAGTCCATTTACGAGTGTACCTGTACTATGTCCGGGTGCAGGATGAACGACTATTCCTTTCGGTTTGTTCACTACGATGACATCTTGATCCTCATAATAAATGTCGAGATCCATGTCTTCCGGAAGAACGTTAAGCTCCTCCGGTTCAGGTATATTAATTTCAATCTGATCATTCAGGCTGCATTTATAATTTGTTTTCACTATTTGTCCGTTCACAAGAACTTGTCCATCTTTAATCCATTGCTGAACTTGGGATCTCGACCACTCTTCATTTAAAGTTGAAATGAGCTTGTCAATACGTTCGCCTGCCTCTTCTTCAAGAATGGTGTGTTCCATTTTCTCCATACGATTTCTCCTTTGTTTCTCTCTCTTCTCGAAGCATTTGCAGCATGAGCAAAATAACCCCGATTACTAATGCAGAATCGGCTATATTAAAAATCGGGAAATTATAAGTAAAAATATAAGTGTGTATAAAGTCCACAACTTCTTTTCGAAATACCCTGTCAATAAAATTTCCGATCGCACCCCCAAGCATTAATCCGAGGGAGACACCGAATAAAAGCTTTCCTTTTGCAGCTTTTTGTATATAGTAAACGATTCCGATGATGACAATCACTGTAATCACATAGAAAAACCACATTTTTCCTTGAAGGATCCCCCATGCTGCTCCGCGGTTGCGATGTGAAGTAATATATAAGAAATTTTCAATGATTTCAATGCTTTCTCCAAGTTCCATCTTTTTTACAATCAGCCATTTCGTTAATTGGTCAAGAAGAATCACGAACAATGCGATTATGTAATAAAACACAAAGGGCAACCTCCAACTCTTCAACAGTTTTCCTTTGCATTTTAGCATAATCTAGACGAAAACGATAGTTATTCTCTCCTTGATGATGAATAAATTGGCTTCTTGCAAAAACGTTCAATCCTTTTTACATCTTGTACAGATCTTAATGTAGGGATCGTAGCTAAATAATGAAAAGGAATCAATTCACCTGAAAATTCACATTTTCCAAATTCGCCTGATTCCATTTTGTTTAATGCGTGTTCAATATCATCAATTTCATCTTGAATAAATCCTTTAATGAAAGGATTGACATCTTTTCTGCGGTATTTTTCCTCAAGCTCTTTCTTCGTTTTACGGAGTTCTGAATAGATTTCGTGAAGTTGATTGTCCATATCTCTGCCTCCGTTCTTTTTTTTATTATTTCCATTAAAAATGAACGGACGCATATTAACTTTTAACAATTAAAACATCGTTTAGCCGGTCTGGAAAAGTTTTTATTGTATTTACAATGAATAATGGGGCTGACTCAATAGCAGAGTCAGCCCCAGTTCAAATCAGTTTGTTAAATGGCTGTAATGTTCTTTCACAATAGTTGCACATCGCGGGCAAAGAGTCGGATGTTCTTGATCTTGGCCGACTTCCGGTGTAACAACCCAACAGCGTTCACATGTTTCTCCTTCCGCTTTGGAAACAATGATGGCCGCTGTATCCAATTTCAATGCATGATCCGGCGCTTCGTCATATGAACCGGCTACCTCAAACCCTGAAACGATGAACAATTGCTTAACATTTTCCTTTATAGAGTCTAGAAGAGCTTTCGTATGATCGTTTACATATAATGTAACCTTTGCTGTTAATGATTTACCGATTATTTTCGCATTGCGCGCTTCTTCCAGTGCTTTTAAGACATCATCACGAAGCTTCATAAACTTAGTCCATTTCTCTTCAAGCGCTTTTGCATTTGGCAGTTCATTATATTCAGGAAGATCTGTCAACTGAACACTTTGTTCCTTAACGAATGGAATATGCGCCCAAACTTCATCAGCCGTATGAGAAAGAATAGGCGCTACAAGTTTTGTTAAAGCCAATAAGCTTTCGTACAGAACCGTTTGGATGGATCTGCGCTCTTTATTGTCGCGAGCTTCAATGTATAATACATCTTTTGCAAAATCGAGATAGAATGCACTTAAATCAATTGTACAGAAATTGTTTACCGCATGGTATATGCCGGAAAACTCATAGTTTTCATATGATTCATGAACAAATTTGATCAAATTATTTAATTTAACAAGCATAAATTGATCAACTTCACGCAATTCCTCATATGAAACCGCATCTTTTTCCGGATTAAAATCAGCAAGGTTTCCGAGCAGGAAGCGGAATGTATTTCTGATTTTCCGGTAAACTTCAGCAACTTGTTTCAGGATGGCATCAGATACGCGCACATCTGATTGATAGTCAACAGAAGCAACCCATAAGCGCAAAATGTCTGCACCGAGCTGATCCATCACTTTCGCAGGAACTACTACATTTCCAAGGGATTTGCTCATTTTTCTGCCTTCTCCGTCTAAAGCAAATCCGTGGCTCAATACTCCCTTATATGGAGCTTTTCCGGTAACAGCAACAGCTGTTGACAATGATGAGTTAAACCAGCCGCGATATTGGTCTGATCCTTCTAAATACAAGTCAGCAGGACGCTGTAAATCTTCACGCTCTTCAAGAACTGCCTGATGCGAAGAGCCTGAATCAAACCAAACATCCATAATATCGGTTTCTTTCGTAAAGCGTCCGTTTGGACTTCCGGGATGTGTAAAGCCTTCTGGAAGCAAATCTTTCGCTTCTCTTTCAAACCAAATGTTTGATCCGTGTTTACGGAATAATTCGGAAACATGATTAATCGTCTCATCTGTAATGATCGGTTCTCCATTTTCAGCATAAAAGACCGGAATCGGCACACCCCAAACGCGCTGGCGGGAAATACACCAGTCTCCGCGGTCGCGAACCATGTTATGAAGACGTGTTTCTCCCCATGCAGGCACCCATTTTGTTTCTTTAATGGCCTCTAACAACTCGCTGCGGAAATCTTTAATGGATGCAAACCATTGAGAAGTTGCACGGAAAATAACCGGTTTTTTTGTTCTCCAGTCATGCGGATAAGAGTGAGTAATAAACGATAATTTGAATAAAGCGCCTGCTTCTTCAAGTTTTTGAGTGATCGCTTTGTTCGCTTCATCATAAAATAATCCTTCAAATCCGGGTGCTTCATGAGTCATGTAGCCTTTCTCATCTACCGGAGCCAACACATCAAGACCGTATTTTTGACCGACATTAAAGTCGTCCTCCCCGTGTCCCGGAGCAGTATGAACACAGCCGGTACCTGCATCTGTTGTGACATGCTCCCCAAGCATTACGAGTGAATCGCGATCATATAATGGATGAGAAGCGATAACGTATTCAAGTTCGGTTCCCTTTACTTTTTTCACGACCGAAGGATTTTCCCAGTCAAGTTCTTTTGATACAGATTCAAGCAATTCTTCCGCGATTAAGAATTTCTTGCCCTTTTCATCGACAACAATATAAGTAAGATCAGGATGCACTGTGATTCCAAGGTTTGCAGGAATTGTCCATGGAGTAGTCGTCCAAATAATGATTTGCGTATCTGTATCTAATACTCCTTTACCATCCTTCACTTTGAATCCGACATAGATCGATGGAGATCTTTTGTCCTTATATTCAATCTCTGCTTCAGCAAGTGCAGATTCGCTCGAAGGAGACCAATAAACCGGCTTAAGCCCTTTATAGATATACCCTTTTTTGGCCATTTCACCGAAAACTTTAATTTGCTGTGCTTCGTATTCCGGCTTTAGTGTAATATAAGGATTTTCCCAGTCTCCTCGTACACCAAGGCGCTTAAATTGTGTGCGTTGATTGTCGATTTGCTCATAGGCATACTCTTCACACAGCTTTCTGAATTCCGAAACTGTCATTTCTTTGCGGTTTACACCTTTGTTCGTTAATGCCTGCTCAATCGGTAAACCGTGTGTATCCCATCCAGGCACATACGGAGCATGGTAACCGCTCATTGATTTATAGCGAACGATGATGTCTTTTAAAATTTTGTTTAAAGCGTGGCCCATATGGATATCGCCATTCGCATACGGCGGCCCGTCGTGCAGGATAAACATCGGGCGTCCTTTCGTTCTTTCCTGCACTTTTTGATAAATATTCATTTCTTCCCATTTTGCCTGAATCTCAGGTTCTCTTTTCGGAAGATTTCCGCGCATTGGAAATTCCGTCTTCGGCATTAACAGCGTATCTTTATAATCCATTCTTCTTTCCTCCTGTAACACTTTTATATCAATCAAATTTTTGATTTGATCATTAGGCTTTATACAAAAATAAAAAAACCTTTTCATCCCAAAAGGGACGAGAAGGTTTTCCCGCGGTACCACCCTTATAGACAGAACAAAAATACTTCTGTCCGCTCTAGCATTCGTAACGTGAATGATACGCCTGAATCTACTGGCAGCGCGTTCGATTCGGAACTCAAGGGTGATCTTCCAATTTCCGCTTATACCGGGCTCCCACCTTCCCCGGTTCGCTGAAAAAAGCCATGGAAACTGTACTGTCCCTGTCATCGTCAAAATCATGATTAAGTATTTATTATGTAATTATATGCCATAATCTTGCAGTTCGTCAAGCCAGCGAGTCTTCTTCTGCTGATGTTGATTTTAATTCTGTTGCATCAAGCTCATATTGAAGCAAATGATCCCAATCATCATTATTCAGCATATCGAGCTGAGCCTCAACCAGCATTTTAAACCTTGTGCGGAATACTTTCGATTGTTTTTTCAACTCTTCAATTTCAAGGGCAATTTTTCTTGCCTTGGAGAGCGCTTCATTCACGATACGGTCGGCATTCTTTTCTGCTTCCTTAATGATTAGTTTAGCTTCTTTTTGAGCATTTCTCTTCACTTCTTCTGCTGCTTCCTGCGCTACTAATATTGACTTATTTAATGTTTCTTCTATATTTGTAAAATGACCAAGCTTTTCCGCCTGTTCATTCAGCTTGTCTTCCAATTCTTTATTCTCGCGAATTAACAATTCAAAATCTTTAATGATTTGATCGAGGAATTCATTCACTTCATCTTCGTCATATCCCCGAAAACTTCTGCTAAACTCCTTGTTATGTATATCCAGTGGGGTTAACGGCATGATGCCACCTCCTAATTCGAGTCAGTTGCTACATTTAAGTTGCTGATTGAATATGTAATCATTCGACAAAATCGGCAAAAATCCTGCTAAAAACTTTTTATTTTTGTCTGCCTGCAACCATTCGCCATTTATCCTTTTTTGTTTTCCCTTCAACGGAGAGAATTTTTGATCTTCCATATCCGCGAATGGAGATCACGTCACCTTCCCCGCACTCAAACGATTTATTTTCAACGAGAGCCCAGTTTACTTTTACGAGCCCTTGCTTGATCAAATCTTGGGATTTTTGTCGAGAAACATTATATAATGCAGAAATAACCGCATCAAGACGCAATGATGACACTGTTGATGTTTCTTCTATCCACGATTCCTTTATTTGGATCGCTTTTTCCAAAGGAATCTCTGATATAGTGACGGAAGCTTTGCCGATTGAATCTAAATGTAAACTCACATAATCTGCGATTTCTTTCGCAGCAAAAAATTGAACGTTATCGCCTTCGATCAGGATATCGCCAAATTTTCCCCGTTTTAAGCCAAGAGACATAAGGCTTCCGAGGACTTGGCGATGTTCGATCGTTATAAATTTTTTTGGGTAGTTTATTTCAAACAAGCTAATTTCAAAATCTTCACGATCAGCCTGATAGTAATCAGGGCAAATGACAGCCCTTTTTCTTTCAGCTCCATCCGTTCCGCCAAACAAATGGCAGTGTATTTCACTACTTTGTCCAACAACGGCTTTTAAAATTTGCTGTTCCCGGGGATCCAAAAAATCGGTGAGCCTTGGGGCAAAAGCAGTTTCAACATATTCTCTCCAATGAATTGCCCTTTCAATAAAATCTCTTTCTTCAGGACGAAAATGCTGATAAATAGACATGGACACGGCTCCTTACAATAAACGGAAATCATTAGGTTGAAAGCTGTCAAGTATTTTGAGTGTAACTTACTTATGCAAGCCATGTAAATACTTGGACAACGCCGTATCTTGCAAATTTCAACACTAAAAAGGCAACGATTGGCGAAACATCGATCATGCCAATCGGAGGTATAAACCTTCTAAAAGGTTCTAAATACGGTTCACATATTCTTGCCAAAAATTGGCCAATCGCCGATTCTCTTGCATTCGGGAACCAGGACATTAATATATAAATGATTAATGCCCAGGAGTAAATTTCAATTAATCTTAATAGTAAATCCAGCACAATTTCCATTAAGCTTTTACCACCTCTTATTATGAAAGTCATTCTCTTGCATGAATTCCGAAATATTTCCAGTTACCTCGACATTGTCAGGCGTACAAAGAAAAATGCCCGTTCCAATTTTTTGGATATCGCCGCCAATTGCGTATACAGTTCCGCTTAAAAAATCGACAATTCTTTTTGCCTGGTCGTGTTCAATTCTTTGTAAATTAACAACGACTGCTCTGCGATTTTTTAAATGGTCGGCAATATCCTGTGCCTCTGCATAAACCCGCGGTTCGACTAACACAACTTTGGAAGATTTCTGAACGCTTTGCAAACTGACAACATTTTGTTTCTGGGGCGTCTGCTTTTGAGGTTTTAACGGTTCATACTCATCTTGCTCCATTTCTTCTTCCTGATCGTCATATTCATCTTCTAAGAAAAAAAAATTTTTGATTTTTGATTTAATGCCCATATTTATACACCTCCTATGATTCCTCGCCTACGAGAGCGGAACCGATTCGAATCATCGTTGCTCCTTCTTCGACAGCAATTATGTAGTCGTTTGACATTCCCATTGAAAGCTCATTGCATGGTGCATGATCAAGATTTAAATCTTGAACCTTTTTCTGCAACTCCCTTAATTTTCGAAAACAGCTTCGTATGAAATCTTCATCTTTCGTAAATGGAGCCATAGTCATTAGGCCGCAAACAATGATGTTCGGATATTCTTTCAGCTTTTTTACAAAATCGGTCACTTCCTCTGGGGAAATCCCGTGTTTTGATTCTTCTCCGGATACATTTACTTGAACAAAGCAATTCATTTTGCGGCTGGCCCTTTTATTAATTTCTTTTGCGAGTGAAAGCCTGTCCAGCGAATGAATATATTCTACTTTATCAATGATGTTTTTTACTTTCCGTGATTGTAATGTGCCAATATAGTGAAACACCGCATGATCTTTTAAAACTTCCCATTTAGCTAGTAAGCCGTCATCCCTGTTTTCGCCTAGATGAAGAATTCCAGCTTCAAGCGCTTCCTTAGCTCTTTCAACTGAGACATATTTCGTAACAGCAATGATTTTTACCTCTTCAGGCAGTCGATTCACTCTTTCACATGCTTTTTCAATATCTTCTTTTATTTTGATCAGCTTTGATGAAACGTCCATTTACTGTTAGAAAACCTCCTTCCAGCCTATAAATCCCATCATTCTGCCGGTTTTCCCTTTATCGCGGCGATGGGAAAAAAATTGGTCTCTATGACAGCTTGTACAAAGTTGAGTAATCGCGATATGTTCTTCCAAAACTCCCTTTTGCATAAGAATTTGTTTATTTAGTTCTTGTAAATTTAAAGAGTATTGATTTTCTTTTATTAAATTATATGGCTTTTTTTCGACACCTTCTAGTCTATTTTGCACTAATTTAATGACACGGTCATCTACAATATAACATTTTTTGCAAATGGAAGGGCCGATGACGACCATTAATTCATCGGGTTTTATTCCTTCGTTTGCCAAATTTTCGACCATTTCTTCGGCAATTCCGTTTACAGAACCTTTCCAGCCCGCATGTGCGATACCTAAACATTTGCTTTTTGGTTCGAAAAAATAAATCGGTACACAATCAGCAAAACATAAAGTTAATAAAATATCTTTTTCAAAAGTATAAAAACCGTCCGTTCGCTTCAAAGAGTCGTCATATTTCACTGAACCTTTTCCTTTATCCTCTTTCGTAACTTTTCTTATAAAAACCTCATGGGTTTGTTCCGCACCGACCCAGCTGGATAAAGGAAAATCAAGGAGTTCAGACAATTTTTCCTTATTTAAACATACGTCTTTCGGATTTTCAGCAACATGAAAACCTAGATTAAAAGGCGCCTCAGAAGTGCTTTGATTCCTTGTTGTAAACCCGGCTGTCAAACCATGATTGCGCTCTGCCCAATCTTTAATAATAAAAAATTCTTTAGTTTTCAGAACAAACGGTTCCATTCCATTTTTCCCTCATTTGTTTTTCATATAGTTTACCATATATGAAATTACTGGCACAGTAAAGAGCCCTGTTTTTATGCATCTTCTTCTACTTGTCTAATTTCCCCTTGATCTTTATAGCGGACAAGAATTACATCTTCGCCGATCTTCAAAATATTTTTCCATGGAATAATGATTTCTTCATCACGTCCAAAAAACCCGAGGACCTTACCCGCTCCTCCGATAATGACTGTTTCAATCTTGCCTGTAGTCACATTAATTTCAATGTCTCCGATGTTCCCAAGCTTTTTTCCATCAGAAATGTTCACAACATCTTTCACTTGAAACTCAGAAATTTTTACCATTATTTTTCCACTCCCTGAATCATTCCTTTATCTATGTATATGTATGAAATCAGAAAAAATTGTAGTTTATTAAAAATAGGAAAAGCTGCCTTACCGGCAGCTTTAGCTTTGTATGTTTTTATTCATTTGTTTAATTGCCGCTTTTTCCAGGCGGGAAACCTGTGCTTGAGAGATTCCGATTTCTTCGGCAACCTCCATTTGGGTCTTCCCTTGAAAAAACCTTTTTCGCAATATTAGTTTTTCACGGTCATTTAAACGCTGCATTCCTTCCTTTAACGCAATTTCTTCTACCCAATGTGAATCTTTATTTCGCTCATCACTTAATTGGTCCATTACATAGATCGGATCTCCGCCATCATTATATATAGGTTCAAATAACGATACCGGATCTTGAATTGCATCTAATGCAAATACAATTTCTTCGTGGGGAACTTCAAGAACTTTTGCGATTTCCTCTGCTGTAGGTTCCCGGGATGTTTCACTCATCAGCCTTTCTCTCACTTGCAGGGCTTTATAAGCAATGTCCCTCAAAGACCGAGAAACCCGAATAGGATTATTATCTCTTAAATAGCGCCGAATTTCCCCGATAATCATTGGAACAGCATATGTGGAGAACTTAACATTTTGACTTAAATCAAAATTATCAATGGATTTCATAAGACCGATACAGCCAACCTGGAACAGGTCATCAACAAATTCTCCTCTGTTATTAAATCGCTGAATGACACTCAAAACGAGGCGCAAGTTGCCGTTTACTAATTTTTCACGTGCGGTTAAATCGCCGTTTTGCATTTGTTTGAACAGTTCTCTCATCACTTCGTTTTTCAATACAGGTAGCTTTGAAGTATCTACACCGCAAATTTCAACTTTATTTCGAGTCAATTCTTTCCCTCCTCACAGGAGTTGCTGTACAAGTTCAGTATCTCCGTGAGCAGGAAAAATATGCACTCACCGTTTTATGGCAATATGCCATAAACAGGCAATCAACATGAAATTTAAAAGAAAATCAAGTGATTTTTCAAAAAAATTTTTTTAAACCATTTTATTAAATTCTTTTCTTAATCTTTTGATAATTCTTTTTTCCAGCCGTGATATGTACGATTGGGAAATTCCTAACATATCTGCTACATCCTTCTGTGTTTTTTCTTCACCGCTTCCAAGACCAAACCGCAGTTCCATAATTTGTTTTTCCCGATCGGATAATTGGTGGAGTGCTTTTATTAACAATTTTCGGTCTACAGTCGCTTCAAGATCTTTCGTAATAATATCATTTTCTGTACCCAATACATCTGACAGCAAAAGTTCATTCCCGTCCCAATCAATATTCAGTGGTTCATCAAAAGATACTTCAGAGCGGATCTTATTGTTTCTGCGCAAAAACATTAAGATTTCATTTTCAATACAGCGGGAAGCATATGTCGCTAATTTGATTTTTTTCTCAGGATTGAATGTATTGACACCTTTAATTAAGCCAATGGTGCCAATGCTTATTAAATCCTCGATATTAATGCCCGTGTTTTCAAATTTGCGAGCGATGTAAACAACTAGACGCAAGTTTCTTTCAATCAAAATAGAGCGGGCGGCTTTATCGCCAGTTGGAAGCTTTTTTAACAGCAGTTCTTCCTCTTCCTTACTTAAAGGAGGAGGCAATGCTTCACTTCCGCCAATATAATATATTTCATCCGTTTTTAATCCAAGTTTTATCAACAATTTATACCAATAGTACGAAAGGCGAAGTCTTATATTTTTCACGAATTGTCCTCCTTCTATCCTAAGTTTTTCTGAGTATATTAATATTGGCTGACATTTTTATATGGAGCATCTTTCATTGCGCCAGTAATCATCTTTGGATGAACAATGCATTGAAACAAGTCATCAGCGGAAAGTTGTTGCATCGTGAAAGAAACGAGTCCGCTTTTTGTTTGCCAGCATTCTCCATTTTTTTCAATTACGATATTTTCCGCTTTTAAGGCAATAATTAGCTGGTGTTCTTGTCCGACAACACGATATGGAATAATCCTCATAACTTTTTCCAGTTTTGGAGGTATTTCCTTATTCCCAAAAATTACTTCTTCCGGGCTTTCGGCAATGTCCAATATGATATCCGGTACTCTTTCATCCGCTTTCTTTAAAGATACAAACATAACAGGTAATTTTGAGATAGGATCATAAAGCTGATTTCCGCTGTCAATTAATCCTCTAATTAATATTTCCCTTCCCCATATTGTAATTTTTACGTTAACAAGCTGTTCATAATGAAGTTTTACAACCTCAATTGAATCAAAACTGCGCTTTGAAAAATGCCAGGCAATCGGAAAACCGATAAATACAAATAACCAGCTTATCGGATCGCCAAATCCTCTCACACTCGCCATCATCACAGATGATGACAGTTCAAAATCAAATTGAATGAAATAATGGGCTCCTATCAGTGCCCCGCCTGCTAAAAAGGTAGTCATATAAAAAGTCATCAATCCATTAAAAAAGTAGCGCCATCTTTTATATCCAAATACAGCAATGATCATTGTGACCGAATAAATAAATTTAGCCAGCGGATGGCTCGAATAAGAATTTAGCGGTGTTACAGACAATAGAATGATACTTGAGCCAATGAATCCGCCCAAAAAGACTCTCCATATTTTGCAATTTCTTTTCAGGATTGTCGCAGTTAAATAAAGGAGAAAACTATCAAACAAAAAATTCAGGGCCCAAATTACATCCAAATAGATCGTCATGATTACCTCCTCCTTTTGGAAGTCTCTCAAGCAGCTTCATTCGCTTAAGAGAAATCTCGCCCTGAATGAATGGAAACTCTCAATTTAACCTTCCTTTACGAAGAAGTATAGCGCACATCCCTTCAAGAAGTGTGTCATATTCTGTAATCGAAATGAAAGAAATTTACTCTATTCATTTCGGATTTTGTCTTTTTCCCAAAAAGAAAATCCTGATTCCTTTTATACGGAATCAGGATTTTCTTTTTAACGTCGACGATTTCTATTTCTTAAGAAAGTCGGAATATCAAGAGGATCTTCACTTTGAATGGTTGGATTTCTCAAGCTTTCTTGCGGAATTTCATCCCGTTTTGGTTCACGCTTAATACTTGGTATATTTGGTTTTGACTGAACTCCACCCAATGAAGATCTTGATGATTTTGGCTGAATAGCCTCTTCATTAAAACCGGTAGCTATAACAGTGACTACAATTTCATCTTTCAAGTTTTCATTAATAACGGAACCAAAAATCATATTCACTTCTTGGTCAGAAGCTGAAGCTACGATATCAGCAGCCTCTTGAACCTCATATAGACTTAAATTTGTGCCGCCGGTAATGTTCATCAATACCCCTTGAGCTCCATCAATGGAGGTTTCTAAGAGTGGTGAAGAAATTGCTTTCTTCGCTGCCTCGGCAGCCCGGTTTTCTCCGGACGCTACACCAATTCCCATTAAAGCAGAACCCTTATTTGACATAATCGTTTTTACATCTGCGAAATCAAGGTTAATTAATCCCGGAACGGCAATTAGGTCAGAAATACCTTGAACGCCCTGGCGTAGCACGTTATCTGCTTCCCGGAACGCTTCAAGCATTGGGGTGCTTTTATCGACAATTTCCAACAAGCGGTCATTCGGAATGACAATCAGCGTATCAACAGCTTCTTTCATCGCAGCGATCCCGCCTGCTGCCTGGTTTGCACGCTTTTTTCCCTCGAACGTAAATGGACGGGTAACAACCCCAACCGTTAACGCACCTAATTCGCGGGCAATTTGCGCAATAACTGGAGCAGCCCCTGTTCCGGTTCCGCCGCCCATACCGGCGGTAACGAACACCATGTCGGCGCCTTTCAATGCTTCTTCAATCTGCTCTTTGCTCTCTTCAGCAGCTTTTTTACCTACTTCCGGATTCGCTCCTGCACCAAGTCCCCTAGTTAACTTAGCGCCAATTTGCATTTTCACTTCTGCTTTTGACAAGTTTAAAGCTTGGGCATCAGTATTGACAGAAATAAACTCAACACCTTGTACTCCGTGCTCTATCATACGGTTAACCGCGTTGTTTCCGCCGCCACCAACGCCAATTACTTTTATTGTAGCTAGTTGATCTAAATTTGTATCAAACTCCAACATCACAAATCCTCCTAATTCGTCGTTATTCCTTTTTGATCGGTCTATTCAAAAAAATAGCCCAGGAACTTTTTCACTCTTGATGTCACTTTTTCTTCCGGTTGTTTTTCCGGTTTTATTTTTGGTTGCGGCTGTTTTTGAACGCGTTTTTCGCTTGTTTCCGAAACAGCTTGTGCCGGTTTTCGTCCTTGCAATTTAGCATTTTTATAAGCAAATTTGATTAGACCGACAGCCGTTGTATATTGTGGTTCCCGAACGCCTATATAGTCAGGAATAGCGATTCGGACTCGATTTTGAAAAACAATTTGTGCAAGTTCCAATACACCTTGCATGTTGGCTACACCGCCAGTTAAAACATAACCGCCCGGTAAGTCATGAACTCCTAATCTTCTAATTTCATTTTGGATTAATTCAAAAATCTCTTCCATTCTTGCTTCAATAATATCAGAAATTTCAAGCTGATTAAATTGTTGATGTTGGTCGCTTCCAATGATCGGAACACTGAATACTTCATCCTCTGATGCATAATCATAAAAGGCATGTCCATGTTTTATTTTTATTTTTTCTGCATCTTCCGTAGATGTCCTTAACCCTATTGATAAATCTTTCGTGATATGGTCTCCCCCGACTGGCAATACGGATGTTGCTTTTAGATTGCCGTTTTCAAATACAGCGATTGTTGTTGACCCGCCGCCAATGTCAACCAAAGCAACTCCGAGGTTTTTTTCATCTTTGGAAAGGGCGAATGACCCGGCTGCCAAAGGCTGTAATGTTATGTCCATAATTTCTAAACCTGCACGTTCAACACAGCGAAGTGTATTATGTAGGATGGTTTTTGAACCAGTAATAATAATGCCTTCCATTTCAAGACGTACACCGATCATTCCCCTTGGGTCGGTAATCTCATCCAATCCGTCAACAATAAATTGTTTTGGAATAACATCGATAATTTCTCTCTCAGGCGGAATGGAAATGACTTGGGCTGCATCTATAACTCTTGCAACATCTTGATCGGTAATTTCACGGTTTTCACTTGATACCGCTACTACGCCGTGGCAAGGCTGAAGCATCACATGATTACCGGTAATGCCTACGATAACCTTTGTAATATCCATTCCTATCATTCTCTCAGCCTGCTCAATTGCCCTTTTTATAGAATGAACGGTTTCATCTATGTCAACAATGGATCCTTTTTTAAGGCCTTCAGATTTCACATTGCCTACACCGATTATATTTAAGGAGTCGTTGACCATTTCACCTATGATAACTTTTACATTGGATGTACCGATGTCAAGACTTACATATATTTCATTGCTGTTCATTCTTTGGCACCTCCTTTTTGCAATTCAAAAATTGAACAACAATTTTTCGTGAAAAAGTTTATTATTAACACGTTTTTTCTTCATAAAAATATTCGTCAAAACTATTCTTTTCCCTTTAAAAAACTCAATTTTTTTTCTAATTTTCATGGTTCGAAGTCCATTTCGTCAGCAACAGCCGCCGGATAACTGCAATATTTTGGAAAAGCCTTACACCAAATGCAAAAACAGCTGCTAAATATAAGTCTACACCAAGATGTACACCTAGAAAAGCTAAACTTGCAGCCAAAATTATATTGAAAAAGAAACCAGATACAAATACTTTTTCGTCGTAAATATTTTGCAAATGTGCACGAATTCCTCCAAAAAGAGTATCTAAAGAAGCAAGCACAGCGATTGATAAATAATTGGAGTACTCTTCCGGAATTCTTATATCAGTCAGCAAGCCGAGCATTATTCCCAGTATCAGGCCCAATAACGGAAGCCACATTATGATTTGCCTCCTTTGTCAGGTTTTACAGCTTCCATATACCTGACGCGAATTGTATCATCATATGCCGGAACCGTAATTTCTTTTTCAGGTTGGGAAACTTCGATCCTTAAGTTGTCAATGAAAAATTCTTCAACAGATTTTGAGACTTTCATCCGGTTATAAAGTTTTTCTGCCGTCTGCATATTTTCAGTTAACACTAAAACTTCAATCGGCAATTTGTTAAGGGAATGTCCATCGATCTTTGTTTCCCTGTTAATATCACGAATAACCGTTGTATTTATAATCCGTTTTCCATCAATTGATATATGGAGTGCATCATACATATTCAATTCGTTGACTAGTCTTTTTAATAATTCCGGTGAAACGGATGAAACAGTTTCGCCAAGCATCAGCTCTTCATATACCGGTTCTATCGTTAATTTAATGCCGGGACCAGTCATTTCCGTCAGGCCTGCTTCTCTTTTTAGCTCCTCAAGTGTTTCTCTTAATACTTGTTCTTTGTTCTGATTTCGTTCGGTTTCATACTTATGAAGTTTTTCTTCATTCGAGCGGATTTCCTGAATCAGTCTTGAAGCAAGTTCTTTTTCTTTCAGCAAATCCTCACGCAGCTGCCAGGTACCTCTCGTATCGCGGGTTACCGGCTCTTTTACAGTCTGAAATTGGATGGCTAGCATAAACCCAATCACCATTAAAATCAACGTAAAGCTCATTATCTTTCTCTTGTCCACTATTTCCACCTTCTTTATCACCCAAACAATGTGGACACTTATTAACTTCCAAGAATGGGATCAAGAATGATCTCGTCCTTTTTCTCAATGCTGAACAAAATATTGTCATTTACTAGCTGGTCTTTTACCCCGCCGGTTAAATTAATCGCCGACTCCAACACTTCAGGATCACCGATTGCTGATATGACGAAAGGAGCCGGATGCTGATAGCCGTCCACTGTGATCACGGGACCGTCACAAACTATGTATGAATTGTGAGTCAACCTCTGGCCGTTAATAGCAACGGCTTGAGCCCCTGAAATATATAATTCGTTAATAACTTTAAAAATATGATGTTCATGTACGAGATAATTGTTCATGTTCTTTTCATTCGGATCATATTTTCCATCATCAAGTATAATTTGGACGCCTTTCCCTTTTACGGCTACTTTTCCTAAATACATCCTAAGTTTTTCAGCATCTTCGGCAAGATTAAAATAAACTTGTGCTTCTTTTGCCAGCTGCTTTTCAATTTCAAGAACCTTTTCCTGTTCTTGATTCAATTCCTTTTGCAACTCCCGGTTTGCTTGTTCCTGCTTGATCAACTGATTGCGAAGGTCCAGCGTCTTCTCCCATTCCATGTCTGTAATTTTTGAAGCTTCCTTTTCTTTTTTCGTTAAGTGATATGAAAAAGCGAGCATAAACCCAAGAACGAGACAAACTAATGAAAGAATGACGTGATTACCCTTCACCTTCATCGTCTTATTCTTTTTCAGCATTTTTAGTTCCTTCCTCATCAAAAGCCTTGAAATAAGAGCCTACTTCCAAATCGATAACTCCTTTTTTATCAGGATCGAGCTGGCTGACAATCGAAGGGTAATGAGCCATTTTTTCAGCAAAACTTCGCAGCGTCGCACTTACCTCAAAACCATCATTCATATATAAGACGATCCTGTAAGCATCTGTTTTCTTTGGTTTGTAATGGATTTCAGAAATGGAATTTATCACTTCTTCAGGTAAAATTTGAAGACTAAAAATCATTTCTTCCAAGACGTCGCCTTCTGAGAATCCAATTAACAACGGGGCGCTTACGGGCAAGTCGGCAGTTTGCTCACTTTTTAAAATTTCTCCGTTTTCAAGAACCGGCAAATAGCTTGACTCTTTTACGATGTAAGCTATACGCTTGTATTCCTTCACATTTATAATAACGATATGAGGAAGCTTAATCTTTACATTAGCAGACTTAATTTCGGGCAACTTTCTTAACTTATCCTCGATTGCTTCCTCATCTACCTTCCAAATATTTGTCGATTTTGTCATACCGATTAATGATAGTAATTCTTCCTTCGGGTAAACTTCATTCCCATTAACTTTAACCTTTTTTACGTGGCTTAATGGTGATTGAAAATAAACAACACAGGCGATCAATGAAAAAAACAATAGTAGAAGCAATATGACTCTTCTATTCGCTTTCTTTCGTCTCTGTTGTTTAAGTTTAGGAATTCTGTCTTCTATTGAGACAATTTTCCCTTTATCCATCCAATTCACCACCAACAAAAAAGTGAAGCTGACTATCATTGCTGTCAAAGAAAAAGCGTTTGTGTAAAGTGAAAACAACGGCACTATATTCATGCCGTTTTCACAAAAATTCCAATCGGTATTTGCTTTGCTAGGCAATTATATCACAAAATTTGTAAGCCGTAAGGATATTCTTGTTACATTCGGCCGATTATTTCAACTTCTGTTTCCATTTTGATTTGATATAAATTGTAAATCGTTTCTTTAATATGCTCAATCAAAGAAAGAACATCCTGAGCTTTTGCATTTCCCGTATTGACAATAAAATTACCATGCATTTCAGAGATCATGGCGCCTCCGATTGAATGGCCTTTTAATCCAGCCGATTCAATTAATTTCCCGGCATAATGTGGCAGCGGATTTCTGAAAATGCTTCCTGCACACGGGAAATTCCATGGTTGGGTTTCTTTTCGGTAATCTTTATTTTTTTGTAATTTTGACAAAATCGCTTCTTTTTCCCCTTCTTCAAGCTGAAAAACAGCTTCTGCAACTATCCCTGGACGTTTTTTTTGCAAAACCGAAGTTCTGTATGAAAACTCCATTTCATCATTAGTCAGCCATTCCATTGTTCCGTCTTCAAAAAGAATATGAGCTTTAACCAATATGTTAGAAATATCTGACCCATGTGCGCCCGCATTCATATAAACGGCACCGCCGACAGACCCCGGAATTCCTGCAGCAAATTCCAACCCGGACAATCCCTTTCTGCTTATCATCGTTGCGAGACTGACAAGAGAGTGCCCTCCTCCGACTTTTACAACAGTATCTTTCACTTCTAAGCCGTCTAACCCTGGGCCCAGTTTGATAACTGCCCCTTCAATCCCTTTATCGGAAACAAGTAAATTGGAACCTCTCCCGATTGCTGTCCATTTCACGTTATATTCCCTGATTAGATCTATTGTCTTTTTTAAATTATCAATAGATGAAGGCTCGATAAACAAATCGGCCGGCCCGCCAATTTTTATCGTAGTATGGTTTGCTAAAGGTTCATTTTCCTTCACTTTACCAACATTCAATTCCTTAAGTTTTTTTATCAATTCGTTCATATAAACCTTCCTTCCATTGTCCTTATTGTGTAATTAGTCTATGCGCAAAAGGAAGTCTGGGCTACTTTTGTTTTTTTGCTGCAAGCTCTTGAATGACCATGTAAAATTTTCTGGCTGCATCCGGCATCCCAAGCCTTTTAGCAGCATTCTTCATTTCAGTTAATTTATCTTTATCCATAAGAATCTGGTCAATATGTTCAACCAGTTTTGAACCAGTCAAATCTTTTTCAAGCAATAAAATGGCTGCGCCATGGTCGCTTAATGCTCTTGAATTTTTCTCTTGATGATTATTGGTTACATAGGGGCTTGGAATAAGTATACTCGGAATTCCTAAAGAAGTTAATTCCGCTAAAGTAGTTGCACCAGCTCTCGATACCACTAAATCAATGCCCGCCAGAACCTCGGGCATATTATGGATAAACGGCTTTATGACAACATTATCAGGATTCCCAATTAATTCAACTTCTTTTTTAACTTCCTCATAATGCACATCCCCGGTTACATACAGAACCTGGTACGGTTTTTCCTCAAACTGGGACAACGTTTTTAAAACGGCTTCATTGATGGGTCTGGCTCCGCGGCTACCGCCAAAAATCAACACGGCCGGATCTTTCACTTTAAGGCCCGACGAAAGCCTTCCATGAATACCGTCTTGTCCGACTACCTCTGAAGCGCGGGGATTTCCGGTTAATACTACTTTTTCACTCGGAAAAAATGCTTTTGCCTCTTCAAAGCAAACGGCAATCTTGTCTACATAACGGCTCAAGAATTTATTTGTTAATCCGGGCACGCTGTTTTGTTCATGAATGATCGTAGGTATCCCTATTCTTGAAGCTGCATAAACGACCGGTCCGCAAACATACCCCCCTGTTCCGATGACGACATCGGGATTAAACTCCTTTAAGATTTTTTTACTGTCTCTCACACCTTTAACAAACCGGAAAACTGTCTTGATATTTTCAAAGGACAGTTTTCGTTTAAAACCGGTAATATGTATCGATTTAAAAGGAATTTGTTCACGGGTGACAATTTTGCTTTCCAAACCTTTTTCAGTGCCGATATATAGAAACTGTGCATTCTTATTTTCTTTTGCAATTTCGCGTATAAGAGCGAGCGCAGGATATATATGTCCGCCCGTTCCCCCTCCGCTGACAACTATTCTCATTTTTCCACCTCACAGGAATAGAGTAAAGGTGTGTAAAACCCCTTTTCTCATTCGTTAAGAAAAATCTTAGATGTTGAAGGAAGCATTCAGGTGCTCTACCCTATTCTACTATATTGTAAACTTTTAAAAGAAGAATAAAAAAAGATTGTCATCTAATTTTAACATTGATGAAAACAGGTTTTAATTTTTATGTTTATCACCAAAGCTACAACAAAAAGAAACCCTGCAATGCAGGGTCCATAATAAAATTAATATCTAGCATATCTGCTTATATTTAAAAGAACTCCAATTGCCATAAGCATTAATGTCAATGAAGAACCTCCGTAGCTTAAAAATGGAAGGGTGATCCCTGTTACAGGCATCAATCCGGTTACCACACCAATATTGATCATTACCTGTATTGCTATCATCGCAATGATTCCGACCGCAAGAAAGCTGCCATATAAATCAGGGGCACCTAGCGCAATTCTTATTCCTCTCCAGAGCAAAAGGCTAAACAGAAGCAGAACAAAGGACCCGCCAATAAAACCAAGCTCTTCAGCAAGGATGGCAAAAATAAAATCTGTTTGCGGTTCCGGCAAATAAAAAAACTTTTGCCTGCTCTGCCCAAGCCCGAGTCCAAACAACCCTCCGGGACCGATTGCATAAAGTGATTGAATGATCTGAAATCCTGTGCCGAGCTGATCCTGCCATGGATCAAGAAACGATGTGATCCGTTTGATCCTGTACGGCGCCGATAGGACTAAGCCGACAAAACCTGCCACCCCGATAAATCCCAATCCGACGAAATGGCTGATTCTTGCTCCGGAAATGAAAATCATAACCAAGCACGTTCCGACCATAACTGTTCCCGTACCGAGGTCAGGCTGGAGCATAATAAGCGCAAATGCTGAGAATACAAGCGACAACGAGGGAACAAGTCCATTCTTAAAAGAAGTTATCATCTTTTGCCGCTCTGATAGAAATTTTGCCAAAAAAGCAATCATCGCCAGTTTCATAAATTCTGAAGGCTGGATCGAAAAAGCTCCAACTCCGATCCAGCTCCGCGAACCGTTCCGTTCATTTCCAATCCCCGGAATTAGTACGAGCAGCAACAGAACAAAGCAAATCAAAAGAAGGACTTTAGCCCAAGTTTTCCATGACCAATAATCGACATTCATTATAAAAAACATCGCAATAATTCCGACACCCGCAAAGAGCATTTGCCTTTTTGCAAAAAAGAATGAATCATCAAATTTATATTCTGCCCATACGGCGCTCGCACTGTAAACCATAATAAGCCCGACTGCCAGGAGTGTAAAAGTTACGATCATTAATATCATATCGGGAGTAGTTTTTTTTGTCGGCAATGCAAAACACCTCGACTGCAAGTTTTAGAGCTATAACAATCTGTTCCGAAACGAGCTAAAACATGAGGTTTTGGCCCAATTTCTTTCAAAGACAAGCCCTTACTTAAGCTTATGCACCGCTTCGATAAAAATGTCTCCCCTTACTTCAAAAGTTTTATATTGATCCCAGCTGGCACAGGCCGGAGAAAGCAGAATCACATCCCCCTGTTCCGATTGCTGGAAAGCTTGTGGCACGGCGCTTTCCACATTATCGACACGAAGAATGGTTTTTATTCCTGCCAAGCGTCCTGCCCGCTCCAATTTTTCTGCCGTCTGTCCAAATGTTATAAGTGCTTTGACATTTTTTAATGAAGGAACAAGCTCATCAAATTCATTACCCCGGTCCAATCCTCCTGCTAAAAGGATGACCGGTTCTTTAAAAGCAGCAAGTGCTTTTGTTGTCGCCAGAATATTTGTTGCCTTCGAATCGTTGTAAAACTTTCTTCCATTTAATTCGCATACAAATTGCAGGCGGTGCTTCACACCTGTAAAAGTGCTTAACACACGAAAAATCGCTTCGTTATCAACGCCTGATAATTTGGCAGCGGCAACGGCTGAAAGAATATTTTCTAAATTGTGCTGGCCGGGAAGCGCAATATCATTCGTATTAATGATCTTTTCCCCATTAAAGAAAACTGCTCCATCTTTAACATAAATGCCTTCGTTTAATACTTGTGCAGCAGAAAACGGAATGGTTTTCGCACGTGAATTCTTTGCAATCCGAGAGACGATTTCCTGTTCGGCATTATAAATCAAATAGTCGTCTTCCATTTGATTCTTGGTTATCATCGCTTTCGCATGAATATACTCTTCCTTTGTTCCATGATAATCAAGATGGGCATCATAAATATTTGTTAGAATCGCGATTTTGGGCTTAAAAGTATCGATACCCATTAATTGAAATGATGACAACTCAATCACAATCGTATTGTGGTTCCCGGCTTCTTGAGCCACATCGGAAGCTACCGTTCCGATGTTTCCTGCAATCAATGGATATTTATTTCCCGCTTTCAGCATTTCATAGATAAGCGTCGTTGTCGTTGTCTTACCGTTCGTTCCGGTAATTCCTATAAATGGAGCTTCAGATATTTGATATGCAAGCTCCACTTCTGTAATAACAGGAATTCCTTTTTCAATCGCACCCTTGATCATCGGATTATAGTAAGGAATTCCGGGATTTTTTACAATCAACTCAAAGCCTTCATCTAAAAGCTCAATCGGATGATCGCCGCAAATTACTTTTATTCCCTGTACCAATAATCCTTGAGCTTCAGGGTTTTCAGACAGCGGCTTTTTGTCATTGACAGTAACAAACGCACCTAATTTATGCAGAAGCGATGCCGCACTTACTCCGCTCTTTGCTAAACCTAAAACAAGAATTTTTTTATGATAATATCGATTCATATATTTCAATTACAACCACACCTCTAAATAAATTCCAATAACGGCAAATAGCAAGCCCACCGTCCAAAATGTTACAACGACTCGCCACTCCGACCATCCGGATAGCTCATAATGATGGTGGAGCGGACTCATTTTGAATATTCTTTTACCCGTTGTTTTATAAGAAATCACTTGTAGAATAACTGATAAAGTTTCAATTACAAAGACACCGCCAATGATGATTAACAAAATTTCCAGTTTTGTCAAAATGGCGATCGATGCAATTGCTCCCCCGAGAGCAAGAGATCCTGTATCTCCCATAAACACTTTGGCAGGATGGGCATTAAATACTAGAAAACCAAGAACTGCTCCGACAACAGCGACGGAAAATATTGCGACTTCAAACTGGGACTGGTTCCAAGCTAACACGGCAAATGCCCCAAAAGCAATAGCGGCCGTTCCGGAAACAAGTCCGTCTAATCCGTCTGTTAAATTGACAGCATTCGAAAAACCGACTAGCCAAAAGATAATAAAGAATGCATACAGCCAGCCAAGATCAAGAGAATAGTCAGTCAATGGAATGCGTATTTCTGTTGAAAATTCGTTTGTTTTTAAAACAAAATAAAAAACGGCGGAAATAATAATTTGGCCAAGAAGCTTTTGCTTTGATGTTAACCCTAAGTTCCGCTTCATCGCCACTTTTATAAAATCATCCAAAAAGCCGAGCAGACCAAATCCAAGTGTTACGAACAACAGCAAATATGTTTTAATTGTCGGCTCTGAGAATTTTCCTGTCATAATAAACGTCGTTGCTATAATAGACAGGAGTATCATAATGCCTCCCATTGTCGGAGTTCCTGATTTTTTTTGATGAGACTTCGGGCCTTCTTCCCTAATGCTTTGTCCAAATTTCAACCTTCTTAAGAAAGGAATAAAAATGGGAGACAGAATCACTGTAATTAAAAAAGCCATTAATATTGTGAAAAAAATAACTTGCTCCAGCACTTTATTCCCTCCTAATTAGAGCCCGTGTCCGAAATTTGATGTACTCTTTCAGTTTTCAAAGCTATATCATATGTAACACTATTTTCATTAAGAAGTTTTGTGTCTTGAAAAAGGAAGTTTATCACATTATTGAAAGTAATTATTTTTCGAGATAATTTTTTAACATAGCTTTGCTTCATCGTCTTTATACCTTTCGTTTAATCATTTGTAAAAACTCTTGAAATGTGCGGGAGTCTCTCTGATCTTCCTGCTATATCTTAATCAGTTCTATATATGTTTTAACGCCCCTCAATCGCCTCTTTCGCGACAACCCGATCATCAAAATCAAACACTTCGCTTCCAATTTGCTGATACGTTTCATGACCTTTTCCGGCAATTAGGATGACATCACCTTTTTGAGCATTGTTTATCGCATAGTAAATAGCTTCTTTTCGGTCAACAATTGACTTGTACTGTTTACCCTTAACTCCTTCTTCCATGTCACGGATGATTTTAAGTGGATCTTCACTTCGCGTATTATCCGAGGTGAAAATCGGATGTGTTGCATATTGGCAAGCAATTTTAGCCATTAATGGGCGCTTCGTACGATCTCTGTCACCCCCGCAGCCAACAACGACATAAATATTTCGCTCAGCAAATTGCTTAATAGTTTTTAACACATTTTCAAGGCTGTCCGGGGTATGGGCATAATCAACAATAACCGCAAAATCCTGTCCTGCATTTACTAATTCGAAACGGCCCGGCACTCCTTCCACTTCTTCGATCGATTTAATTATTTGCTTAAGGGGAATGCCGGAAACAAGACATGCGCCAATACTTGCCAACACATTATAGACGCTGAATTTTCCGATTAGCTTCATCGAAATCTTTTCGACTCCGTACGGTGTGATTAAATCAAAAACCGTTCCGTTAGCTGCAATCTTCAAATTAGCCGCTTTAATATCGGCTGGCTGATCAATCCCGTATGTGACAACATGAGCAGCAGTTGATTGGATATACTCCCGAGAAACAGGATCATCGGCATTCAAAACAGCAAATTTTGGCTTTTCATGACTAAAAGTATTTCCAAGCTGGGAGAATAGCAGACTTTTTGCCCGGCGGTACTCATCCATTGTTTTATGATAATCAAGGTGATCTTGTGTCAGGTTCGTAAAAACCGCTACATTGTAATCACACCCATGCACCCGACCATAAACCAACGCATGTGAAGATACTTCCATCACAGCCGTTTCGACACCGCTGTCGATCATTTGCTTAAATGTTTTTTGTAGCATCAGACTTTCAGGGGTTGTATTTTTCGTTTCAAAAGTCTCGTCGCCGATTTTTGTATACATCGTTCCGATTAAACCGGTTTTTTGCCCGGCATCGGAAAAGATTTTTTCGATTAAATGACTTGTTGTCGTCTTACCGTTCGTTCCGGTAATTCCGATCAAATGCAGTTTATGGCTTGGCTGGCCGTAAAAAGCGTCAGCGAGCACGGCCATCGCCCGGTATGTATCTTTTACGATGATGACGGGTACATCAAGTTGCATCTCTCTTTCAGCGAGTATGGCTGCAGCTCCTTTTTCAACTGCAGTCTGAGCAAAATCATGTCCGTCAACGGTATGACCTTTAATACAGATAAACAGGCTCCCCGGTTCAACTAAGCGACTATCATTATGAATCGCAGTAATTTCGGGATTATCCCCCTTATAAGGAACAAGAGGGTGCAGAAATTTTAGCAATGTATGTAAATTCATTTTTCTCATTCCTCTCAAAAATCAATGATGATAACATCTTACATTTCTTGGCCGCCATTTTTCATTCGTAACTTACTTTATACGGCGGTTATTATTTTACATGAAAAGAAAGAATTAAGCCATTTTTGCAGGTGATTTTTATTAACGGAAATACAAACCTATTTCTTCAAGATTCCGGAAAAAGCAAAATGGAAACGGGGCGGCGATTTCTTCGATTGCCGCCCTTCTCATATGATTCATCCAGTCGTTTAATTATTACCGAAATATAGCCTGATCGTTGATCCTTCTTTTAATTTTACTCCCGGCTGCGGTGTTTGCTTTACAACTATATCCCCTTCACCGCTTGCGTCAATCTTGAAATTCAGGAATACTTCCCGGAGTTCCTTTTTTGATAAACCGACTAAATCCGGAACTTCTATCATACGAGGATCGGCATATGTCATTTCTTTGTCAATCTGATCTTTACGCGGTTTAACACCCATAGCTCTTAAACTGTCGCCCATAATGTTCCCTACAATCGGCGCTGACACAACTCCTCCAAATTGAACGGTGCCTTTCGGATTGTCAACGCCGACATAAACAACAAGCTCGGGGTCATCTGCCGGGGCAAAACCGATGAAAGAAACAATATGATTATTTTCAAGGTATCTTCCATTCACTGCTTTTTGCGCGGTTCCGGTTTTTCCTCCGACCCGATAACCATCAACAAATGCTTTTCCGCCCGTTCCTTGGGCAACAACGCTTTCTAGTGCGTAACGTATCTTCTTTGAAGTTTCCTCGGAAATAACTTTCCGTTTTGCAAAGGGAGATTTTTTCATAACAACTTCCCCGGTTCTTGGGTCAATCAATTCTTTTGCAACATATGGTGTATATAAAGTGCCTCCATTAATGGCAGCAGAAATGGCAGCTACTTGCTGGATGGGGGTTACAGATACCCCTTGGCCAAAAGCAGTTGTTGCTTGTTCAACCGGTCCGACCTTATCGAGGGCAAAAAGAATTCCTGTTCCTTCTCCTTGGAGATCTATGCCGGTCTTTTCACCAAAACCAAATTTTTTAATATATGAAAATAATTTTTCTTTCCCAAGCCTTTGTCCAAGTTCGACGAAACCGGGATTACATGAATTTTGCACAACCTCAAGGAACGACTGTGAACCGTGTCCTCCTCTTTTCCAGCACCGAAGCCTTGCTCCGCCCACTTTCACAAATCCGGGGTCATGAAAATGTTCTTTCTCCAAATCTACTTTCCCTTCTTCGAGGGCAGCCGCTAGAGTAATAATTTTAAATGTTGAACCCGGTTCGTATGTGCTCCATACCGGCAAATTCCGATTATAAATTTCAGGTGCTACATTCTTGTAGTTCGCCGGGTCAAAATCCGGCCTCGAGGCCATAGCTAAAATTTCACCGGTATTTGGGTTCATGGCAATCGCAATAATTCCATCCGGATTATATGTTGCTTGGGCAATGTCTAGTTCTCTTTCAACAATTGTTTGGATCTTTGTATCAATCGTCAGTTTTAAATCAAGTCCGTCAATCGGCGGTTCGTAGTCGTCTGCCATATCATTCATGCGCTTGCCCTTTGCATCCGCATAAAATTTAACAGATCCTTTTTTTCCTTTTAATTCCTTATCATAATAAAGTTCAAGCCCCATAAGCCCTTGGTTATCAGCACCTGCAAATCCAAGAACGTGCGACAAATAGCTGCCAAAAGGGTAATGGCGTTTCGAGTCCTCCCCGATATAAACGCCTTTTAATCCGAGAGCACGGATTTCTTTCGCCTTCTCATGGGAAATCTTGCGTCCTTCGGGAATCCGGACAGAGGAAGCAGTTTTCGTAATCAGCTTATATGCTTTTTCCTTTGACATGTTTAAGACAGCCGCCAGCTTTTCCGCCGTTTCAGCCGGATTCTCGATTTGCCTCGGAACTGCATAGACTGTCGGTGCACTAACATTTGTCGCTAAAGGAACGCCATTTCGGTCCATAATCTCTCCGCGTTCCGGTTCAAACGGGATATTTCTGCTCCATGAATCTTTAGCACGGTCAGTCAGCATATTTCCGAGAAAAAATTGAACATAGCCTAATCGAAGATCGATAATGAAAAATATCAATATTCCTGCTATTAATGCTATCGTCAGCCTTTTCCTGACGGTCACGTTCGATACACGCATATATGAACGAACCTCCTTTGCACCACTTAAACGGCTCGTTCATTTATATGCTTGTACATTTTAGATTAGAACAATTTGAAAACGCCGGATATTCATTCTTCAATCTCGCACTTCTTCAGCACCCTGTTCATCATCATTTTGCTGTTCAATCATATGATTCAATTGCTTTTCCGGGGTTTCTAAACTCGCGATTAAGTATTCTCCTTTTTTTAAAGAGACTCCAGGATTCGGTTTTTGTTTGGTGACATAACCGCTGCCGGTCAAGTTCAAATGGAGTCCGCTTATTTTTGCAAATTTCATAACATCTCTTCTCGACCAGCCGGTCATATCCGGAACGGTGACATCTCCTTCTGTCTTAAGAATAATTTTTTCACCTTCAAGCATCGTTGAGTTTCCTGACGGTAATTGAGCCTCTATCGTTTTCCCTTTCCCTGTTAAAACGATATCAAATCCTTTTGATTGCAAGGTTTCCGTTGCTTTTTCTACAGATGAACCTGTTACATCAGGAACAAGGTTAGCAACTGCTTTTTCTTGCTTCGAAGGCTTAATATTTAAGTATTGCAAACTGCTTTTCATTACTGTGTTAAAAATTTTCGAAACAGGTTTCGACCCGTCAAAATAGCTTTCGACTTCCGGCTGCTGAACCGCTACATACATGATGAGTTCCGGATCATCCTTCGGTGCCATGCCCAAAAAGGAAAAAAGATAATCATTATTCCCATTCAGGTACCTCCCGTTCGGACCCGGTATATTCGCGGTTCCGGTTTTTCCGGCAACCTCATAGCCTTCAATATTGTAGCGGTTATAGCCGGTTCCTTTTGGTGAAGTCACGACCGTTCCAAGAATATCTCTTACTTTTTTCGCTGTCTCTTTTGAAATAGGGGTGCCGGCAACTTCCGGCTTTGTTTCTCTTATCACTTCACCCGTTTGTGAATCGACGATTTTATCAATCACATGGGGCTTCAACATCCTTCCATCGTTGGCAACGGCAGTGGCTGCCTGAATCAGCTGGATCGGCGTGACTGTCGTACCTTGACCATAGGCAGTTGTAATTTTTTCGATCGGCCACTCGTACTTAATTTTTCCGGTAACTTCATTTGGCAATTCAATTCCTGTCGGTTTTTCAAAGCCGAATTTGGTCAAGTATTCTCGAAATCTTTCAAAACCTAATTTTTCGTTAACAATTTTAGCCACGGCAACGTTCGATGAACGCTGTATTCCCTCCAAATACGTGATGGGTCCCCATCCGCTGCCGTTATGGTCACGAATGACGGGCGAGTTTTTTGTTACTCGGTAACTTCCTGACTCAAACCAATCATTTGGATTAAATACATTTTCTTCGATTGCTGCGGCCAGCGTAAAAATTTTCATTGTCGAACCTGGTTCAAATGCATTTTCAATGACTTCATTGTACCAGCTTTTATCAAGACCCTCGCGTGTTTTCGGATGAAATGTCGGGCGTTGTCCCATGGCCAAAATTTCCCCTGTTTTCGGGTCGGCAACTACTGCAATAATTTTTGCAGGATTGTATTCATTCTCAACTTTGTTCATGGCATCTTCGAGAAAAGTTTGGATCTTTTTATCAATTGTTAAATAGACGTCATCGCCGTTTTCAGCTGGTTTTATCTTTTCCTTCTCATCAGGTAGCAAATAGCCCCAATAATCGCTTTCAAACTGAACCGCTCCGTCTTTTCCTGTAAGCTCCGAATTCAATGTTTTTTCAATCCCTAACACCCCTGCCGATTTTGCTTCTCCGTTCTCATTTTCTTTTGTTTCCACAAAGCCAACAAGATGCGAAGCAAAGACGCCGTTAGGGTAAAAACGCTTCATTTCTCTTCTGAAAGTAATTCCCGGCAGTTTTAATGCTTCGATTTTCTTTTTTGTTTGATGAGACAGATCACGGCCGGCTTTTCCAAACTCAACCTGGAATTGGCCCTTTACAGTCAATCTTTCATATATTTCATCCTTGCTTAAGTCTATGTATTTTGCTAATTTCCGGGCTGTCATTTCCGGATTCGACACGTAATGAGGCTTCATAGACTTATCAAGAATAGCAACGAGGGTATATGAAATCGTATCCTCGGCTACAACTTCCCCTCTTCGGTCATAAATCGTTCCTCTCTTGGCTTCAATCATACTTTTCTTCATGTACTTCTGGTGGGCCTTTGCCGCAAGATTTTGTCCTGCAACTTCACCGGTGACTTGGATTGAAACAAACCTGATCAGCAAGACAAAAAAGAGCAGGCTGAATATTATAAATAATACCGCTGCTCCGAGATTCATATTTGGTTGTTTCTTTTCCATCAGTCTTGCACTACCTTAACATTATTTTCATTCAATTGTAAGCCGAGTTCTTTCGCCTTTTCCCAAATCCGCTCGTAAGTACTTAACTCGCTCACTTGCATCTCTAAGTCGTTGTTCAATTTCTTTTGTTCTTGAATATTTTTTTCGGCAATTTGTATGTCTTTATTTATTTCATAGATAGCCGCTTGATTGGAAACGATTTGCACTGCTCCGAAACAGACGAATGCTGTAAAAACGGTTCCTATAATAATCTCTCCGGGCGAAATCCGCGATTTTTTCACTTTCACTTTCGCTTTGTTAGGTGATTGGCTTTTGCGCTGCTGTTGTTCCTGATGCAACTTTCTTGCTAAATTGCCCATTTTTTCCCCTCCTGTTATTCATTTATTTATTTTTTATAATTTTTCCGCGATCCGTAATTTTGCCGATCTTGCCCGGTTGTTTAGCTCTAATTCCCGTTCACTTGGCACAATTGGTTTGCGCGTAATTAACTTCATTTTTGGTTTGAATTCATCCGGAATCATCGGCAAACCCGGAGGCAAATTCGGGGCCTCACTTGCATTTTTAAATACCGTTTTACATATTCGGTCCTCAAGTGAATGGAATGTAATAACACTGATTCGGCCGCCCTTTTTTAAAAGGTTTATCGACTTTTGCAAAGATTTTTCGAAAACACCAAGTTCATCATTTACTGCTATTCGCACGGCCTGGAAAATTCTTTTAGCAGGATGACCGCCTTTTCTTCTAGCAGGAGCAGGTATGGCATCCTTGATAATGTCAACTAGTTCTCCAGTAGTTTCAATGGCCTTTTTGGCCCTTGCAATCTCTATTTTTCTTGCTATTTGCTTGGAAAACTTTTCTTCGCCGTATTGAAAGAAAATCCTTACCAAATCCTCGTATGGCCAGTGATTAATAATATCAAATGCAGAAAGATCCGAATCTTTATCCATCCGCATATCAAGCGGGGCATCGTGATGATAGCTAAATCCCCGTTCAGGGTTGTCCAATTGTGGTGAGGAAACACCGAGATCGTATAAAACCCCATCGACTTTTGCGATGCCGAATTTGGACAATTCCTCTTCAATGTAAAGGAAATTGCTTTTAATAATCGTTATTTTCTCTCCATATGGAGCCAGTTTGACTTTTGCATGTGCTATAGCTGTTTCATCCTGGTCGAAAGCAAACAGTTTTCCTTTTCCAGACAGCTGTTTCAAAATCAGCTCGCTGTGTCCGGCTCCGCCAAGTGTACAATCGACATATACTCCGTCCGGTTTTATTGCAAGCCCCCCAACAGCTTCCTCCAGGAGCACGGTTGTATGTTCAAACAATTTATTTCCACCTTTCCAATCGAACTTGCAGCAAAAATTATATTAATATAATATTACCTGTTATATATCGAATCCAATCATATTTTCTGCAATTTCGGCAAAAGATTCTTCCGAGTCATTAAAATATTCTTCCCATATTGGTTTGCTCCATATTTCAATTCGATTGGAAACTCCTAAGATCACACATTCTTTTTCTAATTTTGCATATTGAATCAGCGGGGATGGAATATTGATCCTTCCTTGTTTATCAAGTTCGCATTCAGTGGCACCCGAAAAGAAAAATCTGGTAAATGCACGGGCGTCTTTTTTGGTAAGTGGAAGCCCTTTTAACTTCTCTTCTATCAGCTTCCATTCAGATAAGGGGTATCCAAATAAACATTGGTCCAATCCGCGGGTTAATATAAACATTTCTCCGAGATGCTCACGGAATTTTGCCGGAACAATTAAACGCCCCTTATTATCGACGTTATGATGGTACTCGCCCATGAACATGCCCGCTAACCCCACTTTCTATTTCAAATGTACCACATCCCCCCACTTTTCACCACCTATTTTTTAATTCTCCCAATGTACTTTTATTTCCTTCCAAAAACGAAAATTTGACTCATTTATTTGTCCAAAAAAAATAATTGACAAAATAGCGAAAGCGCTTACAAAACAAATGGGGAAAGCTTTTTATTCAAGCTTTCCCCATTTGCACTTTGATACTCTTAAATTTTTATGAGTTTATGTGTCCCATCAAATTGATAAGGCAAGTTTAATAGTTCATCCAATAAATGAAAACCGTATCGGTTCAAAAAGTATAAGATATTCCAGATCCTTTCTTGAGGAAGTCCGTTTGGTTTTAGGGAAGTTTCAATCCGGTCAAACTTTCTTAATATTATTTCGTGTTTAAGCCTTTCGGTTTCTTCAAATTTTCTCTGCATAAAATTAATTTGTTTTAAAACAAAGCTCCGGTTTTTGTTTAGCAGCGGGATTAAGCCTTTATTATGATGTTTTGCATGTTCTTCAATCAGTTCGTATTGATCGATTAGCTGCTTTTTTGTTTGCAAAAACAGAGATTCAATCGTTTCATCTTTAATATCGGCAAGGAATAATTCTTTTTGTCTTTGTACCCCCGTACTTAATACTTCTTTTATATCTATTCCTAAATCGTTGAGATCTGTTTCAATTGACCGCTCTAATAACGTAATATTTAAACGTGGAACAATTGGCGGCATCTTTATTTCGAATCTTTCGAACACGGTTTTTAATTCAGCCCAATAGGCAATTTCACCGGGACCGCCGATAAATGCAAGAGTTGGAAAAAGCCATTCTTGTGTCAACGGCCTTGTCACAACATTATTGCTCAAATATTCAGGATTCGTTAATGCGATATGTATTAATTCTTCTTCAGAAAAAGAAACAGCCCCATTTTTCCCGAGAAACTTGCCTTCTTTACTGTTGTATTCGAGTAAAATCCGCTCCTGCAAGGAAGGGTCGTAATAGAACAAATTTGCCGTTTGAGAAGTTAGTTCGATTGCCGGCTTTAATCCTTGTTTTTTTATCTCGTCCTGTTGATTCAAAACAGATTGGGTAATATCAATGCACCCTTTTATTTGTCTGACAAAAATCTCCTTTTCCAAATTGCGGATTTTCCTGTCGCCTGAATCAACAAGCAATAAACCCGTTTCTTTAAAAAGAGCCATAATCATATAAGCAAAAAAATCAACAAATGTCTTTGAATGCTTTAAAGATTGTTCTAAAAATTCAAGCAGTGAATTTGTATAAATTGTTTCACCATATGTTTCAATGATGCTTTCAATCCATTTTAAACAAATCTCTTTATTAAGCGGTATATCGGATGCCATCTTTTTTTCGATAACCCTTTCGGGAAATGACCATTTTTCGATTTTTTGGTTCGATGACACGTAAACATGGTTGATTTCCAAAAAATCGTGATCCTCGCCGGCTATCCAAAACACAGGAACGACCGGAATGCCAAGTTCCCGTTCTTTTTCCCGGGCAAAAGCAACAATGGAAATGATTTTATGAATGGTATAAAGAGGCCCCGTTAATATACCGGCCTGCTGTCCTCCTATCACCACTGCACTGTTTTTTTGCCTCAGCTTTTCTACAGAACGCTTTACTGCGTCGGACGAAGGATATCGTTCCATAAAAGCCTCAATATAATTCGCTAATTCCTCCCTCTGAAAATTTCGTATTTGAAGCTCTTTTAATCGCTTAGTATAGTCAAAAGGATCATTAAATTTATAATGAAAAAAATTATTCATATAGGATTCTTGATTTATGTAATCCGTTGCAAATCGATTAGCAGACGGAATTGTGAGATTCAAAATCTCCATGTAAAGTATACTTCCTTTCTCGTAAACGATTTTCATTCAGTAAAGAGTATAGCATTGACAGAATTAAAAAGGAAAAAACTTTGCCTAATGGAAACAACCTTACGGAAATGACAGCGAATAGGCGACTCTTTGAATCAGGCCATAAAGAACAAGAACTATGTATGCAGAAAAAAACAATAAAAAATTGAACCTCCAAACCCCTCTGAATAAATGCAGAAAAATGATTTCCTCTTTCGTTTTCCAGTGAATAAAAACAAATATAATCCCTGTCATTAAGATCGTTATGAAAATAATTCCTAAAAAGGATTTCTCCCAAATAACAATTGTTAAGTAATGCACCGAAACGATGAATAAGAACGTGCTTACATCTATTGCTTTATGCACAGACCGGCGATGGTTTCCTGTCAGCTGTTTGCTGATAATAAAGACAATTAAATACCCAAGCAATGGAATTGTTACAATTGTGGCAATAACAGCAGATAATAAAGATGACATCCTAATTCCCCTTCTCCCTATACTCCTTTCCTTTTATGAGGGTGTAGTATTGTTGTGTTAATGGAGCATGTCTGTTTTGTTTTTTTGCTTCTTCAAGCAAATATCCTAAAATAGAATCAACTTCTGTTATTCTATTTTCTTCAATATCTTTTAGCATGGAAGATCGATTTTTGGCCGTTTTTTGGCATACATTTAAAACGTGTTGATAGTAGACTTGTTCATCGTCAAGATGTAAAATGCCGCTTATTTCTTTAAAGAGAGCGCGAAAATTTTCACGATAATAAGGATTGGAGACCAATTCACCATTAGGTACACGAAGAATCGCCGTCAGAGGGTTAATCACAGCATTGACAACCAGTTTTTTTATCAACATCTCGTAATAATTTTCTTCCATCACAAATGGAAAGAAGCTCGATAGCGGCTTAATAAAATCGTGCAAAAGAGAGCTATTCTTTTCAAAATAGACTGCAACTCTATTAACTCCTTCACCGGTATGGCGAACATGACGGTCACCGGCCCTGTAGGCGCCATTCTCCACAGAACCGATATAAATATTATCTGCAGTGAATTTATTAATTTGTTTGAGATGGCCCATTCCATTTTGCAAAAACAGATAAGACCCCTTATTGTTCATTCTCTCGTGAATTTGACCAAGCACGTCTTCGAGATGATATTGCTTAACCGCTACAATCGTAAGGTCTTCTTCGCCGTTCCAATTTGAAAAGCTTTCCGCTTTGATTTGCACAGTTTCTTTTTTCCTGTTTTTTTCAAACAATAAGCCTTTCGCTCCTATCATCCTTGCTTGCCGATCTGTTCGAGTGTAAATAGTCGTATCAAAACATTTGTTCAAGTAATAAGCAAAAAGCAATCCAATTGAACCGCCGCCAATAACCCCTATTTTCATTAAAACCCCTCAATAAACATTATTTAGTCAATATTTTAACAGATTTAAAAGTGAAAAGTTATGTAATTCTCAAATAAAAAACAAACCCCTTTTCAATTTAAGAAAAAAAGAGGTTTGAAAAAGGCAAACAATCATAATTAAACCGGATAGACAGGATGCTTTCGTGTGCTGAATACCATTTCCTTTGTCTCATAATAGGAAAATCTTTCGATAAGGACTTCCCTTAATTCATCAGGGGAGACAATTTCATCAACAATCATCTCTGAAGCTAGTTTATAAATATCGATATGCTCTTTATACTCTTGCTGTTTTTCCTGAATGAAAGCCATTCGTTCCTTAGGATCTTCAATTGCATTTAATTTGTTTGAATAAACTGCATTAACAGCAGCTTCAGGCCCCATTACAGCAATTTGCGCCGTCGGAAGCGCGATGCAGCAATCCGGTTCAAATGCGGGTCCTGCCATTGCGTAAAGGCCGGCACCGTATGCCTTCCTGACAATCACTGAAATTTTTGGAACGGTTGCAGAGCTCATCGCTGCAATCAATTTTGCACCGTGGCGAATGATCCCGGCACGTTCTACTTTTGTTCCAATCATAAAACCCGGTACATCCGCTAAAAATAACAATGGAATATGAAAAGCGTCGCACAGCTGAATAAACTTAGCTCCCTTATCAGCTGAATCGACAAACAGGACCCCTCCTTTTACTTTTGGCTGATTGGCAATAATTCCAACGACCCGCCCGTTTATTCTTGCAAGTCCGGTAATTAGTTCAGGCGCAAACAGCTTTTTGATTTCAAAAAAACTGCCTTCATCAATTAAAGAATCAATACATTCATACATTTCAAAAGGCGCATTTTGATTTTGAGGTATGATCTCTTCTAAAGCACGCCCTTCTCTCGGCTGAACTCCTTCAATCAGCCGTGGTTTTTCTTTGAAGCTCGCAGGAAAATAGGTTAAATATTTTCTTGCTGACTCAATAGCTTCTTCTTCTGAATAAACAAGTATGTCTCCGCACCCGCTTACCGTACAGTGCATACGTGCACCGCCCATTTCCTCAAGTGAAACCTTTTCGCCGATCACTTTTTCAGCCATGCGCGGAGAACCTAAATACATAGATGCATTTTGATCAACCATTATCACAATATCACAAAACGCAGGAATGTAGGCACCGCCTGCAGCAGAAGGCCCGAACAAGAGGCAGATTTGAGGCACCATGCCGGAAAGCTTCACTTGATTATAAAAGATTCTTCCTGCACCGCGGCGGTTCGGGAACATCTCAAGCTGGTCTGTTATTCTTGCTCCGGCCGAGTCTACTAAATATAAAATTGGTACTTTTAACTTTTCGGCAGTTTCCTGTATGCGAATAATTTTTTCAACCGTTCTTGCTCCCCATGAACCGGCTTTTACAGTTGAATCATTTGCCATAACACAAACAGTCTGGCCGTTGATTTTGCCGATTCCGGTTACAACGCCGTCTGCAGGCAAATCCCCGGCTTTAAAGTTGGCGAATTTTCCATCTTCCTCATATTTTCCATCATCAAATAATAGCTTGAGACGTTCACGAACAAATAATTTATTTTGTTCTCTTAATTTTTCATGGTACTTTGGATGGCCTCCGGATTCAATCGCTCTTTGCTTCTCTTTTAATGCTTCAGAGATTGTTTTTGCAGTTGCCATGCTATTCCACCTCTACTAGTCTTATTCTCTTGACTTTTTACTCTAAGAAGATTAATACGTCTCCCTCATTCACGAAATCTCCGATATTAACTTTTATTTCGCTCACTTTTCCAATTATTTGGCTTTCCACAGGAATTTCCATTTTCATTGATTCGAGTATGATAACTTCTTGCCCTATAGAAACTTCTTGCCCCACATTTACGAGAATATTTAATACCGTACCGGCCATCGTCGAAGTGATTTCTTTCATCGTGACCCCCCTACTTAATTGCAAATTTCTTTTCTGTTAAAAATTTCGTCGTATACGTGCCATTTTGAAAATCGCTGTCATCAATAATATTCATAAAGAGCTGTATGTTTGTTTTGATTCCCTCAATTTCTATATTTTGAAAAAATTCTTTCGCCTTTTTTAGGACATCTTCTCTTGTGTTTGAATAAAAAATACATTTTGCAATTAACGGATCATAAAAAGGTGTTACAGTTGACCCTTCTATATAACCGTTATCAATCCGAACCCTCTCTAACTCTTTCCATTTAAAAGTCGTAATTTTGCCCGGAGACGGCATAAACGTATATGGATCCTCCGCGTATAAGCGAAATTGTATCGCATGGCCGCTTCGGTTTATAACATCTTGCATAAGAGGGAGCTTTTCACCTCTGGCCACCAGTAATTGCCATTTAACAAGGTCCAGCCCAGTAATCTGTTCCGTGATCGGATGCTCAACTTGCAAACGGGTGTTCATTTCAAGGAAATAGAAATTTTCTTCCTCATCGACAATAAACTCAATTGTTCCGGCATTTACGTAATGAACGGCTGCAGCGGCTTTCAAAGCAGTTGCAAACAATTGTTTTCTTGTACGTTTTGACAAGAAAGGCGATGGTGTTTCTTCAATGACTTTTTGGTGCCTCCTTTGGATAGAACAATCTCTTTCAAATAAATGAACGATATTTCCATGAACATCGCCAAATATTTGCACTTCGATATGACGGGCATTTTGAATGTATTTTTCGATAAAAATTTTCTCTGAGCCAAAATATGTTTTCGCTCGTGCTTTCGTTGACTCATACGACTTAGCGAGTACCTGCTCATTTTCACAAAACACCATACCGATTCCGCCACCGCCGGCGCTTGCCTTTAACATAACCGGGTAACCGATTGATTCGGCAAAATCACAAGCCTCCTCAAGTGTTGTTAATCCTTCGCTGCTCCCCGGTACAACGGGTACCCCTGCTTTTTCCATCGTATTTCGTGCGATGATTTTATCACCCATTCGTTCAATCGTTTCCGGAGATGGACCAATGAAAGTAAGCCCTGCTTCCTGAACATTGCGTGCAAAATCAGCATTCTCAGATAAAAAACCATATCCCGGATGAATGCCGTCCGCTTTTTCTGATTTCGCAATCTCAAGAATGAGATCGCTATTAAGATACGATTTATGAACAGGCGGCTCCCCTAGACGGAACGCATATTTTGCCTCTTTTACAAATGGCAAATCTTTGTCGGCGTCCGAATAGACAGCAATTGTATCAATTCCAAGTTCATGGCAAGCTCTGATTACTCTTGAAGCAATTTCTCCCCTGTTTGCAATGACAATTTTTTGCACCCTCGTTCCCCTTTCTGCCCCCATTTGGCTGAAATATTATTTATTTCTCTAAATATTCTAAAAATTCCTTTCAAAAAAAATAAAACCGCTTTCTATATTTCGTGCAAAATAGCATTAAGGAACTGACCCCTTAAGGCCGGAACTTTTTTCCTTATGGGTCAGCCTCTTTTTATTTTTCAATTCTTTCTAAGTTCCCATTCTTATCCATTTGAAATTTCACTTTTTTCTGATGGTCTTCTTCCTGCAGAACAACCATTTTTCTAGCACGCTCCATGATTTCAATTAAGGCGCGGTAATCTTCTTTAACCGCATTTAACTCTTTCGCCAATTTTTCATTTTCTGCAGCAAGATAAAACATTTTTTTCTCCATTTCTTTAATTTTATCAGCATATTTCGCGATATTTTCTTCTTCGCCAGTGTATTTACCGGCTTTTTCATAAAGATCTTTTATATAGTTAATGACAGTCTCAAACGAAAGATCTTCTTTTTGCTCAAAAGTCTTAAAGGCAGCAGAGATTACATCTTTTTTTTCAATACTCTTATCATTATTCACTACTAAATTTGAAGCATGATTCTTCTGTTCTTTTCGCTGTTTTTTTGCCAGTTCTATTCCTGATTTATATTGTTTTCTTACAATTGAGTTCCAGCGAAATCCGCATGCTGCAGCCGTTCTTGACAGCCGCTTGCCTACTTCTTCAAAAGCTTGTAATTGGGTTCCTCCGTCTCGAATATGGCGCAATACTACCTCTGCAAGCAATAAATCTTCATCTTGTGTCCAAGCATCCTGTCGAGTTGTTGACATCAGAATATCCCCCCTAGCGTTTTTATTAATACATATGCAACTGCTAGAAAAGATAGACTGATATCATTCTTCCATAAGATGCAAAAATTAAGATTTTCGTTTTAAAAATTTTGCAACTAGCTCATGGTGCACATCTTTCTCCCACAAAACAGCACAGTTTCGAACTTCTTCCTCCATTCTTTTTTGAAGACCCGATTCTGTCCACTTTCTTATTAGCATTTTTTTGTAAGCTGACAAAACATCCGTTTCAAGAGAAAGAATTTTTCTTAAGAAAGAATCGCAAACTTCTTCACGATCATCGTCATATATGTGATCGATAAACCCAAACTCAGCTAATTCTTCAACTTGAAAAAGCCGCGATTCCATCAGTATTTTCAAGGCATTTCCTGCCAAAAGCTTTTCAAATAAAATGGTTCCGCCTCCCCATCCTGTCGAAATTGCTAGACTCCCTTGTATGAACCCTGCTTTTTGCCCTTTTTTCGCCACGCGAAAATCACATGCTGCAGCTATTTCACAGCCCCCTCCAACTGCCGTTCCATTTATAAGGGCAATTGTTGGTTTTGGAAGGGTTAACAATCTGTATAAAATATTTGACATTTTTGAGAGCATGCCATAAGCTTCCTCTTCTGTTTTCAGTTGATGAAAAATAGAAAGATCGCCGCCCGAGCAAAATGCAGCTTCACCGGCGCCGGTAATAACGAGAGCTTTCACTCCCGGTTTTTTGGCAAAATTGATCGCTTCACTTAGTCCATCCATCACATCAAAATTTACGGCATTTCTCTTGTCAGGTCTATTAATGGTAAATAGTAAGCATCCTTGTTCCCGCTCTTCCAATAAAAAAGATTTCATTGCTGCCCTCCAGAAAATAAATATTCCCTTTTATTTTAGGAATTTTCATTGTATTCTTTCAAGTCTTATGGTAAATCCTTTTTTAAATGACAAAAGCACAAGGACTTTCTCTCCTTGTGCTTTTTATCAAAATGAAATTAGTTGTTTACAACTTTATTTCCTTTATATGTTCCACATGCTTTACATACGCGGTGAGCAAGTTTCATTTCACCGCAGTTTGGGCATTCTACCATACCCGGAACTTGTAGTTTAAAATGAGTACGGCGCTTTCTTTTCGCAGTTTTTGAAGTTCTTCTAAAAGGTACAGCCATTCTTCCCACCTCCTTAAAGAGAATCAAGAAAGTTATGAAGGCCAGATAAAAGCTGGTTCTTCACTTTACATAGTTCTTTTCGGTTATGAATCCGAAGAATCATTCTGTTCAAGCAGTTTTGCAAGTCCGGCTAGGCGAGGATCAATTCTTTCTTTCCTATCTTCCTCGCGGATCACTTCCCAATCTTTACCTGATTGTGGTGCGCCATCTTCGCTGCTATCTTCACAGAATACCTGCATCGGTACTTCAAGTAAAAGGATTTCACGTACGATCGGCATAAGATCAATTATGTCACCTTTTACTCGATGTATTTCCTCATCCGATTCATAAAAATCTGAATCGTTAATCAGAAATGTCTCTGTTGTTTCAACATCAATTGGATAATTCACATCAACTAATGTACGAGAACAAGGAAGCACAAGAGAACCTTTCATTTTCAAGTAAAATGTCACTCTAGTTGTGCCAATGTCTGCCCGTCCGGTTATATGCATCGGAGAAACGCTTCGAATCGATGTATCAATTTCTTTGATTTCATCTACCCTTACCGTTTCATCAACAGAAAATTCCTTGTTTCGATATTTTTGCAACTGACTTATCGTCCATTTCAAATTGAATCACCCCAAGGCAACAAAGGTAATTATAGCTTTCATATAATTATTTGTCAATATTTTTTCTTTACACTATACTGTAGTCAATAACTCATTAATTTAAACTAATTTTTTGTTCATTATCTCAAATACCAATTTTATAGGGAGTAACGAATGATGAATGCAGTCGGTGTTATTGTTGAATACAATCCTTTTCATAACGGTCATGCCTATCATGTCAAAAAAACACGGGAAGAAACTGGTGCAGATCTCGTGATCGCTGTCATGAGCGGAAACTTCCTGCAGCGCGGGGAACCTGCCCTCTTATCGAAATGGGTCCGTGCTGAAATGGCTTTAAAAGGCGGCGTTGATATCGTATTTGAACTTCCTTACCAATTTGCTGTGCAAAAAGCGGAAACATTTGCAAAAGGAGCAGTAGAAATTCTTTATAAAGCCGGATGCAACAGCATTTGTTTCGGGAGTGAATCCGGAAGTGTGGCTGATTTTCAGGCGACATTAAGATATATGAAAAGACATAACCAACTGTTTCAGCAGCAAATAAAGCATCATATCGAAAAAGGGGTCAGTTATCCAAAAGCGATGTCCTTCGCCTTTCAAGATTTGCCGGCTGATGAGGAAATCGTTGATTTATCAAAACCCAACAATATTCTAGGGTTTCATTATTTAAAAGCAATTGATGACCAAGGTTTTGATATGCAAGCCTATACAATTAAACGGAAAAACGCGGATTATCATGATGAGCATTTTTCTTCGCAAACGATTGCAAGTGCAACAAGTATCCGAAAAGCGTTATTTTCTGAAAAAAATGAAATGTCGCAAATTAAACAATATGTTCCGGAGCATACGTTTCAACTTCTTAATAAATATATAAAAGAGTTTGGACAGCTTCACAGCTGGGAGAACTATTGGCCTTATCTCCGCTATAAACTTTTGCAAACGAACCAAGATGAGTTAAAGGCTGTTTATGAAGTGGAAGAAGGTCTTGAAAATAGATTGATTTCCTTTGCCCTCCATGCAGATAGCTTTTATGATTTCATGGAAAAAATAAAAACAAAGCGGTATACGTGGACAAGACTGCAGAGAACATGCGTCCATATTTTAACAAATGCAAAAAAATCTGAAATGAATCAATCAAAAGTAAGCTATCTGCGGCTTTTAGGAATGACCGAAAAAGGAAGAGATTATTTGAACAAATTTAAACATCAATCAGATATTCCGATTATATCAAAATTGTCTTCCTTTTATAATAACCAAATTGAATTGGATATACGCAGTTCAAGGATTTATGCCCTTGGAGCCGGGCATAAATTTCAAACAAAACTTTTGCAGGCTGAGTTCAATCACCCGCCAATTTATTTGTCTCAAAATAAATAGACAGCTTTCCCGATAAGGGAAACCGCTGTCTTTTTATTTTTCTTTTAAATTTTCCAGATAGGAAACCGCCTCTTCAAACGTGTCGACAGGAACAATTTTCATATCAGTTCCAATTTCTTTTGCAGTCTTGACCGCTATTTCATAATTTGATCCATTTGCGCCTTTTTCATTTGGGGCAAGAAATATATCAGCACCTGCTTTATCCGCAGCTACGATTTTCTGCTCAATGCCTCCGATTCTTCCAACTGTTCCGTCGGGCGAAATAGTTCCCGTACCGGCAATTTCAAACCCGTGAGTTAAATCATCTTTCGTTAATTGATTATAGATTTCTAAGGCAAACATCAGTCCGGCAGAAGGACCGCCGATTTCATCAGTATTGACTTTGACATCTGGTTCAACAATGATTTCCTTATCATCCTCGAGAACAATGCCGATCCCTAATTGATCATGGTTATCGGGAAAAGGCATGACCTGAAGTGTTGCGCGATCGGCTTTGCCATTACGTACATAAGAGATTTGAATCTTGTCGCCCTTCTTCTTTTTGCTAACATACTGTCTAAATTCATCAGAAGACTTGAACATCACGTCATTAACTTTAAAAATCCTGTCTCCAGGCTTCAATTTTCCTTCAGCAGGCATACCGGGAAGGACACTCATTACATAGACGCCTTTATATCGGTATTCAACCGGAATCCCGGCTTTTTTATAAGCAACTTCAATCGCCGATAATTTGGATGTATCCATTGCCCTTAACTGGCGAAGCGTGAATTCTTCATCAGTCTCATGCTCATATTTAATCATCTCAGCAGGAAAGATTTCCTGATACTTGCTTAGTTTCGCAAAAATATAAGAGTAAATATTAGCTCGTCCCATTCTTACAGTGGTTAACATTAAGCTTCCTTCTTCATCGTAGCCGCCATCCACTTCAATAATCGGTTCCAATTCTTTTGCCATGCCGGGCTTTGACACATAGTAAGGCAAATAATAAAAAGTGCTGGCTAAAAAGATGATTGCAGCAATGAGGAAGTTTCGTATATAAATTTTTCTGCTCATTCTATAGAAGGCTCCTTCCACCGTTCAATAACACTTTTAATTTTGCCGATTTGTTTTCGTGCTTCTTCTTCCCCGATTGAAATAATTTCATCGATATTAGTAAAGGAACGCGAACTATAATTTTCAACCCGGGGCCGGATCATCACGTCTGAAGCAATTTCGCGACTCATCACTAATTCTTTTTGCATAATATCAACACTCTGCATAATAACATCAAAAATCGACGTAATTTCGGTATTTGTTTTCACATGTGAAACATCGACAGCTATGATCAAATCCGCTCCCATTTCCTTGACAACCGACACAGGAATTCTGTCAACAACTCCGCCATCAACGAGCAATCTCCCGTTTAGTTTTTCTGGAACAAAAATTCCCGGTATGGATATGCTGGCGCGTACTGCATCCGCGATCGGACCTTGACGAAAAACAACTTTTTCCCCTGTCATTAAATCGGTTGCCACTACCCCGACCGGGATTTCAAGCTGTTCAATATTTTTGCCATGGGTAAAAACACGAATCAATTCCTTTACCTTTTTTCCTGCTATAAATCCCATTTTCGGCACGGTAAAATCTAAATAATATTTTCTCTTGAATGCCCCGGCTAATTTATATAATTGCTCAATATCAAGACCTGCAGCATATAAACATCCAACCATGGCCCCCATGCTGCTGCCGGCAAGAAAATCAATCGGTATTCCTTCTGCTTTTAACACTTTGATAACACCTAGATGGGCAAATCCTCGCGCTCCACCCGAACCAAGTGCCAATCCTATTTTCGGACGACGCAAGAGATATCCTCCTTTTTTAAGGCATTTCATCTATTCATGTTTTAAACATATGGTCTATTTTAAAGTTCTATGAGTATATTGAGGTATATGGGGACAAGTATCGAAAAGCACAAGCGCTCTTTGTAATTGTTGAAATTTAACTAATACATATTTTAACATTGTTTGAACAAGTTGCACAGTATGGCAGCTTTGGAGGGGGGCTCCTTAATTGTTTCGATCAAAATTTAAATCGATTTTCTTGGCGGTTTCGGTTTCATTTATGGCAGTATCCCTTATATCTTTCCCGCAGGAATCAGTGGATGCATCAATCAGAGGATTAAATATGTGGTGGGAAATTGTTTTCCCCTCCCTTTTGCCGTTTTTTATTGTTTCAGAAATGCTGATTGGCTTTGGGGTTGTCAAATTTATCGGGGTATTGCTGGAACCATTAATGAGGCCGCTGTTTAAAGTTCCGGGAGTAGGAGGATTTGTTTGGGCTATGGGTATGGCATCCGGCTATCCTGCCGGGGCGAAGCTTACAGCAAGACTGAGACAAGAGGGGCAGCTGAGCAAAATTGAAGCAGAAAGGCTTGTATCCTTTACAAACTCATCGAACCCTTTGTTTATTTTTGGCGCTGTTTCAGTCGGTTTTTTTTATAATGCCCAATTAGGAGTTATTTTAGCATTATCACATTATTTAGGAAATATCACGGTCGGTTTGCTCATGAGGTTCTACGGAGATGAGATTGCCACTGACAAAGAATTTAAAAAGAAGAAGTTTTCAGTCCGATCCGCGTTGTCAACTTTGCACCGAACAAGAATTAAAGATAACCGTCCGATTGGCAAGTTGCTGGGTGACGCAGTTATGTCTTCTATACAAACATTATTAATGATTGGCGGGTTTATCATATTATTTTCCGTGATTAATAAGCTATTATTTCATTTGCACATAACATCGTTTCTCGCAAATATCATTGAATTTGTATTAAAATTCCTGCAATTCCCTGAGACGCTAAGCATTCCGTTAATTTCAGGCCTTTTCGAAATTACTCTTGGCAGTCAAATGACAAGCCAGGTTCAAGAAGCAACAGTCCTTCAGCAAGTTATGATCACGAGTTTTATCCTTGCGTTTAGCGGTTTTAGCGTCCAAGCCCAAGTAGCAAGCATTTTAGCACAAACTGATATTAGGTTTAAGCCGTTTTTCTTTTCAAGAATTCTTCATGGCATCTTTTCCAGTCTTTATGCATTCCTTCTTTGGGAACCTATTTTTGAAAAATACTACGATAAAGAGCAACCTTCCAACGCTATCCCGGTTTTGTTATTTAAGGAAGGTTCATTCTTTCGCGAACTTTATTATGGAATAGTGGAAACTGGGCCCATCATTACAATTTTTTCCCTTCTTATTTATATCATGATCTATACTAAAAGAAAATTTTAAAAAATTTTTTCAACCGAAAAGGGGCTGACTCAAAGCAAAAGGTCAGGCCCCTCTTTATCAGGAAGTAAACTTTTCTTTCAATGCATGTTCCACAATCGGCGGAACAAGTTCCGAAATATTTCCGCTGTATTTTGCAACTTCTTTTACAATGCTTGAACTTAAAAAAGAATATTGATTTTTCGTCATCATAAAAATTGTTTCAATATTTTCATTTAAAATCCTGTTCATAGAAGTTATCTGCATTTCATATTCAAAATCGGACACTGCCCGAAGCCCCCTTATGATAGCGTTTGCATTTACGCTCTTTGCGTAGTCAACGAGCAATCCCTGGTAGAAATCGACTTTCACATTAGCGATGTCTTTCGTTACTTCTTTAATTAAATGAATTCTTTCCTCTATGGTAAACAAGGGGGTTTTCGATGAATTATTCAACACGACGACATATAATTCATCAAAAACTTTTGCACCTCTTGTAATAATGTCCAGGTGTCCGTATGTAATCGGATCAAAACTCCCTGGACAAACCGCTATGCTCGCCAAATAAATACCTCCTTAATGTTCAGAACGATAAATATAGATGGAAACAGCAATGATGCCATATTGTTCATATTTTTTTCGAATGAAATTGCCTGCTGTTTCAGGCAAACTTTCATCCGCGCTATGTTCACAAACGATCGCACCATTCTCCGAAAGTAGATTTTCCTTATCAATTGTTTCCAAAATCTTAGGAAGCTGCTGTTTCTTATATGGGGGATCAAGAAAAATGAAATCGAAAACAAGTCCTCGCTTGATAATTGCTTTTAGAGCTCTTTCCGCATCATTTCGATAAACTTCCGCTTGTTTCTCCAAACCGCAGCTTTTAATATTTTCATGAATGATCTGTATTGCTTTTTTGTCTTTATCAACAAAGATAACCTTATTTAATCCTCTGCTTAAAGCTTCGATTCCTAATCCTCCGCTGCCTGCAAACAAATCCAAGCCTAGCCCGCCATCAAAGTATGGGCCGATCATATTGAATATTGCTTCTTTTACTTTATCTGTTGTAGGCCTGGTTGAACTCCCTGGAACGGCCTTTAAAATCCTGCCCTTACAGGCTCCTGAAACTACTCTCATCGGTGATCACCACTAAGTTTGCCCTTATTGTAAAGTTTTCTCCATTATCCTAACACAATTGATTTTTTTAGCCAACTACTATAAACATTCAAGAAATAATTGTCTTCATAGTGTATAACCCGAAAGATTGTGGAAATAATGTTACTAACAACATCTATTCGATGGTGTTGTTGCCAACCGCGGAGAAGACTTACGTTTCCCCATAAGTTCTTCCTCCGGTTTCTCCTCTCCCTTTGCCTTCTGTCCTTTAATAAGGATATAGAAGGACCCTGCAGGTTTCTGCAGGGTTTTTTCTTTTTTCCATGTTATAGGGGTTGGGAGTTTAAAACTCATGCACGTTTTCTATGAAGAAAAGATATTAATTTGATGCTTATTTTCTTTTATATAGATCTTAAACAAGGCCATAAGCCATTTTTCTTCAATATAAACTTTACCGTTTATCAAAAGAAACGGGTTTTCCAGAAGTCCGTAATCCTCTTTATTGTATACAAAAATATTACGATCGGTATAAAACCGGTATTTGTTTTTCCCTTTATTTAAAACCAATGTTTTTTCGTCTGCAAAATGTTTTACTTCATACCCAAGACCTGCAAGTATTTCTATAAGCGGAAATAAACGCTTCTCATTCTGATATAATATCTCAATGCCCTTTCTTTCTTTTCCATTTATAAATACTTTTCTCGAATCAAAAAAGTATAATGGAACAAATGAAGCATCTTCGTTTTTATTCAAAGTAAAAAATTGCGTTTTTAATCCTTTTTGTTTTGATAATCGTTCATCCAAAATTTTTGCTGATAAAACAGCCTTTTCTTGAATGACGGAAGACAAAAATGCATTCAATTCACGATCAGAAAGCTTTGCAGTCAGCTCTTGTATAATTTTTTCCCCTTTCACAGAACGGCTTTTTTGTTTTGTAAAACAATCAGCCAGCACATCTGCAAGCCATTTCTCTTCAATTTCCGCCTTGCTGAACTTTGCTCGGAAATAATGATCAAAAACTTTTCTAACTAAAACATCTCGCTGAATGTTTTTTTTAACAACAATGACACCTTCTCCGTCTGTTTCCGGATAGTTGTCCGTAACCACAACGGTCAAATATGGAAAATCAGAAAGAGAGTTTAGTGAGGTTATAGTGACAGGTTTTGTATTTTTTGATTCCGCCAACAATCTTATTTCAGGCACATTTTTTACTTCATGCAACGGTTCTTTCTGCCAATATAATGAAAATGACTCACTTTCTCCTTCAAATACAAAGTAGTCAATAAAGTCAAAATGCTTATAACCTTTTAAAGGAAGTCCTGCTGCCCATGAACCCCCTCTTCTGGCATAATCAATAATTTCCAATTTTGTGTGATCAATAGAAACGTCAGGCAATGAGATTATCCAATTATTCAACAATAGAGCAGATAAATTCTTTTTAAAAAAAATCGAATAAGAAAAAACGATTTTTCCATCTTCCGCCATGTAAGTATCAGGCAATTGATCTTTAGAATCGCAAGGATTTCCACCAACCTTCAAGCAATTCCATGAAGACACTTTTTCCGGGATAGAAACTTTGTACTCTTTTCCATCAATAAGCCCGCTAATGGACTGTGAGATTTTCAACTCATTGGCTGCCGATTCAACAGTTATTTGCTGCAATGCAGATTCCGTCTGCAAATGACCGGGTGCTCCATTGTTATCGGAATAAGCTTTCCATTGCCAGAACAATATGCCTCCAATTGCAGCTGATAAGATTATGAAAATAAAAAATGATGTCCTAAACATCGGAATTCTCCTTAACCAATGTCTTATCTTAACAATAACAAATCAAGGCAGTTCCGTCATACAAATTGTGTTTAATAATAGCGAAAATTGCTTTTTTAACCGATATAAGTCTTTCCATGCTACTTCTATTTTCAAACTGAAAATGATAAAGTATTGATGTTAATGTGGAATCAAAAAAAGGAGGTAGTTGGGGTTGATTCAACGATTTATCGAACTGGGAGAAGGATACTCTGATATATACGAATTAATTGAACTGGCAAAAGTGAATGAATACCGGCTCAGGCATATGATGGCCATGCATACGGTGATCAATGGCAAAAAAGCAACCTCATTGGTAGTGATTTTAAATCCGGCTGAAAGCGGTAATTTTCAGCCTCTCTATATTTGCAGGGAAGGAATTCCTTATCCACATGAAACTCCGAATAAAAGATATGAATTATTTTCAGAAACTGCCAAAAGCCTTAATAAAGAAATTATTGAATTAAATATAAAGCCATCGACAATGTTTCCTGAAAAAGAACTATTTTATCAGCATTTAATCGGAATCTTGCGAATGAACCGCTACATACCGCCTTTAGATTAAAACATAAAAAAGGGCAGACCCTCCACTAAAAAATTTTTCTATATGTTGTCATTTCCGGTGGGAGTCAGCCCTTTTTTAAATACCCATTTTATAATCATATTCTTTTGCCTTATCAGGCTTTGAATTTTCATATTCCATCTTTAAAAATGGTTTATATGATGGTTCAACCTTTTTCACAAATGGAAAAGATTGCAGTTTTTCTATAAGCATCTCTGTTTCTTCTTGATTACAATATAAGACAACATATTTTAACCGTTTGGAAACGTAATGAACATTTCCGAATCTTCTTAACATTTTTGCATGTTTGAGTGAATACAGCCAAACAATAATTCCTTGCCTTTGAACAAACATATCATTTTTCCCCTTCAGCAAAGCGTTTGTTTTTATTAGTCTAGCATACGAAAATGCTGTTAATCAATGACTGGACAGAAACTTATAAAAAGGGTCAGACCCCTCCCCAATACAACATATAGTTAAACTCTTAAAAAGCCATTCTATATATTGCCATTGCCGGAGGGATCAGACCCTTATGAGTCAGCCCCTTTAAGCTGAACAGCCGCAGCTGCTGCCGGTTCCGCAGCCGCCGCCGCAGCCGGAAAGGCTGTCGAAAAAAGGATTCCCAGTCGGTACTTTTATATGTTCGGAAACGGAATGACCGATGATAACAGCTATTTCGTCCAACAAACCTTGAAGTTCATTTTCTGCTTTTTTAAATAAATATACGTTTTCATCAAGATCCATTGTTCGCTTCGCATCCCGGATTTCTTCCGTCACTTTTTTATAATCGGGATGATACTTGCCAAACCGCTGTACCTCTTCGTACAATTCTTTCAATTTGACAAAAGCACGGATCTTTCTCTGAGTTTCCTTATCTGTTTTTAATTTATTTAAACGCAAGCGATACTCTTCAGCTGCTTCTGATTGCAACACCATCTTTGCCAGCTCTTCTGCCTCTTCTAATAGAATTACTCGTTCACTTGTAGCAAGCAAAAACGCTCACCTCCGAATCCTATTTTATCATGAAACAGCAAAATAACGAAACATTACACCTTATGGAATGGTTGCATAAAACTCTTTTATTAGATGATAAGGCTCATTGTTTGTTTTTACTACTTCCAATCTGACTCGATGTGTTCCCGGGTTTAAGCCTTTAACAATAAAAGCTGCTGAAGAAATTTCTTTCGTCTTTTTTCCATCAATAGACAAAATAATTTTCCCCGTATTACCAGTATGATTACTCCTAAAGGATATGCCGGAAACCATACATTCAATATAGAGATTCTCGCCTCTTATATGATGGCGGACAAAAAAAGTCTTGTCCCCTCCATCTTCAAGAACCGATACGGGCTGATCACCGGCCGCATTTACATATTCAATTGGCAATATTGAGATATTTGTTTCCGGTTCAGGTATATCTTTATGGCAAGCGGGCAATAAACTTGAAAATATTATTATGAATAAGGCGTTCTTCATATACCGCATATGTCTTCACTCCTTTTTGTTTGTATTGTTTACATTCCTGTTTCTCTTTACTCAATAAAAAAAGAGCTCTCTCATTCTTTTGAGAAAGCTCGTTTTATGAATTTGAATTCATCATTTGGAACATGTGCATCATCATTGAAGCCATTTGAACTCCGTTCGTAATCATTTCTACCTTATGGGGAATTGTCTTTCTATAGTAATGCATGGAGGCAATTTGCATTGTCTGTATTTTTTCAGGATTTCTTGATAATGTCCGGTACCACTGAGGCTGTTCACGGATAAATTGTTTCAGTTCCTGATTGCTGTCTAAAAGATCAACAATTTCATTCCGCATTTGACTTGGCTCCTTTTATCAATCTTTTCTAAATTGGAAAGGATGGGGGGGCTGCACCTTTTCGGAAGTGCTTTTTGTTTTGGAGCCTTCCTGAAATTGTCCAATAACTCCTTGGATTGCTCCAAGCGCTTGGCTTAAATGATGAATATGCTGCTCGATTTGATTAGCGTCCATCTTTTTGAACAATCCTATTAAATGTGCCTTCCAATCATCCTTCTTGTCCGTTACAGATTCTTTCGGTTCATTTTGTTCTGATCGGTACGAATCCCAGCGGGGGTCATCTTCACCTAGCAGATACCAATCTTCAAATAGTTCTTGCCAAGTGGCTTCACCTTTTCGAACTTTTAATATGATTTTTGGATTAGATTGTACAAACGCTTTAAACTTTTCGACAGATGGATCAAGCTTTTTCTTAGCCAATATATTCACCTCTTATCGTTGCATATGCCTATAAATACGATATGAAAAAACTAAAAAAATGGTTCGCAAGAAAAAGCTTGAGACCAGATCAAAAAACTGTATCATTAAGTATGATCGAAATAATGCCGGTGTTACTTTTTCCAAACTTGAATAAAGTTTTGCGTATAATGTTTTTGATACACACCTACCCCAAGATGGGTAAATTCACTGTTTAATAATGTTTCCCGATGGTCTTTGCTGTTCAGCCATCCTTCGACAACTGCCGGGCCATCGACATAATTGGCTGCAATATTCTCTCCTGCAAGCTGATAAAAAACGTCAGCTGCCTTTAATCTGTTTGATAAATCCCCATATTTTTCGGAAGTATGGGAGAATTCTCCGCTTTCATACATATCCTTGCTATGCGAATATGCCACTTCAGCCGTTTTTTCATCCCATTTCAATGTGTTCAAGTCATACCTTAAACGAATGATATTAGTAATATCAAATATTTGTTGTTCCATTCCCCGCTCTATTTTTTCCATTCCATCATCAGGACTTGACTCAATTAATTTGCCTCGGTATACAAGTTCATATGGACGGTGCTTAATCAATGTCTTAGCGTCCAAAAATCTAACACTTGAAAGGATACCTGTAAATCGATCAATATAAAGCTCTGCAAAATGCCCGCCAATTTGAACAAGCGGCCGTGTATTAATATCCTCTTCAGAAAGTTCAAATCGGTAAGAATTATTTTCATATTCCAAGTTTACACTCGGTTCAATTAATACGGAATTATGAATTTGTTCAATTGGCTGCCCGATCGTAAAGGGAGCTACATTCGTTTCGGAACCAATGGCATAGATCGTAACCACTTTACCGTTTTCAACGCCGGCCTGAACATATTTATTTGGATTTTTGTTGTAAATCCACCATTCATAATCATAATATGATGGGTCAATCCTGTTAGGTTCCCCAAGAACTGTCTTTAATGATTCAGCATCTTTTCCTATCAATGTTAAAAGGCCCTCTTTTGGAGATTTTAACGCTGGAGAGTTTTTCTCATCTCCTTCAGTTTGAAAATTGGGAGAAACTAAATTCGGAGATATTTTGCCTTTATTAACCAATCCTTCATTGCCTTCTTCTTTCGAAAACTCAAAATAAATATTGAAAATCAGAAACATGGATACTAAAATTAAGATACGAAATAAAATGCGCAGAAGTATACCTCCTTTCCATAATTTCTCCATCTATATAAGCTATTTATGTTGAACATCTAGAAATATTATATCATGTATAATTTTTATTTTTCATAGAACGATTGTGAATTCATTGGAATAATGGCATTATATTTTAAAAGAAAGAAAAAGACACCTTAAGGTGCCTTTTTCTTAATGAGGCTGTTGGCCGTGTTGTTCAGATATTTCAGAGAGAGCTTCTTTAGCTTGGTCATCTGTTAATTGTCTGACAGCAAAATCTCCGAGTGAAACGATCCCTGCAAGTTTATCTCCTTCAACAACTGGCAAACGGCGAATTTGATTTTTTGCCATGAGCTGTGCCGCTTCTCTTGTAGAAGATTCCGGAGTAACAGTCACCAATTGCCTGCTCATAACGTCTTCTACTTTTGATGATGGCGGATTTTTTTCCGCAATACATCTTACGACGATATCACGGTCTGTAATCATACCAACTAGCTTTCCATTATCCACAACCGGAATTGCTCCCACATTCAAATCTTTCATTTTTACAGCCACTTCATAAACATTATCTAACAAAGAACAAGTTTCAACATCGGTTGTCATCAAATCGCGTATTTTTTCCATCTGTTTTCCTCCTTTATTCTTTTTATAGTTGCTTTACACTCATTTAGCATTTCTATATGTAGAAAAAATTATGCGCAATATACTCGTTTACTTTTTATTGCTTATTTCTGACACTTCGTTGTCATGTTTTTAATCAATTCAGTTTTATACTTTCCATTTTTTGCTTTTATCGGGGTCGCTCTCTATTTGTGAAAGAACTATGTTATCTTTTATGTTATGTATTCATTGCAACTTCTTCAATTTTCTACTATTATTAAATTTGAGATAATGTTGTTTAAATATTCGTTATTGACGGATTGTTTTCTAGGAGGGACATTCATGAAATTTGAAAATACTGGCTTAGAAGGTTTAAAAGCAGATTTAAACTATTTAGATGATGTTATGTCAAATTTCAATTTTGTGCGCGAAGGCCAGTGGGATTATGAACGTGTTACATATGACCGCAAATTTGAGCTTAAAGAAGGCACTTTCTACCTTCGAGTATTTGGTTTTGCTGTTGAAGGGGACGTAGACACCCATAAAGCAACGATCCAACTAATGACACCGCTACTTGGCAAATATTATTATCCTCATGGTGTAGAATACGGAGAAGGCGAAAATTTCCCTAAAACACTTGTAAGTCAATGTGAAAAAATTCTTGCAGGTGTAAAAGTCGAAATTGAAAAATTCGCTAAACAATAAGAAAAACCGGGTATCTTTCCCCGGTTTTTCTTATTCTGAGCTGTAGCAGTTTTCCATCAAAATCCGTTCTCCCAAAAAAATATTTTTTGATCCATTTTTCCAATGTTGATAATTGTTTTAAATATGACATACATAATATAATTTAATTGATATAAAAAATGATTTTGACCTGAATGAAGACCATGATCTGAAAGGAGTTCTGTCTTGTCCGGATTTTTTAAGAAACGTAATTTGCTTATTATCCTAGGGCTCGTAATTTCTATCATCTTTTTTTATTTCATCATGCCAGTATCAGTACCGCTTATCACAGCATTGATAACCGCATTGTTATTAGAACCGCTAGTAAGGCTTTTTCAAATACGCTTAAGGTTAAACCGCCGCTTTTCGGTTATTGTTGTGTTTTTTCTATTTCTTCTTTTTCTAGGCATGATCGGATATTTTATTACCACAAAAGTAATTACCGAAGCTATAAAAATTGCAGAAAATGCTCCGTTTTATGTAAATGAAATATCTAAAGCATGGCTCAGAGTTGAAGCAAACATTATAAATGCTGCGCAAGATCTTCCAAGTGAATTTGTGAATGAAACCAGCAAGAGAGTTCAGAATTTTTTAAACAACCTAAAAAACGACCTCTTGGCATATGTAAATATCAATAATATAAAGACATTTCTTGCGAATATTCCGAACTTTTTTATCAGTTTTCTAGTATACTTAGTTGCACTTTTTCTCTTTCTGATCGATTTGCCGCGGTTGCGTGAAGGAATCAATAATCATTTAACAGAAAAAACTGCCGATAAAGTTCATTTTATGACATCTCGCCTTTCCTACGTTGTTTTCGGATTTCTGAAAGCCCAGTTTCTCGTAAGTGTGATCGTTTTTATTATCTCTCTTCTCGGTTTAATGATGATTACACCTAAAATTGCACTCATCATGGCACTCATTATTTGGTTGATTGATTTCATCCCGGTTATCGGTTCCATAACCGTTCTCGGGCCATGGGCACTATTTCATATTCTAACTGATAATGTTGCACTTGGTATGAAACTGGCTGTACTTGCAGTGATTTTGCTGATCATCAGACGTACTTTAGAACCAAAGGTTATGGGCAGCCAAATCAGCTTATCACCATTAGCTACATTAATTGCTATGTATTTGGGATTAAAACTGCTGGGCGTCCTTGGATTGTTTATTGGACCTCTTTTGCTTATTGCGTTTAATTCCGCAAGAGAAGCAGGGATTATCAAACTTAATTTTAAAATTTAATCTAAGAATGGCGGGTCTATTCATATCCCGCCATTCCAACTTAATTAGAATCCCAGAATTGCTTTAATCACTGAGGTCGTTTCCCCGCCTCTGTAAATAACGTAAAGCAATAAGTAAACCGCTACTCCCGTTATGGCCGTAAAAAACCAAATAATGCTTGTTACAGGTCCTAGTTTTCTGTGCTTAGCTAATTTGTTGTTATAGCCTGTCAGAAGGGTTACAATTCCAAATACAGCTCCTGCTGTTGCCAAAATAATATGAAAAATGAGGAACAATGTATAGTAGATTTTAATGTCCTCCGGCCCGCCGAAAGCAGTATTTCCGATGAAGATTGTTCTTGCAGCATAAATCAGAAAAAAGAGAAGAGCAAATACAGCTGCCAAAAACATTGTTTTCTTATGAGCTTCAATTCTCCTCTGCTTAATTTGAATCCACCCTATTGCAATCGCAACTGCACTTAATACAATAAACAAAGTACTTATGGTAGGTAATATCGGCAATGATTCCATAGCGTTGTCCTCTCTGTCCTTTGTTAAAATTAATATACCTTTTCATGTTTTTTACAAAGTCGAACTGCAGTGATTGTCTTATTTGCGTACATAATCATTCTAATAAACATGATCCTTTTTTCAATCATAGAGGCTGAGTTTTAAAAATATTGTAAAAAATCTTACATATTATGGTATCTCACTGTAAAAAAGCTGACTCTAAAATAAAGAGTCAGCCCCTGTTATTGTTTAATTGGATGAGGTGGTAAATACTCGTTTGACTCCGGGTCTGGTTCATACTGTTCTTTTCGATACCAGTCAATGAATACTTTCGCAAGCACAACACTAAATACAATTTCTTGAGTAATTTTCATTAAAATGCCGCCAAGGCGCTGATCATTAAGCAAAGATAATGAGGTGAACATTTCAGGACCACTTAAATTCAGTCCTGACAATGTTGTTGACGGCACGCATAATGAAAGCGACTTCGCCCACATGCTTGGATCTGAAAATGTCGCATACAATGGTGAATCAGCAAAAATGATCAGTGCGCATGAAGGTAGCAGCAATGCACCATTAGCAAAAATATATCCAACTTTTCTTAATCCATTTAATATCTGGTATTCTTCGAGCTTATTTAATAAAGGCCACCACATCAAGACTGCCAAAATAAACAACAACGTATTATATCCGGCATGCAGCCACATATTTGTTTTTACCGCATCAAAAATAAGCGGGATATGGTAGAATGAGAATATTCCATTAAATAAAACTACGGCAATCAATGGCTTCGAAAAAAAGCGAAATAACGGTTTAATTCCTTTTAAGTTTATAACTTTTTTCCATAGCCATTTTGGTATCGAAATCATTAGAATTGGAGGAATGACAATATTTACTACAGCCATTTGAATCATATGTGCAGAAAAAGTAAGATGCCCCAAAAGATCAATAGGTGAACCTTTAATAATATACAAAAGAACAATCGAAGTAACAAATAACGTTCCTTCTTTTTTTGTCAAAGGTTCGCTCCCAACAAAACGATCCCGATATTTCACTGTTATCAGAAAAAAGGCTGCAACGACGAGCGATAATGCGATAAAAAAATATGGGCTCCATAATGCCCGAAAACCAAATAAGCTTAATGGCAAGGTAGAATCACCCCATTCATATGAAAAGTTCAAGTATATTTTACCCTTAGAAAAGTATTTCCGCAATGAAAGAAGAAGTTACCATAATGTTATTATTCCCTTAAAAAGAAAATCGGCTAAATAGCCGATTTTCTTTTTTTACCACCAAACGACAGTCATTAAAGCTAGTACAGTTATTGCCGCAACCAATACCCCTGAGTACAGGAAAAGTGCAGGTGATTCATGGCCTCTTTCTTTCATATGCATGAAATAATAGAGCTGGAAAATAACTTGAACTACTGCTAAAAGAATGATAAACGGTACTGTAAACCATCCGGAAAATTTTTCATAGGCAACTGCTGCAAATGCGATAAGAGTTAAAAATATCATTATGGTGAAAGAGATAATTTGATCTCTCATCTCTTCTGCATTTTTTTTACGGCGATATTCAATGTCTACTCTTGGGTTACCTGAATTGAGTTGCTGGTTCGTCATCAGTTTATCCCACCATTCCCATTAGATATACTACTGTGAAGATAAATACCCACACAACGTCAATAAAGTGCCAGTAAAGGCTTGCTACATAAAACTTTGGTGCGTTGTACAAGTTTAATCCCCGATTCGCATTGCGGATCATTAATGTAAGGATCCACCCTAATCCGAATAAAACGTGAGCTCCATGGAAACCGACCAATGTATAGAATGCTGAACCAAATGCACTGCTTGTAAAAGTGTGATGATATTCATGTACATAATGATTAAATTCATAAACTTCCAGACCAAGGAAGCCTGCGCCAAGAAGAACGGTAATTCCAAGCCAAAGGAGCATTTTTTTGAATTGGAAGTTCTTCATGTGATACATCGCGTAAACGCTTGTTAATGAGCTAGTTAACAACAGCATTGTCATCACGAATGTCAGCGGTAATTCAAACATGTCTTTCGCTAACGCGTGATCTCCATTAGGAACTTTATCCTTTAATGCAAGATAGGTAGCGAAGAGAGACGCAAAGAGGACCGTCTCTCCTCCTAAGAAAAACCAAAATCCTAAAAATTTGTTTCTTCCTTCGAGGGTAGCCCTTTCAGGCGAAGCAGGCCACGTTTCAACTGTAAATTTTTCTTCAGCTTGCATTATGCCTTAACCCCCTTCTTATCATCATCAATTAAATCTTCTTTATGAATATGGAAACCATGATCATCCTTAATAGATCGGAACGCCATAGATCCAAACGTAACGACCAAGCCGATAATAAGCACTGGAAGTCCCCAAGAATAATCAGAACGGTACATTGCCCCAAATGCGGCAATAAATAAACCGAGCGAAATCATAAATGGAACAAAGGATGAATTTGGCATATGAATATCTCCAAGCGGTTCAGCCGGAATCATGCCTTTTTTTCCTTCCATTTTTTCCAGCCAATAAGCATCCAAACCGCGAATAAGCGGCAATTGTTTAAAGTTATAAAATGGCGGTGGAGAAGGGATCGCCCATTCTAATGTACGTCCGTCTTCCCAAGGGTCATTGCCGACTGTTTGCTTTTTAACACTTGTGATAACGATGTTAATTAGCATTACAATAACGGCTGCACCCATAAGCAATGCACCAATTGAACTGATAAAGTTCCCTGTGTCCAATCCTTGTCCAGGCAAGAACGTAAAGACACGTCGAGGCATTCCCATTAATCCAAGGAAGTGTTGGACAAAGAATGTTAAATGGAAACCGACAAAGAACAAGACAAAAGTAATTTTTCCTAAGAACTCATTTAACATTTTGCCAAACATTTTAGGCCAATAAAAATGTGCTCCGGCAAATAATGAGAATACAACACCGCCAACAATTACATAGTGGAAGTGGGCAACAACAAAGTAAGTGTCATGATATTGGTAGTCAGCAGCAGCTGAAGCTAACATAACTCCTGTTACCCCGCCCATAACGAATGACGGAATAAATGCAACAGCCCATATCATTGGGGTTGTAAATTTAATGCTTCCGCCCCACATCGTAAATAACCAGTTAAAAATCTTAATACCTGTAGGAACGGCAATGGCCATTGTTGCAACAGCGAAGATGGCATTGGCAATCGGCCCCATACCTGTTGTAAACATATGATGGGCCCAAACCATAAATCCTAAAAATCCGATTAGAACTAGCGCAAAGACCATTGACGAATATCCGAATAAACGTTTTCTCGAAAACGTAGAAATGATTTCAGAGAAAATTCCGAATGCAGGCAATATTAAAACATAAACTTCAGGGTGCCCGAAAATCCAGAAGAAATGTTCATAGATAATCGTATTCCCCCCTGCAGCCGGGTCAAAGAAGTTGGAACCGAACAAACGGTCAAACATTAATAAGAATATTCCGATAGTTAACGGCGGAAATGCAAATAAGATTAAGGCAGACGCGACAAATGACGACCATGTAAACAACGGCATGCGCATAAAAGTCATACCAGGAGCACGCATATTGATAATGGTAACAAGGAAGTTAATTCCGCCCATTAATGTACCAAAACCTGAAATCTGCAAACCTAATGTATAGAAATCAATTCCGTGTCCTTCAGATGCAAGTGACAAAGAAGCATATGAAGTCCATCCGGCATCAGGAGCTCCTCCCAAGAACCAAGAAAGGTTTAAGAAAATACCTCCAAAAACAAACAGCCAAAAACCTAACGCGTTAATAAATGGGAACGCAACATCGCGGGCCCCAATTTGTAAAGGCATGATCGCGTTAATGAAAGCAAATACGAGCGGCATAGCAGCCAAGAAAATCATTGTTGTACCGTGCATGGTCATAATTTCATTAAATAAACCGGCACTTACAAAGTCGTTATTTGGCACTGCAAGCTGAATACGGACAATCAAGGCTTCAATACCGCCAAGCAGAAAGAAAAATCCACCAGCTATTAGATAAAGGATTGCGATTTTCTTATGGTCGACAGTTGTCAGATAGTCCCATAAGACTGCTCCGAATCCTCTTTTCTGAGCATAGGTACTCACAGTTTTACCTCCCTCTTTAACTAATCCCCATTAGTCCTGTACTTTCAAATTCATTAAGTATTCTGCAAGTGCATCAATCTGATGTTCATTTAACTGGCCGTATGTACCAGTCATTTTGTTTCCAGGCTTGTAAGCCTCAGGATCTCTTAACCAATTTTTTAATTGTTCTTTATTATGTTCAAGTACTCCCGCAATACGTGAACGTTCACCGAAGTTAGTCAAGTTTGGAGCCTGACGGGCCGCCTCAGGAGTCGTATTTGCCGGAGTTACTGCGTGGCAACCTATACAACTTTTGTTAAAGATTTCCTGACCTTCACTCGCTAAGTCGGTCTGTGCTTTTTCAGGCTCTTTTACAGACTGCATATCTTTTACCCACTGATCAAATTCTGCACGGGAAACTGCTTTTACTTTAAAGTCCATCAGAGCATGCGAAGGTCCGCAGAGCTCAGCACATTTTCCATAAAATAAGTTGCCTGCTTCGTTTGATTTTTCAGGATCAAACTCTAACCAGAACTTATTGATGTTTTCTGTGTTATTGTCCAATTTTCCTCCAACAGCAGGAATCCAGAAAGAGTGCTTAACATCTGAAGCTTTCAGATTAAAGTAAACTCTTTCACCGGTAGGAACAACTAAATCCTGGCTTGTAATGATCCCTTCATTTGGATATTCAAATTCCCACCAGTATAAACTTGCACGGACATTAACAACAAGTGCATCCGTTTTGCCTTCCTTATTTTTTTTCTCCATCGGCGATACATCAGCAAGCTTAAATGTTGCAGCAACCGTTGGAACTGCAAGGATAAGAAGCAAGATAATCGGAATAACAGTCCAAATAATTTCAAGTTTATGGCTTCCCTCAACTTGTTTTGGTATTCTGTCATCTTTACGACGGAAGCGGATCATTACAATAATAAAAATTATTGTAACTACGAGTATGACCCCTACCATAATTGATGTGGCTAAAATCATTAAATTAAATTGCGTTTTCGCAACTTCTCCGGCAGGCTTTAGTGCTGATAAATACGGTTCACCACAGCCGGCCAGAACGAGCGCCATTAGTGCAAATATTGACAGCAGGCGCCATTTTGCAAGCCTTTTCATAGCTTAATCAAACCCCTCTTTCGTGAAAAATTTCTTTTGAATTGTTTGATCAATAATATATGGAAAAATTCTCTCCGGTAAAAAATGTACAGAAAGAATTTCCTAACAAAGTCAATTTATATTAGTGTGACTATTACCATTGCTACAAACATAATTGTCAAATATTGGAGTGAGTATACAAACATTGATGTTGCCCATTTTACATCATCTTTTTTCTTATACCCGAAAAATCCCAATGCAAGCCAGCCAATATTCAAAGCTGTTGCAAGAACTAAAAACGGTATTCCAAGTGATGTCAGTAAGAACGGCAGCGGCAAAAGTGCAGCAACCCACAACATAATATGTTTCTTCGTAACATCAAAACCTCTGACAACTGGCAGCATTGGAATTCCGGCTGCTCTGTATTCTTCTACTCTTCTCATTGCAAGAGCATAAAAATGCGGCGGCTGCCAAATAAACATAATCAAAAACAAATACCAAGCTACAGGATCAAGATTCGCATCGATCGCCGCCCAACCGATCAGAGGCGGAACTGCACCTGAAATGCTGCCAATAACCGTGTTTGATACATATTGTCGTTTAGACCATATCGTATATAAATAAACATAACTGAAAACACCTATCAAACCTATAATAGCCGCAGTTAATGTTGTCATTAACAAGAATATTGTTCCGAGGCTGATAAGCAAAACTCCGAGAAAAACGACCTTTGCCGGAGCAACCTTTCCTGTTACAGTCGGTCTTCCCTTCGTTCGTTCCATCAAATGATCGATATCGCGGTCGATATAGTTATTAATGGCACAGGAACCGGCGATAATCAGCGAGGAACCAATCAGTGTAAACAGAACAAGATCAAGATTGTTTAAAAAACTTTGGTTCGTAAAATAAAGAGCAAGCCACAGACCAGTAAAGGTCGTGATCATGTTAGAATTAACAATTCCGATTTTAATTAAAGAAAGGAAATCCCTCCAAGCAGTTGTTTCAGGGATATCAGGTTCCAGGCTTCGCTCGCTGGGATCAATCGCAGCTTCGCGAAAAGCCTTTGGGTCAGTCATAGCTTTTCCTCCTTTTCCCGCATTGCAAATATAGCTTTTTTTTATTAGGCACTACCCCTACTATAAAGGATTTTTATGCTTATTGCTATATTTGCCATAAAAACTTGGGAAATATAAAACAACTTGAGAAACAAGAATAAAATTGCTTTCACTATTAATACCGTAAAAATATTGTTAAATATTTGTATAGAAAATAATGACGTTCAATGTATATTAAATCATATTTTTGTAGGTTTTTGTGAATATTTTTCGAATAAATTATGACTAAATTGTGTCAAACATCTCTTTCGATTGTTAAAAATGTCATTTTTCCACCGTAATTTAAAGTAACTAAATAATTTAATACGGCCGCTTCGGTTCGAATATGTACTTTTACATCCTAAGTGTCGGGATTATAAGAAAAGGTAGACTGCCCACAGATTCCCTCTTTTAATATTACTAACAAACTCTCTTTCAATTTTCAACCGTTTTTACTATAATTACAGTGATATTTGAAGCTATATACAGTTGTAAAAATATGATTTATTATGTACTATCTGAAAAGTGTATGCTACTATCATTCTGATTACAAAAATCATTGAATAAATGGCTAAAATAAATGCACGTACTTATTAAAGTTAAGAAGGTGGAAATACAGTGAGAAAATCCATTAAATGGTTCGCCGTTCTAACTACTGTCGGAATGCTGCTTATTTTGCTGGGCGGTGCCCTTGTAACAAAAACGGACTCAGGCATGGGGTGCGGGAGATCATGGCCGCTCTGCAACGGTGAATTTATTCCGAGTAATATTACAATTGAACTTATCATTGAACTTGCCCATCGGCTAGTATCAGGAATTGTAGGCATAATGGTGTTGATCTTGTCTATTTGGTCATGGCGGTCAATCGGGCATATACGGGAGACAAAGTTTCTTTCATTTTTGTCAGTTTTCTTTCTTATCCTTCAAGGCCTTATTGGGGCAGCAGCCGTCATTTGGGGTCAATCCGATTTTGTTCTTGCCCTTCATTTCGGCATATCTCTTGTTTCCTTTGCAGCAGTATTTCTATTAACTTTGCTGATCTTTGAGGTAGATCATAAATTTAAAGCCGAGAAACTTGTACTTGATAAAAGAATGATAAGGCATATGATCGGCATTACAACGTACAGTATTATTGTCGTTTATTCAGGAGCTCTGGTCAGACATGTTAACGCCAGTCTTGTTTGCAGGGATTGGCCGCTTTGCTTGAATACATCACTATCATTGCCTGCTAATTTTTATGAATGGGTCCAAATGGGACACAGAGTAGCAGCAGGAATTATTTTTATATGGATTGGCTATGTCACCTTATTGGCTGTTAGAAATTATAAACACCAAAAAGTTGTTTATTGGGGCTGGATTATCTCTTTTATTCTTGTAACCCTCCAGGTAGCATCTGGAGCACTTATTGTCTTAACAAGGCTAAATCTTTATATTGCACTGGCACACGCATTCTTTATTTCCTGCTTATTTGGTGTCTTAAGTTATTTTATTCTGTTAACTTCAAGAAGCAAAAAAAACGCATTAGAAATAAAAAATACGCAGACGGAAAGTCAAACAAAGCCTGTTTCCATCTCCCCGTTTTCGGTCGAAATTAAATAAGACCTGCTCCCGCTATGAACGGGAACAGGTCTTTTTCTTTTGTCCTTACCTTACTTTTATATAATAAGTAAGGATGATTCGCATAAATTTATGATTTTGCCAGTTCAATTAATAAATCTCCTGTTTGAATTGCATCGCCATTGTTGACGAATATATCCTTTACAATTCCGGAAAATGGCGCTTGAACGGTCGTTTCCATTTTCATCGCTTCCGTTATTACGAGATGATCTCCTCTTTCAACTTTTTCTCCTTTATTGACTAGAACTTTGATAACTGTTCCAGGCATCGTAGCGCCGATGTGTGATTCATTCTTTGGATCTGCTTTAACCTTCGAAGCTACTGCCGTTTTAATGCTTTCATCTTTAATAATAACTTCCCTTGGCTGACCGTTTAGTTCGAAGTAGACAACCCTTGTGCCGTCTGCTTGTGCTTGTCCAATTGAAACAAGCTTAACAATAAGTGTTTTACCTGTTTCAATTTCAACTTCAATTTCCTCACCCAGTCTCATTCCATATAAGAACGTTGGTGTATCGAGGACAGAGACATCCCCAAATTTTTCTACCGTTTGAATATATTCCAAAAAGACTTTCGGATATAAGGCATAGGCAATTACTTCAAAGCTTGTAACCGGTCTTCCAATTTCTTTAAATAACTCTTCTTTGAGCGCCTCAAAATCAACATCTTCAAGCAATTCGCCCGGACGGACTGTGATCGGCTCTTTGCCTTTGAGAATGATTTTTTGAAGTTCTTTCGGAAATCCGCCGTGAGGTTGTCCTAAATACCCTTCAAATAGTTCTACCACTGAGTCAGGAAAATCAAGAGATTCTCCTCTAGTTAAAATATCTTCTTCTGTCAACTCGTTTTGCACCATAAATAATGCCATATCCCCAACCACTTTTGAGGAAGGAGTAACTTTGACAATATCTCCGAACATTTGGTTCACGCGAGAATACATTTCTTTCACTTGGTCCCATTTGTCCCCGAGCCCGACTGCTTTTGCTTGCTGCTGCAAGTTGCTGTATTGTCCTCCCGGCATTTCATGCTGATACACTTCTGTATGTGGTGACATCATCCCGCTTTCAAAATCATGGTAATATTTCCGTACATCTTCCCAGTAATGAGAAAGCTGTTCCAGTGCTTCAATTTTGACGTTCGGTTTTCTTTCAGTACCTTCTAATGCATAATAAAGAGTATTTGCACTAGGCTGAGAAGTTAAACCGGCCATGGAACTTAGTGCAACATCGACAATATCAACCCCGGCTTCAATTGCTTTCGCATACATGTAAATTCCGTTTCCACTTGTATCATGAGTATGAAGATGGATTGGAATGCTTACAGTTTCTTTTAATTCTGATATTAAGCGATAGGCTGCCTGAGGTTTTAAAAGTCCCGCCATATCTTTAATTCCCAAAATATGTGCGCCTTGTTTTTCAAGTTCAACCGCCAATTCTTTATAATAATTCAAATCATACTTTGTTCTTGTCGGATCTGAAATATCCCCTGTGTAGCAAATTGCCGCTTCTGCAATTTTTCCAGACTGCCTTACTGCATCAATGGCAACTTCCATTCCTTTAACCCAGTTTAAGCTATCAAAAATTCGGAATACATCGATTCCGGCATGGGCAGATTTCTCTACAAATTCCCTAATGACATTGTCAGGATAGTTTTTATAGCCAACTGCATTTGACGCCCTTAATAACATTTGTAAAAGAACGTTTGGAATTTGCTTTCTTAATTTTATCAGCCTTTCCCACGGATCCTCCTTTAAGAACCGATAGGCGACGTCAAAAGTAGCCCCTCCCCACATTTCGAATGAGAAAAGTTCAGGCAATAATTTTGCAGCAGGCTCTGCGATATGGCTTATATCTGTTGTTCGGATTCTAGTTGCTAATAGAGATTGATGAGCATCACGGAATGTCGTATCAGTTAGCAGAACTTCTTTTTGTTCTTTCACCCATTTGACTAGACCGTCCGCCCCATGTTCATCAAGAATTTGCTTTGTTCCATTTTTATATTCTGTACTATATTTCAGCTTAGGAATTCTAGGTTTATCAAATACCGGCTTTTTCCTTTTTTCAATGCCCGGAAACCCGTTTACTGTTACATTACCGATGTAAGTCAGCATTTTTGTACCCCGGTCTTTACTTTTAGGGAACAAGAATAGCTCCGGTGTTGTGTCGATAAACGAAGTATCGTATTGTCCGGTACGGAATTTTTCATGTTTCACAACATTCTCAAGAAAAGGAATATTTGTCTTTATTCCGCGGATTCTAAATTCTCTTAAGTTTCGGACCATTTTTGCCGCAGCTTTTTCAAATGTCATTGCATGAGTCGATAGTTTTACAAGCAATGAGTCATAGTATGGCGTAATAACCGCACCCTGAAACCCATTTCCTGCATCAAGGCGGACACCAAAACCGCCGCCTGAACGGTAAGCCATGATTTTTCCGGTATCAGGCATAAAGTTATTAAGCGGATCTTCTGTTGTGACGCGAGCTTGAATTGCATAACCATTAATGTGAATATCTTTTTGTTCTGGAATCCCTATTTTTTCTCCGTGCAGTTCATGTCCTTCCGCAACTAGAATTTGTGTTTGGACAATATCGACTCCGGTTACCATTTCGGTAATTGTATGTTCTACTTGGATGCGCGGATTCACTTCAATAAAGTAAAAATCATCACCTGACAATAGGAATTCGACTGTTCCTGCATTGACATAATTTACATTTTTCATTAACCTGACGGCAGCTTCACATATTCTTTCTCGAAGTTCGTTTGAAATAGAAACACATGGCGCTACTTCGACCACTTTTTGATGGCGGCGCTGGACCGAACAGTCACGTTCATACAAATGTACGATATTTCCATGTTCATCACCGATGATTTGAACTTCAATATGCTTCGGTTTTTCAATAAATTTCTCTACATAAACTTGGTCGCTGCCAAAAGCGGCCTTTGCCTCAGATTTTGCACGTTCATAAGCCTCTCTAACTTCTTCAAGGCTTCTTACGATTCTCATTCCTCGGCCGCCGCCTCCTAGGGCAGCTTTAATGATAATTGGAAAACCATATGTTTTTCCAAATTGAATCACTTCTTCCAGCCCTTTTACCGGCCCGTTGCTGCCAGGAATAACCGGGATTTCGGCAAGCTGTGCCTGCTCCCTAGCTTTGACTTTATCTCCAAACATATCAAGATGTTTTGCTTCAGGACCGATAAAAATGATTCCTTCTTCAGCACATCGCTTGGCAAACTCAATATTCTCGGAAAGGAATCCATATCCGGGGTGGATGGCATCGGCTCCGCAAGCTTTGGCAATTTCGATAATACCTTCTATATCAAGGTAGGCATCAATCGGTTTTTTTCCTTCTCCTACCAGATACGCTTCATCAGCTTTGTACCTATGATATGAACCGGAGTCTTCTTTCGAATAGATGGCTACTGTCCGAATGTTGAGCTCCGTACAAGCTCTAAACACCCGGATGGCGATTTCACCTCTGTTCGCAACTAATACCTTGTTAATGCGTCTTTTCATTAGAACACCTCTTCTTTTATGTATTTTTATATTTATTCAAAACCATTTAAGGCACGAGAGCCTGTGGAATTGATTGAAAGCAGATTTGATTGGAGTTGTCTTTTATGCAACTATCTTTTTTTCATTATTCTTTTTATATTTTCTTTCATAATTCACAAACATTGAGACATTTACTAAAATCCCCATCGCAATCGACAACTGCAACAATGACGACCCTCCATAGCTGATAAACGGCAGAGGAACACCCGTAAGAGGAATCAAACCAGATATCCCGGCAAGATTAATAAAGGATTGGATGCCTATCATGCTTGAGATTCCGATAGCAAGCAAGCTGCCAAAAGGGTCTCTGCATTTAAGGCCTATATAAATACCTCTTAAAACTATATATCCTAAAGATAATATAACAAAGCTGACACCCCATACTCCCAGTTCTTCAGCAATGACCGCCATGATAAAATCTGTATGGGATTCCGGCAAATAGCCCAGCTTTTGAATGCTTTTTCCCAATCCAAGACCGTTTATTCCTCCTGAACCGATCGCGAGAAAAGAGTTGGAAAGATGAAATCCTGTGTCAAGTTCATCTTCAAATGGATTTTTCACGGCTTCAAATCTTTCCAGCTGTTCTTTTGTAAAAAGATTATCTTTCATGACTAAAGCAACTGGAGATACTACCAATATTCCTATCAGAATTAGTTTAAAAATATTTTTCCAATTCATACCCGATGATAAAATAATGGCTGCAGCGATTAAAAAAATGATAACAGCTGTACCAAAATCAGGTTGAATAGCTACTAAAATACAAACGAGAACAAGGTAAACTAACGGGGGTACGACCCCTTTGTTAAATTCATTTATGTATGATTGTTTCTTAGCATAAACTGCAGACAAATAAATAATTACAGCTATTTTCGTAAATTCAGACGGCTGCAGGCTCAATTGCCCGATTTTGAACCAGCTTTGTGCGTTGCCTGCGATATGTCCAAAAACAAAGAGTGCTCCTAAGCCAAATAAAGACATCAATACAATAAAACCAAGTATTTTATTGCTTTTCATCGCCTTATAAGGAAACAGGGCAACAATCAAAAAAACAATAAATGCTCCGATCAAAAACAACTTTTGTTTTTGATAAAAATAGTCACTTGGCAGGCCATATCTTTGTACAGCCCAAACCATACTAGCACTATAAACCATCACTAATCCAAATAAAGATAAAAGTACCATGACAATAATCAAAGAGTAATCATAAGATTTTAAAATTTTTTTAAACATTAAGCCTCTTTCCTTAAATGCATAAAGTATTTCTAACGATATGATTAGATATATTACGTGAAATGAGAAGAGTCACATTAAATGTAACATATTAATTATTATTTTTCCACAATAATGTTATACTATAAATAAAATAATATGACACAAAAGAAAAGTAAATTCTTCCAGACTACTAAATATACTATTTTCGATTAATTATGAATGCAATTATAAAAAAACTCAAACAAATTCTAATGAATATGTTTGAGTTTTTCAATGTTATTTTCTTTGTGATGCCTCATGAAGAATGGAAAGCTCTCTTTCGAGTTGATCGAGGATCGCTTTTCCTTCTTTTTCATCCACCAAACCAAGCCGGACAGCAAAGTCTATTTCTCTGGATAATCCAAACATTTGCGTATCCAGCACCTCTTCATAAAGAGGGCATTGAGGCATTGTAAGGTTATCCATTTGCACCTTTATCAGCTTTAAGATTTTATCAGCGTCAGCCTTTAATAGGGCAAGTGCCTTTTCTTGATGATTAACCATCATTTCAAACGCCAACATTGATCCCCCCGTTTCCGAGCCATTACCCGATCCTATCTTTTAAGTTTACCGTTTAACGTCCAAAAAAGCAAGAATAATAAGGTGCCATTTTTTCTTTTAACGGCAATAAAAGATATGTTTCATTAAGCATATTACTGACCCTTTTATCTGTTATTGTGTAATATGACAATTGATGAAAATCTATGTATACTTAAAAGAATGAAACTCAAATAGAGGTGGAGAAAATGGAAAATATCATTACAATAAAAGGGAAAGTAAAATTCAATATCACAATGGATCCGGGCGTATGGATTTTTGACGATAGGCGCGTTGACTTAAATACATACTTTATTTCTCAAAATCAAGAAGATGATGACCTCGAAGAATATACGAAATCCATCTCAAAGCACTGGGACAGAGAAATAATGGAAGGAGCAGTCTATCCACCCACATTAAAATCAGAAAAAAAATTTGAGAAAGAAAAAATCTTAACCGGCACATTTGGAATTCCATTTAAATCATTTTTAAACAATGCCGAACCTGCAGATGACGCTGAGTGGCTTGTCATTGAAACAGATTCATCGGATGTAAAATTGCCGCTTGAGAAGGGCTTTGAATTAATACTTGGTTTTTCGAAAGATGGAAAACCATTGAAAGAAGACGGACCCGTTCACGTTTACTATGGCGATGGTTCAAATAAAGATGCACCGATTAAAAACGTTAAGGGATTTACAGTACTGTAAAGAAACCAATCGTTTCTTGTATTTCTTTCATTTTTATGATGATCCTTCGACCCTTTTCTTGTCCATCATTCAAAAGATGGCCGGAAAGGGGCTTTCCTTAAAACTTACAGCAAGTCCGCCGCCAGTTGAGCAAGACCTGACCGTTCTCCTTTTATAAGCTTCACATGTCCAGATATCGTTTGGTCTTTGAATTTTTCTACAACATATGTAAGACCATTGTTATACGCATCTAAATAAGGATGATCAATTTGCTCCGGATCCCCCATCAAAACAATTTTGCTTCCTTCCCCTACTCTTGTTAAAATGGTCTTTACTTCATGTTTTGTCAAGTTTTGGGCTTCATCAATAATAATATATTGATCAGGTATGCTTCTGCCTCTGATATAAGTTAACGCTTCCACTTCAATGGAGCCCATTCCTGCTAAAATTGCATCCAATTCGCCGGGCTTTTTTGTGTTGAACAAAAATTCAAGATTATCAAAAATAGGCTGCATCCAAGGCCTTAGTTTTTCCTGCTTTTCTCCCGGCAAAAATCCAAGATCTTTTCCAACAGGCACGATAGGCCTTGCAACTAGAAGTTTTTTATATTGCTGCAAATCCTCCGTTTGCAATAATCCTGAAGCAAGAGCGAGTAACGTTTTTCCAGTTCCCGCCTTCCCTGTTAAAGTCACAAGGGGCAGATCCCTTCGCAAGAGAAGCTCAATTGCCATAGTCTGCTGTACATTCCTCGGGCGAATTCCCCATATTTGTTCATGGTCAAAAACAAGCCTTTTCACCTTTTTGCCTGTCTGGTCAACAATCCCAAGTGCAGATGACGAACTTCCGAGGGAATCTTTCATAATCAAAAATTGATTTGGAAAAAAAGGGTGATTAGCAATTTCCGATAAAAGCAATTCTCCATTTTCATAGAATTTTACTAAAAGAGCCGCATCAATAAACACATTTAAGAAACCCGTATAAAGATGATCAACTTCGACTACCCTGTCACTCAAAAAATCCTCTGCTATTAGACCGATGGCATCCGCTTTTACTCTGACAAGTGCATCCTTGCTTACTAGTATGACCGTTTTCCCATTTTCTTTCGTCTGTTCTTCCAGAGACAAATTTTTTGCTACAGCCAATATGCGGTTATCGTTTGTTTTTTCTACAAAGATTTCTTGGAGCTGATGAAAAGAGCGATGATTCAGTTCGATTCTTAAAGTGCCTCCATTTTCAAGGGGAATCTTTTCATGCAGTTTTCCAGTTTCTCTAAAACTGTCGATCAGTCTTGAAACCTGCCTTGCATTTCTGCCTATCTCGTCCATATATCTCTTTTTTGAATCCACTTCCTCGAGAACAACAGCAGGTATAACCACATCGTTATCTTCAAACGAGAAAATCGAAAACGGTTCTTGTAACAAGACATTCGTATCTAACACGTATATTTTACTCAAACTGATGCCTCCCGCTCTTCTATTTCTAAAATAAATTTTCTGGGTGGGATTGTGCTTTTGTAAAATATATGTTTGCCCGAATAAAGATAGACGAAAATTTGCACAATAATTGTTAGTAAATCCTTTATTTAAATATTGTTTTTGATCGGTTTATTAATAGGTTTTTTAATGAAGACGGAGGTGTTCTATATGAACAGATGTTTGCTTTTAGTTTTTTTACTTTTAACTATTGCAGCCTGTAATACACAAAACGAAGGAGCAGAAGAAAAGCAAAATTTAGTAAGTGTGAAAAACACTGCTATCGAAGAAGTTGATAGAAAAACCGGGCAGGAAATATCCCGCCGCTTAGTTGAACTGGCCACAAGTAACCCGGATGTAAATGACGCCACGGCAGTTGTTTTTGGAAAGTTTGCAATTGTCGGTATTGATGTTCAATCTAATATCGAGAGATCTGAAGTAGGCACCATCAAATATTCAGTCGCTGAAAGCCTGAAACACGATCCTTATGGTGCAAGAGCAGTTGTAGTTGCTGACCCGGATATGAATGCACGGCTGAGGGAAATTTCTCAGGATATTGAAAATGGGGAGCCAATACAAGGAATCATGAACGAACTTTCTGATATTACCGGGCGGCTTATGCCTGAAGTGCCGGCTGATATGGTTGATCCAAAACCAAAAAACGCAACGGAAGAACCGAAAAACAAATTGAAAAAGTCACAAGAAAAAGAATTGGATAAAGAACAACAAAAACAATCAAATTATCAGAAAGAATAAGATCTGGATTGAATATATTCTTTTTTTGCAATGAGAAATGCTTAGTCTCTGCGACTAAGCATTTCTCATTGCATCCATTACCTGTTTGTCTAAACGGGAAGCGGCATTTTTGTCATATGTTTTATCATATTCAGGTTCTTTTACAATTTTTGAGCCATAAAACATAACATCTCTTACTTCCTTGATCTTTACTTCAATGAGAGCGAGTTTAAGCGGAACCCCTTCCATTTTTTCCTGTTTTACACTTGCTTCTCCACTAATTGAATATGTAGATTCATTCGCAATAATATTGATAACGACTTTGTTGTTATTATTTATGTTTTGAACAATTCTTGATCTGTTATCAACTGCAAAATAGATCGTTTCATCATCTTTTGCAAATACCCAGGAGATGGCACTTACATTCGGACCTCCTGTTTCAAAATCAATAGTCGCGAGAAGAACAAAGCGCTCTTTTTGCAATTCATCGTATAGAGGTTTTATTAACTTAGGTTCAACTTGATTTGCCATTATTGTAATCCTCCTTGAATTTTGGACATATTCCTACTTTACCTGTTATCCAAGAATTTAAACTTAGTATATCTGATCATTGTTCCCTCGAAACGTTATGATGTTCTATAATATAATAAATAAGCGCTATCACTTTGTCCAGCCTCTTAGTTATAATGCGTTTTCTGGGTTTAATGATCTTTTTTTTCTCAGCAATACAGTGCATTTGATCGAAAATAGAGCCAATAAGAGGTGTAATTGAAATGAAAGTAAAATGTGTTTTATGCGATAAAATTGAAACTATTGAAGATGAATCTCATTTAGCAAAACGGCTTAGAAATCGTCCGATTCATACGTACATGTGCCATCAGTGCGATAAGAGAATTGAAGAGAAAACGAAAGCAAGAATTGCTTCAGGCAAATTCCGCCTTAATAAACCTCGTTCTCAAGATGAAGAGTGGTAATAAGAAAAGCGCAAGCGCCTCGCTCAGGCCCGACAAGCGCTGGAGGTCCTGCCGGTGAAGTCGTTTTTTGACTTCATTGGCAGGCGTGAGGCGACCTCGAGGGCCTAGGCGCTGGAGCTGGACAGTTTTCAAAGTCCAGAAATATTTACTTTCTTATACTTAAATGAAGAAAAACCATCCGCCTCGTCTATAATAGGCGGATGGTTCTTATTTAGGGTAATTCGGGTATTTTTCCGGTTCTTCATTCATCTGGTTAATCATTGCTTCAATAAGCTCACAGGGAAACGATGCTTTTTTCCGTTCTTCATCTTTACGATAATGCAAAACATACATCACTTCATCTTTCTTAATTTCGATTTCCTCTATCCCATGTTCCTCTTTTAATATTCGTTCAAAAAGATCCTTCGTTTCTGCTGCTGCCGTATCATCAGGCCTTTCATCACTTACAATTTTGATTGTCAGCCAATTATATAAAGCATCCTGTAATGACCTCATTTGTTTCTCCTAGTTTGAATTCGTTTCCTGTTTTTTTTCCTGACGAAGACGAATTTTATAAATAATCAAAATTAAGGCAGCAACAACAAGCCCTTCAGCAACTGGGAGGAATGCTCCTAGGAAGGTCAATATCGTACATCCTAAAATTAAAAACAGATAAATAATGAATGATTTTAATATTGGAAGTTTTTTTGCAAAACCAAGCTTATACACAATGATGGATAAAAAGACAATTGTTAAATACAACATCCACATACCGGTCTTGGGATTTTCATTTACCTTAAATAAAGCGGCGAAAAAGGACAAACGCTCCGTCACATCCATTACTCATCACCTCCCTTGGTTTTAACCCAATTCGGCGTATTTCTTTTTCTTGGCAATTCTTTCACGTTCATTTTTATCAAGAATCTTTTTGCGCAAGCGGATTGATTTAGGAGTGACTTCACAATACTCGTCATCATTCAAGTATTCCAAAGCTTCCTCAAGTGTCATAATTCTTGGCTTTTTAAGCGTAGCCGTTTGGTCTTTCGTCGCAGAACGAATATTGGTCGCCTGTTTAACTTTTGTAATGTTAACCGTAATATCGTTTTCACGAGTATGTTCTCCGACGATCATGCCTTCGTAGATCTCAGTACCAGGCTCAACAAAAATGGTGCCGCGGTCTTCAACTTGCATAATACCATATGTCGTGGCCTTGCCTGTCTCCATAGATACGAGCACTCCCTGGCGTCTGCCGCCGACTTGTCCGGGCTGCATTGGCTGATAACTGTCAAATGTATGATTGATAATTCCGTAACCGCGCGTAAGCGTTAAAAACTCTGTTGTGTAGCCGATCAAACCGCGGGCCGGAACATTAAAGTACAGCCGGACCTGACCATTCCCGTTATTAATCATATCAAGCATTTCCCCTTTTCGGGCGCCAATTGATTCCATTACAGCTCCAGTATGCTCTTCAGGAATATCGATTTGTACACGTTCAATTGGTTCACAACGTACACCGTCAATTTCTTTTACAATGACTTCAGGCTTTGATACTTGAAGTTCGTAACCTTCACGCCGCATGTTTTCAATTAAAATCGATAAATGAAGCTCTCCCCTTCCGGAAACGATCCATTCATCCGGTGAGTCGGTATTTTCAACTCGTAAACTAACATCCGTTTGTAATTGTGAACGAAGTCTTTCTTCAATTTTTCTTGCTGTTAAATATTTTCCTTCTCTGCCTGCAAACGGACTGTTGTTTACAAGAAATGTCATTTGCAATGTTGGTTCATCAATCCTCAATAATGGAAGTGCTTCTTGGTAATCAACCGGACAAACTGTTTCTCCGACATAGATATCTTCCATCCCGGAAACAGCAACTAAATCTCCGGCATATGCTTCTTGAATTTCTTGACGCTTTAACCCAAAGAAGCCAAACATTTTCGTCACACGGAATTGTTTTACTGAACCATCAAGCTTCATTAGTGCAACTTGTTGACCCACTTTCATCGTTCCACGGAAAATTCGTCCAATTCCGATTCTTCCAACATAGTCATTGTAATCAAGAAGCGATACTTGAAACTGTAACGGTTCTTCTCGATTATCGACCGGTGCAGGAATATGTTCAATAATCGCATCATACAATGCTTGCATGTTTTCATCTTGCTTTGTTGGATCCGTGCTCGCAGTTCCGTTTATTGCTGAAGCGTAAATCACTGGAAATTCTAACTGTTCTTCATTTGCATCTAGTTCGATAAATAAATCTAACACTTCATCTACTACTTCTTCCGGACGGGCAAAGGCCCTGTCAATCTTATTCACGACGACAATCGGGGTCAAATTTTGTTCTAACGCCTTTTTTAATACGAATCGAGTTTGCGGCATACATCCCTCGTATGCATCAACGACCAGTAGAACTCCGTCAACCATTTTCATGATCCGTTCAACTTCACCGCCAAAATCGGCATGCCCCGGCGTATCAAGAATATTAATTTTCGTGTTTTTATATTGGATCGCTGTATTTTTCGCAAGTATCGTTATGCCTCTTTCTCTTTCGAGGTCATTTGAATCCATCGCACGCTCTTCAACATGCTCATTTGAACGAAATGTACCGGCTTGCTTTAACAACTGGTCAACAAGCGTTGTTTTTCCATGATCAACGTGGGCAATAATCGCAATGTTTCTTATATCTTCACGTATTTTCAAATAGGTCACTCCTGCCTGTAATTACATAATTAAGTGTTTTTATTATTATTATAACTAACATATTATAACACAAGAATTACTAGAAACTAAAAGAGATTTTATGTAAAATAACAAGAAATGGATTCGTATTTTCCAGAGGAGGAAACTTTTTTGAAAGAGATTAAATGGATTTTCTTAATGTTTGCTTTTGCGGCAGCTTTTTGCATTATGGGGATCGGGATTTCCATTGCAGAACGAAGCGTGGCTGGGGCCAGCGCTTCGTTCGTGCTGCTGGTGTTTGTCATGGGGTTCGGTTTTAAAACGAAACGGAAAATGAGAGAAAAAGGAGAGCTGTAAAATGAAAAGAGGCTGACTCTTTGAGGTCTGACACCTTCCAACAAAGACAAAATTATAGGATGGTTTTATTTCATTGGAGGGGTCTGACCCTCAGCCTCTTTGATTGTAAAGGGCGGCACATATTCAATTTGTGTTCACTGTGTCTTTTTCTGTTATTTACCAATTCCCGTTCCGCAAATATTTTTTCATAATCGTGCCATGGAGTCCGGGTTTAGAGACAAACAAGGAGCTTTTTTCCATAATATTAATCGGTTCGCCTCTCAATGAAGACACAACTCCACCAAGTTCTTCAATAATCACGATGCCTGCTGCAAAATCCCAGGGAGCAAGGCGTAAAGAAATATAAGCGTCCAACCTTCCCGTAGCAACATATGTAATTTCCAGTGCAGCCGATCCATACGACCTCGTTCCCCTCACATCTTTAACAAGTGCTGCGAGATATTTAGGATCGATTCTTTTGTTTGGCGTAATCCATGTGGCGTTTATTCCAATAATCGCTTCAGAAACAGATACTTCCTCGAGGCGGGGAAGGGGTTTTCCGTTCATATAAGCACCTTCGCCTTTAAATGCATGGTACAGTTCATCATGGACAACATCGTAAATTAATCCGATTTTGCCGGAGCCGTTTTCATAAATTCCAACAGAAATAGCAAAATTTCTCTGTTGATGAATAAAGTTCATCGTTCCGTCTATCGGATCAATAATCCAAACGATTCCCGATTCATTATTCAGCTTATCGCCAAATCCTTCTTCTCCTAATATGTAATGGTCAGGATATGTTTCTTTTATCTTTGTAATAAAGAATTGTTCTGTCTCCTTATCAATATTAGTAACAAGGTCATTAGGATTTGATTTTGCCTGAATATCTAATGTTTTTGGAAAAGAGTTCTTTATTCTTTCTCCTGCTTCTTTTATCCATGTTTTTGCATTTGCATCAATTTCTTTCCAATTCGTCATATTAATCCTCCAATAAAGAAAACTGTCACACGAAACTGCTCCATATTAAGTCAGAACTTTATCATTATTGACACATAAATTTACTAAAAGCTTAATGGAAATAATTGAACCTTTCAAGTTTTATATTTTCCGGCTAACCAAATAATCATTTGTTTTTCTTTCATCCTGTACATTATTCATGAAAACAAAAACGAACCCCCATATTCATTCTGGAGTTCGTTTTTAACACTTCAGCCGCTTATTTTGTTGTCTCATTTCCCTTTACATGTACTCCTTTTTCGGACAGTATTTATAAAGCCTTAAGTTTGAGCAATTCCCGTCTAATATTTTCCAGATTTTTCTTGCATTCATTCTTCTTTTCTTCATTTTTCTCATTTATAGCTTCAAAAAGCGTTGCCAGTTCATAATCCATTTCCAGCCTTAAAACGGCTGTTCTTTCCATATCTCTATTTTTCTTCCTTGACGAATTTATTAATTGCTTCATGAAAAAACACCCCTTCCATTTTTTCAAGAAATAATTTTTCTGATTATTTTTACTATTATATTATGAGCTATCCATTTTAGTTGCAACAATTTTTTCTTTTTTACCAATTAAAAAAATTACAAGCGGGTAATTTTTTTGATTTCAACAAGTTGATTATATAATACTAATACCCCTCTATTCATTAGCGTAAACCGTGATGGAGTATTTTCCCCGCTTGTCTTTGTTTATTCAATTATCTCATTCTTATCATTTCCCCTGAATTCGCCTCTCTGACAGTTTTCACAGTTTTGTAAGGTGAGTAGCCACTCAATTCCTCAAATTTACCGCAAAGCTTTTTTTCTTGGGCCTTTCCTGGAACTATTTCTTTAAAACGTCGGTAAGCATTAAGCAGTTCGTCGCGGTTTATCCCTTTTTCATAGGCTTTCTCCACAGCTTCATAAAACTTAATTACATCCACAATTTCTTGCGTGGACCAATCATAATCAATCGGATAATGATATTCCAATTTCAACACTCCTGTTGTCAGGCATTTTGTAAATCTATATTTATATTGCTCGAAAAGAACCTTTTTTAAATCGGTTTAATCAATCCACCGTTTACGGATTTCTTCTCCTTCCCGAATCATCCGATCAATAAGCTCCTTAACTGATGGAATGTCTTTAATCAGCCCCATAACTTGACCTGCCCATGCAAAACCTTCATCTATATTTCCTTCATATATAAATCGTTTGTTCGCTGTTCCGCTTATATAGTCCTTTAATGCTTCATAGCCTCCGTTTTCTTTTTCAATTTCTAAAATCTTTTCAGTCCATGAATTTAAGATGGCTCTTGCAGGAGCACCTAAAGACCTCTTAATAACAACCGTATCATTTTCCGTACCGTCTACCAGCTGTTTTTTATATTTTACATGTGCATGGACACATTCTTTTGTTGCAATAAATCTTGTGCCCATTTCAATTCCTTCTGCCCCAAGACTGAGTGCAGCCATAAGTCCTCTTCCGTCGCCAATTCCACCAGATGCAATGACTGGAATACTGACTGCATCGACAACTTGAGGAACGAGAACCATCGTTCCAATATCATTTCTGCCGAGGTGGCCGCCTCCTTCATGTCCAACTACCATAATGGCATCAGCACCCAGCTCTTCTGCTTTCTGTGCCTGTCTCTTTGCAGCAACAAGTACAAGTTTTTTTATATTCGTTCCTTTCAATTGTTCAAAAATAGGTGCCGGATTTCCGCCTGTCATGGAGATAAC